>CAYRKE010000002.1:137939-151019 GCA_964424695.1 uncultured Polyangiaceae bacterium
GGGCTCTGGGCTCTGGGCTCTGGGCTCTGGGCTCTGGGCTCTGGGCTCTGGGCTCTGGGCTCGGGGCTCTGGGCTCGGGGCTCGGGCGCCCCAAGCGTCAGTCAACTGGCACCCTGGTGGGGCCGTCTGAGAACCGCGACCGGCGACAGCTGTCCCCGCGCTCGGAACTGTGGAAAGATGGTGGCAGGCCTCCTGTCTTGGCAGAGGTGGAGCCGCCTCGGCCAGGGGGGCGTCTCCGTTTTGGCCAAATCAAGCTCAGCTCACCGCTCGTTGCTCGAGTTGCCTGTGCCTCGCGGAGACTGGGTTCCCCCTCCGCTGGGGGGGGGCGTTCTAGCCGTCTTCGAGAAGCTCCAGCTCAACTGCCGCGTTCTGGCGCAGAACCTCCATGCTGTATGTCGCAGCATCCGACGAGCAGCTGGCGGATCCAAGAGAGACCGTGAATGTGTAGGGCCCGGTGGAGAGCGCGGTGAACGTGAACGATGGGCACCCGCCGAAGGGAGGCGGGTACGTACACTCGTAAACGTCGTCGATCGGAACGGAACCGCCAACCGTCTGATTGGTGATGAGCAGAGCAAGGTCCGCGGCTCCGAATGCGTCGCGCGTGTCGAGCGTTACCTCGACGCGTTCGTCTTCGATGAGGTGGAGTCCCCAGACGTCCCTCAGGTCGGTGCTGCAGCCGGCGAGGGCGCCGTACACCGTGCCCGCGAAGTCGAAATCGTAGACGTCGGGTACGAATTCGAGTGTCAGTGAGAACTGCCCGATGGTTGTTCCACTGGCTGCCTCAACCAGTATGATCCCAGGCTCATGCGAATTCAGCCACGCTGTGGTGTTGGAACCGAGCTCTCCTTGCTCTAGGTTCTGGTTGTTGTTGCAATCGATCTCCCGACCATCGCAGTCACCGGAGCGAATGGCGAGCACCGTGTCGAACAGCGTTGCCGTGGACTCGGTGCTCACTCTGAGAATCCCGGCAACGGGGAACTCTACCCTGTAGGCAACCTCGGGCCCGTCCGTTGGCGAGCAAGAGAGCCACGTGCGATTGCGGGCGCCGACTCCAGACGAAACGAACGGGGCGACGTTCGCCCAGCTCGTGAGATCCGCCGGAACGTCACAGCCTCCCAGGCAATCGATTGGGCACTCTTCAGTGCTCTCGGTGACGTCGCAGACCCGATCGCCGCAGGCGGCGTACCCGCCGGAACCCGCAGACGGGCTGCCTCCCGCTGCGCGGGTCGATCCATTGGCTCCACCCATTCCAGCGACGCTTCCGTACGTGTTTCCGCCATCCCCGGGCTCGCCTGATCGTGTCGCCGACCCGCCGCTGCCAGTCGTTGCCGCGCTATCGGAGCTCGGCGCGCCTGCGCAGTGCGTGGCGCAGGCGCCGCCGAAATCGAGCTGCGAGCGGCCCCCGCAGGCGGTCGCGGTGCTGCCTACCAGCAGAAGCGAGAGTCCAAGGGCGTTTCTTGCGTGAAGATGGCAACCAAGGAGTGGCACGAGTGGGATCGGGGAGGAAGGAATCGAGGGGCGGACCAGGCCAGGGCAGAACCGAGGTGGTTGGAGCGAACGCGGCGGTCTGCCGAAATGGTCAGCGAGGCAGATGGCGTAAACCCAGCCTGGCAGGCGCCCCGTTCCAGTCAAGACCGCGCGAAACTGCTTGCGGCAGGTCAGCTTCGGCTGGGTGGGTTGGCCTGCGCACACCGGTTCCAACAACCCGACTCTTGTGACGCCGGGCCTTGGGGCGTTTCAGGGGCGCCGAGGGGCACCCTCTTCCGACTCGTGTCTGAGCAGAGTCGTCACTCGGTCAGGTTCTCCTTCCCAGGTTTCGCCTCGGTGGGGGTCACGGTGCGGGCCGGCATGACCGCACGGCTCTCGACAGGTCAGCACGATGCGTGCTCTGGCGATATTGGTCGTGGTGCCCTCGACGCTCTGCGTGATGATGAGCACTGCGCTGTGACAACACTCTGGCATGACTTCGAATCGGTATTCTGGAGCGCGGTTCTCGTCAACGAAGCAACCACTATGCCGGGCGCCTGATATCGTGCCCATGCCGTCCGAACCGACGATGCCCTCGCCGAAGGAGTGCTGAGTATCAGTGCGGTCGTGGGAGCGATTGGCTGCCCGGCGGGTGCACAGCATTCCGCGACTCAGAGGCAGGTCGGGCGCTATGCGATGAGCGGGGGAGTGCATCTGCTCTTGGCGCTCGGGGCCTCCACCAGACTGATCGGACCTCTGCGATGGCTGCTGGGTGGCATCTGATTCAGTGCTCTTGGCCAGGTCACAGAGCGATCAATAGGCCACCCGAGCATTGATCAAGGAGCGGAATTCGGCCTTTTCGAGCGGACTCGCCCCCGCACTCGAGGCTGCGGCGGCTCCGCGAGTCGCGAAAACTGGCGAACTGATCGGTGGTCTAGTCGCTCGCTGGCTCGGATGAACCGGCTCGACCGACAGACGAACCTGATTCGCTGAGGCGGATGGATTCGAGGAACGTGGTGCGTCCGGGTCGAAGGATGGCGTTGAGAATACAGCGGAGATAGACCCGTGGTCCGAACTCGCGGATGATCACTGCGGCGCAAGTAAACAGGTGCTGTGTTCTGACTGTGCCGCCCATGATAAGCATTGAGATAAGCACTCCGCGTGCCAGGCGCGATGGGCGGGGCGATCGAGGATGTGGTTCTCCGTCGCGATGGCGTTGGGATCATCGACTGTACGGAGATTCGGTCAGTGGCCGACCCGGTCAACGGTCGATAGCACTTGGCCCGGAGGGGGAGTTTGTCGATCGAGTCTCGGGCGCCGGGGCACACTTCGCGGTTCACGGGACTCGAGTCCATGGTGGAGCTTCCTGTGTCGAAGACCGGCCTACTTCGAGCGGTCGTGTGGCCCAATGGGGCGGGAGCTGTGTCGTGGCGTCCACAGGTTGCGTTTTGCTCAGAGCCACACGAGACGACCCGGGCCGTTGTGACACACCCGCCCGTGGGCGGGAACCACTCGTCCGGACGCCCACTCTGGCGGTGCGCTCTGGGTGAGTGGGGGCTGGCACTGTGCCGCCCCCAGACAATTCGACTCGCGCGTTCGACAAGGTGCTATCCGGCCGGGTTTGACGAGGTGCCCCGTGTTCGCAGCGGCGACGCGCCCGTCACAAGGCCGGGGCGGAGCGCGCCGAGCGGCGAGGACAGCGTCTGGCAGGGAGACGGAGTGGTTCCGCTACCCGCTCGCCATTGAGACTGTGTGGTTAGCGCCGAGAGGCGCGTTCGAGGTGGCGACTGGGATTGTAGTCTCCTCATGCGGATTTTCGGTGTAGCCTTGGCTCCGTGCTTCTACCGGATCGAGCCGTCCCCCAGTGCGTTGCCGAAATCGCTTGGGAGTCTTGGGTACCTCGCGAACGGGCGACCATCGTGTTTGTGCGCCGCGGTGAAGACGTCCTTCTCATCCGGAAGAAGCGGGGGCTTGGTGCGGGCAAAATCAATGGCCCCGGCGGGCGGATGGAACCTGGTGAGACTCCGCTTGATTGTGCGGTCCGCGAGGCGCAAGAGGAGCTTGGCATCACCCCCCTGGGGGCGGTGCGCTGCGGCGAGCTCCGCTTCCAGTTCCTTGATGGGTACGCTCTGCTCGGGTATGTGTTTCTTGCGACGGGGTATGAAGGTGAGCCACGTGAGACGGACGAGGCGGTGCCGATCTGGACGCCGGTTCGCGCTGTCCCCTACCAGGAGATGTGGGCCGACGATGCTCTGTGGTTTCCCCACCTGCTTGCCGGGCGGGGGTTTCGTGGACGGTTTGTCTTCGACGGAGATCGAATGATCGACCACCAGCTGGACGTGTTCACACTCCAGGGCGGAGGATTCTCGCCATGCGGGAGCTTTTGACTTTGGACGTCTCTTCGTCGGAATGGCTCAGACTGCGCCCGGCGCATGCGGCGCGCGGTGTAGGCGGCAGTGCGCTCGAGGTGCCCTCTCGGTGCTGCGAAGGTGAAGTATTGCATTGCGCTTGGTTTGGTTCACCAATCAGGTTGGCCGCAGCAGCCCGACACCAAGCCAGGGGCTAACGGCGGAGTTGTTGGCGCGGCGGAGACTTAGTCGGCGTTCTGATGCACCATCGCTGGCGCCATCTGCCGGTCCGAGGCGCTTGAGCTAGCGCGGCGCTGCGCCGGCGATTCTGTGGTGAGCGCGCGGTTTTCCAGGGCGTTCGGAGACCGTGTGCAGTCAGCGGGGTGTGGCTTCCGGGACTTGCTGTCTGTGCCATTGGGGGGTGTTGCCACGGGGGGGGCCACGGGGCGTCGCCTCGGGCGGCATGCCTCGGCGGCGCCAGAAGCATGAGCCAAAAGCATGAGCCAGAAGCACGGGAACGAAACCGGGGTTCTGCCTCGGACAGCAGTGCTCAAAGGCACGACGTTCCAAGGCACCACCAGATGGGCACTGTTGGGAGAGCTAACCAAACGTCAGGTCTTAACACACAGGCGGGTCTGGTTGGTGCTATGAAGGGTCATGGTGCCTGTCTGCGGCCATGAGGCCAGCGGGGCATTCGTCGTTGTGCTGAAACCCAAACACTGCCGTAGACCAGGGTCGCCCGTGGCGGTATTGAGCCACTACGCTTGGTCTCTTCGCTGCATTGTCAGCGCTTCCGTCACCTGAGGAGGCTTCCTGTGAAGTTCGAGGATCGTGCTCTAGATATCGCTGTCGTCGGCCTAGGTCAGGGTGGGGGCAACCTCGCTGCTCAGTTCTCTCGGTTAGGCTATCGCGCGATTGCGCTCAACACGGCGCTCACCGATTTGTCCGCCCTCGGTGATGGCAATGGTCGCGTCGTGCTGCCTCCCGAGAATCGGTTGTATGTGGGAATCGATGGGTACGACGGAGCAGGTGGCGACCTCAACTATGGCAGAGAGTGCATTCGCGAAAACGCCGAAAAGATCCGACGAGCGGTCAGCGAGCATGCCGAGGATGCCGACGTCGTGCTGATCACCGCTGGGCTTGGCGGTGGAACGGGGTCATCGGCGAGCGAACTCGTCAAGACCCTCGAAGACTTGGAGCTTCCGTTGATCGTCATGGCAACCCTGCCGACCGAGCACGAGAGCGGCATGGCGAAGGTGAATGCCGTCAGGGGGGCCAGTGCGTTGGTGAAGCAGCGCGGCTCTGGCTGGATATTCGTGGACAACTCCCAGCTGGCCCGGGTGCATGCCTCTGTCACGATGGATCGATACTACGATACGATCAATTCGGTCATCGTGGGACCGCTCGACGCGCTGAACAAGATCAATCACGACAGCAATCTGCGCCCGATCCGGACCCTGGACGGTGAAGACTTGCGTCGGCTGCTGCTGGCTGGCGGCGCGATCAACTACGCTTCCGATCAACTCGACAGTCTGGAGGTAAAGGCTATTGTAGGGTCGGTTCATAGCGCGCTCTCCTCGAGCAGCCTCATGCCTGCTGGATACTCTCTCGAGCAGGTATCCACGATCGGCGTCGTGCTGGAGGCTTCGGAGTCGAACCTTGCCCGCATGCCCTTTGCGGTCTTGGAGGAGTTGAGCGAGCAGCTCAAGGAAGCGACGAACGGGGCGGCCGTCTACCTCGGGGTGTATCGAAACCGGAGTCAGGGGGACGGCGTTCGCCTCAGACTCATCTGTTCGTCCTATCAGCTGCCTGACGGGATTCTGGCGATGGTGAACGACGCGCGCCGGGAAGGTGGCATTCTGCGGGACAAGCTGCAGCAGACTCTGTCTCCGCTCGAGTTGGGGGAGATCGAGGACTTCGACCTTTTCCGGACCAGTCTGCGCACCGGAGCCGGGCAGAAGGGCGCCAAGCGTCAGTCGCTCGTTCCCGGCTTGTCCGATGAAGGATTTGACATGCCCACCAACGTTCGTGCACCGCGGCGCAGCAACGTGAGCGCTCGTCCCGTTGCTCCTTCGGTTGTGCCCGCGCCGAGCGAGGAGTCGTCTGTGAGCCAAGTCGAGTCCGATCTCGAGGACGACGACGGAATGGTCGATGCTCGCCCCACGCCCATTCCCGGAAGCACGAAGCGCGATCTGGCGTAGCCACATGGCCCGCGGGGTCGGCGCTAGCGTTTTCTCGGGATGGCATTGCTGAAGCGAGATGCGCATCGTCGACTCCGGGGGCGCGACTACGACCGCGCCACGAGGACGGGATATCGGTGTCGGGGGGGGCCGGGCGCGGCGCGATCTCGGCGAAGTCGAGCTACAGTTGCAGTCTCATCGCGACGCGCTTGCGCGGATCGATTCCCACGCGCGCCTCGTTCGCCTGCTGCTCCCGAAGCTCTGGTCCCTGCTCGGCGAGCGGCACTTCCTCGAATCCCAGGCTAGCATAGAACGGTGCGTTGAAGGGGAGGTGGCGGAACGTCACGAGCGTGAGGTATTGAGCTCGGCGGCGTCGTGCCCAACCGATTACCTGCCGCATGAGCGCAGACCCAATCCCGATGCCTCCGTGTTCTGGAAGAACCGCGACCTGCCTCAGGTAGGGCATGGCGTCCTTGAATGCGCCAAGTGCAAACCCAACGACCCGACCACCGCGCCGCGCCACCCACAGGCGTCGTTGTGCGCATGCGCGCCGCAGGGCTCCCGGGGGCGTCGGAATCGTCGCAATGCGCTGTGGTACGTCCTCCTGCGGATACAGACGGGCCGCGGCGAGTTCGATTTGGGGAACTGCTGCCAGGTCGGTACTCGAACCGAGTGCAACGACGTAACCTTCGGCGTTCACGACACGACACACAGTAAGGGGTTGGACCCGACGTTGCCGAGGGTGGGTGATGTCGTGCGACCTATCGAGCTGCGGTGTCCAAAGACACCGTGGGGCGCAGCATCACTCCGGAGCGGGAACGCGCTGGGAACCTGGCGATGGGGGCCTCGTAGTCGGGGTTCTCCCACTCGACGCGGGCGAGCAGCTCGGAGTCCCCCTTTGCTTCAGCGGATTGCCGCAGCGCGCCTCGGATGACGAACCCTTGTCGGAGTTCGGCGCTGAGAGCTCTATCTTCAAGCTCCCCCGCGGCAACTCGGCGCAGATACGCTTCTGGTCCGAGCGAGCGTGACAGACTCGCGTAGCCGACGGTGCGAGCTGCGGCGAGGATGCGCCGGAGGTTGAGCCAACGGCAGAGCTCCCGACGCGCCTCGCAGAGGGTCTGCTTCACTGGGGCCTCGGGTGCGCTTGGGTCGAGGCAGGTGTTCACGCTGTAGAGCGTATCGCCATCCGGATCATGGGCTGCGACTGGGTCTCTGGTGATCTCGTCGAGACCACCGTCGTCGTCGAGATCCACGATGACGCTCGCGACACTGCCTCGCACCTGTCCGTCACACTCCACGATGCTCTGTCCCTGAGGGAAGACTTTCAGCAGTCGCTGCAGCTCCGCCCTCGCATCCCCATCCCGGAAGCCACCATGACCGCAGAGTCGTCTGAGGTCGATCAGCGTTTCGATGTCGGACGCCGTGGCTTGTCGCAGGCGCGGTGGAGAACACGGGGTGTTAAGAGAGGTTTCGAGTCTTGAGCAGCTGCCAACAATCACAGCCAAAAGATAGAACCAAACTGCCTCGTAGCGCCACAAATGAGCGCGCGCCAATTCAGTGACACCGACGCTGTTCGGGGGAGTCACGCCGGTGACCGTCGATCGCAGCGTGACTCGGTTCCCGCCTGGGGCTCAGCAACTGCACAAAGGGCGCGGCGGTCGGTGCACGCGCTGGGTTTCATCAAGAACGGATCGGTGCCTGAATGGCCCTCGATGTACGAGCAACTAGCACCCTGTGGGCGGACGTTCGCGTCTGGCTCAAACGGCGACGGCTGCGACGACACGAGCGTTAATTCCGCCCACGCCCGGTAGGACGGATCAGTCCCAACCCGCGAAGCAGATGGCACACGCCCTACAATGCTTGCGGCGAGCACAACGATCGCCCTGTGCTGCAGAACCGGGTGAAACGGTTTCGGCTCGGCGAGCGTCAGACAATCGACGCGGGGATGAGCCAGCGGCACTTCCGGTGCCGAGCCCCGGGTGTCCGCGTTGAGATTGATGCCCGTGATGCTGGATGGGGGTTGAGCTTCGCCAGTCGAAGCGGTACGGGGAGCAACGACGTACCACTTGCCAGTCATGAATTCGACGCTGCCCGATTGCCTTGCTTGCGGAGCTTGTTGTAGAACCGGTCACGACGGCCGTATTCTGGTTTCCCCGGAGGATCTTGCTCGTTGGGGCAGCCTCGGTCGGGATGACATTGCGGCGCAGATTCAACCTGGCCACTTCGGGCAGGTGGCCTTTGCGACGCGGGCTGACGGCTCCTGCGTGTGGCTTGGCACTCCCTCGAACAGGAATGCATGCCAGATTTACGCGGTGCGAGGGTCCACCTGTCGGGAGTTTCAATGCGGATGCCGGCAGTGCCACGAATTCCGTCGGGACGCGGGGCTCGAGTAAGACTCGAGTGGCAGAGAGCATGAACAGGGGGCCCGGCCGCGGTTCGCTGGGGTGCGCGGCGGTGAGCCTTTGGCCGGCCTGCGTGGTCAGGGACGTGCCTGGCCTGGGCGGCCGAAAGGAGCCGAGAGAAGCCTGAAGAAGACGTCTAGATGTGGGGAGGGCGTTACGAGCGGGTCAAGTCTGGCGAGCGTCCAGGGCTCTGGGCTTTTCCGTCCAGCACATGCGTCGACTCAGAGTCCCAGCAGCACGAGCACCTGCAGCTGCGGTCGCCCGCGTTCGTCCTTCACTCCGCGGACAGCGAGTCCCACGTGGCGGACGTTTGCGCGAGTGACGGCACTCGATGGCTCGAACTGGCTACTGTGCCACAAGAGTTGTCCTCCCACGGCGACGCCTGAGATGCCTTCAATGGGGTGACTGGACAAGTGCTCAGTCACAGCCGTGGCGACGCTCTCCAGGGATTCCGGCGTGGGTTCTCGCGGCATCTTCTCAATCTGAAGGCTTGCCAGCGCGTCGAGGTCGGGGTTGCGCACTAGCCGTGAGCGGCCCGCGCCAACACGGGCTTTGGTCAATGCTGCAAGGATCTTCTGCGTGGCTTCGGTTGGGGACTCGGCTTCGATCGGCGCGGCGAAGACCTGGGTGATCGTGAGGTTGCCCGGGGCTTTGACCCCGCCTTTCACGATTCCGATCCCAATGTGGCTGACGGTTTTCGCCATGAGGTTCGCATGGTGCCCTGGGCTGGCAAGGAGATTGTCCTCTGCCGTGCTCACGTCGGCAGCTTCTGCGAGGTTTTCGCGTGACTCGAGGGCAAGGTATCCGGCGCGGGATACGCGATCCTCAAGCGTTCCCGTGTTCGGCGACTCGTGCCCGAAGAAACCGTGATCGCGCATGTCGAGGGAGTGAGCGCGTGCGATCTCGCTGAGCTCGTCGTCGTACTTGAGGGGGCTCAGGCCCGCCTTGGCTCGATCGCGGTTCACACGCGCAGCCATCTGGCGTTCGAGGTTTTGGATCTCGCTGGAGGCGGGCACGCGCGCGAAACCCGACCCGAACTGGGCGCCTGTTTCAGCACGCCCCGCTGCGCCAGCGCAGGCGCCGACCGCGATGGCGGTCAGGAGGGAAAGAACGGAGAGGAGGTGAACGCGGCTCGCTCGGGACTTCGGCATCATTGGGCTTGGCCTCGGAATTCCTGGCTGAGCGAGTAGTGTGGCAGCCTTCTGGCTAGCGGCGACTACCGTTCATCAGTCTCGACGGCGGCCACGTATCCGTTTCGTCCCACGGGATCGGCTGGGGATTCGGAGTCTGAGTGCATGTGGGTGACTGAAGGAATGGTTCGCGCATCGGAGGCTTCAGTGGGTCTCAAGCGAGTGGCGCGGGTCGATTTCCTGACGGGCCTCGTGCTCGTAGCGCTCCTGGTCGAAGCGCAGCTTCGCGATGCGCTCGAGATCCCTCCGCATCTCGATGATGGACGGGGACTGTAGCGCGCTCAACGTCATCCTCGCGAGTTTTGGCTCGAAGCTCACGCTGAGTGGCCTGCTTTCTCCCAGGTACATCTCCAAGACCGGTATCTGCATGTCCAGGAGTATCGTCGTGACGATTCCCACTTGAAGGTTGCGGTCCTCGCCTTCGAGTCTGCCGAGATCGCCTCCCAGGACGACCCACGCCTCGAGGCTGTCACGGTCGTCGCTGACGGAGGCGTCGAAGACGTCCTCCGTCAGATTCTCGAGGCAGCGAACGCAGCGTTCGACGCACCGAAGCGCGCCGAATCCGAAGTCGAGCAGCAGGGATGCCATCGCGGTAACATGGCTCTCACGATGCCGGACGCAGATGCAACACCCGGTTCCCACCACCGTGGTCAGGAGCTCGTCATTCTCTGCGATGTAGCTCTGACCCGGAAGAAGCTCCACGGTGAAGCGATGCTCACGCCTATCCCAGTAGCGTTCGATATCGTGATCGTACAGGTGTACTTGATCCTCTGGACGTGGGAGGAGGCGGTGCAGCTGAACGCTTCGGACGGAGGCGGTTGTCATGACGAGGAAGCGTTGCAAGTGCAGTGCCATGTTGTCGCCATCTAGGTGCCCCCGCGTCACGGGCTTCCAGGTTTCGCCGCTCCTCAACTCTGGATCGCCAATTTCTCGAGAAGTGCGGGGGTGGGGACGGGGTGCGGACGGAGCCCGAGGGGCGCCAGCGCGGTGGGAGCGCCCCTTTCAGTTGTCTCAGTGTCGCAGATTGCGACAGCTCGGGGCGACGCGAGATACTACCCAACTGGTTCGGCCGGAGTCGAACCCACGGTCGCGCATTTTGATGGGTGTCCAATCGAGGGGCGGGAGGCCTATTTCGGCGCAATGACCTCTACCTTGCAGGCTGAGCTACAGCCGTCGCGATCGTCATTGTTGCCGTCGTCGCACTCTTCGTAGGATGGCGTGAGTCGACCGTCCCCGCAGTAGGGGCCGAGGACGCAACCGGGCGCACACTCGCCGTAGTTCCCCGTGGCGTTCTCGCCGCCGTCGCATTGCTCTTCCTCCTGCACCACAAGGTCGCCGCAGCGCGGTCCGAGCTTGCATCCGGGCGCGCACTCGCCGTAGCCGCCATCGTTGACGCCATCGTCGCATTCCTCGCCCGCGTCGGGGTCGGGCACGTTGTCGCCGCAGATCCCTTCGTGTCGGCAGTTGGGGCTGCAGCCGTCACCGGCGTCCACGTTACCGTCGTCACAGGTCTCACCATATTCGCTCTGGGTCGTACCGTCGCCGCAGGCTGGTGCTGGCACACACCCCGGGCCGCAGTTGCCGTAGCTTCCGTCGTTGGCCCCGTCATCGCAAAGCTCGCCAAACTCCGTATCCGTGTTGCCGTCACCGCAGAACGGAGCGTGGAGGCATTGGGCAGTGCAGCCGCCGTAAGCGCCATCATTGACTCCGTCGTCGCAGTTCTCTCCGAACGCACCCTGCACTTCGGCATCGCCGCAGCGCGGCGGAATGATGCACCCGGGCGCACAACCTTCGGAGCCGTAGGGGCTCATGTTTTCGCCGTTGTCGCACTCTTCGGCAGCCCCTTCGATCTCCTCGGCCGTCTGGATGGTCCCGTCGCCACAATAGGCGCCGCGGACACATCCGGGTTGGCAAACCCCATATCCTCCCGCATTCAGGCCGTCGTCGCATTGCTCCCCGGGCGAGAGAACTGCGTCCCCGCAGATGGGGCCGCAGTCGCTGGGCGAGGGATTGAAGCCGCTGAGGGTCAGCTTGTAGGTCGATGCTGTCGTCTTGCGTTCAGCCTGGAACACGATGATCTCGTACACGTGGCCCGTCTCGAGCCCCAGATCGACGTCCATGGTGATGGGACGAGCCGTGGCTTCCTCCGACTGGGTGATGGTAACGGCGCCAACGCCATTCGGACCGATATCGATGGTCCCCTGGACCGGCGTGTGGATCCCACCGAGATCGACAGCGAGGCGGTTGTTGATGAAGACCCAGACGTCGTCGTCGCCCACGAAGTCGAGGATGTAGGTACCTCCGGCTTCGAATTCGAACCAGTAGCGCACCTCGCTGGTGAAATGGAAGTTGTGGAGCGGCTCACCAGGTTCCGGGCCCCAGTTCCCATCGTAGAGCGTGGGGATGGTCGCTGAGGAGCGTTCCGACGCTGGAGTGAAAGGATCCTCGTCGACCGGGAAAAACAGGGGGTTGCCGTCGTATTCTTCCTCGAGGAAGATGCCGTAGTAGGTGCCGTCGACGATGGTGCACTCGAGCATTTCGTCCCAATGCTCGTCGCAGTATCCGGTGTACTCGTAGGTGCAGGGCTCACCGTCCGTGCCCTCCTGGCCCACGGTGCCGCACCAGTGCTCCTGGGGGCCCGAGAGCGACTGATACGGGGTTCCGTCGGCGCGATAGCGATTCACGTAGCCGCCAGATCCGTTGGCGTACAGTATCATGGTGCCCGCCGTCGTACTGTTGGTATCGGGCACGTCGCGGTACCACTCGGCAAAGGACGCGGCGCTGGTGATGAAGCCCTCACCGCTGGCGCCGATGAACACCGGCTTCCCCTCCTCGTCGAGGGTTTCGTGGACCAGGCCCGTGACGGCTTCGTTCTGACCCATGGCGTCATCGGGCTCGAAGTCCCCACCCACACGGAAGTCCCGATAGATCGCAGGCACGGCCATGGTGTCGGGGAGAGCCGCCTGGGTACACTCGTATCCGGGTTCGACCTGGCACGCGGCAGAGCAGCCGTCGCCACCGGCGGCGTTTCCGTCATCGCACGTCTCCTCGGGGCCGACGACGATCCCGTCTCCACAGGTCGAGCTGCAGGCTCCGAGGGAGCAAGTCGGTTCCACCATGCATTCAGGCGTGCATCCGTCGCCAAGGGTTTCGTTCTGATCGTCGCAGCCCTCGGTGCCTTCGGGAATCCCATCTCCGCACGTCGTTGGCCGGCAGTCGTACGCGCCCGGCTCTCCGGTGCAGACGAAACCTTTCTCCCAGCGGCACTCGGGGGAGCACCCATCATTGGGGGTGATGTTCCCATCGTCGCAGGTTTCCGTCGACAGAAGGCGCGAGTCACCGCAGGTCGGAATGCATTTGGCACCGGGAAACGGACAGGTGTAGCCGGCCTGGATTTGGCATGCATCGCATCCATCCTCGGGATCATCATTGGCGTCGTCGCAGGTCTCCGCGCCGGTCACCATGCTGTTGCCGCAGAGGTTCAGGTTCACAC
>CAYRKE010000003.1:0-6436 GCA_964424695.1 uncultured Polyangiaceae bacterium
CCGCGCCCCGCCTCCCTGCCCCCCGCGTCGCCACCGCGCCACCGCTCCCCGCCGTCCCTCTGCCCCCCGCGTCGCCCCCCGTGTAACCCGCATCCGTCGTCCCTCTGCCCCCGCGTCGCCCCCCGTGTACCCGCATCTGTCGTCCCTCTGCCCCCGCGTCGCCCCCCGTCGTCCCTCTGCCCACGCGTCGCCCCCGTGGGTCCGCGTCGCCACCCCACCACCGCTCCCCGTCGTCCCTCTGCCCACGCGTCGCTCCCCGTCGTCCCTCTGCCGTCACCCCTTCCTCGGTGAGGCGGGTGGCGGTGGCAGTCCGGCGGGGCGGGCCTGAGGCCTTTCGCCTTCAGACCCGCCACTCCCTCCATAACCACCCGCGTGACCACTAGCCGAGTGCCCGCGCGCCCTGCGCGCGGATTCCAGCACGATCGGCCGCGGCCGAAGGGGACCCGCCTCGACGGAGCTGCCCGACACCCGCCGAGACGTCACTGGGGAGCGAACATGATGGGGTACACCACCGTCACCGTGCCACCTTCGGGCTGCGGGAAGCTGAGACCGTAGTAGGCGTTGAGGACGCAGCTGACGACGCCGGTGTCCGGTAGATCGCTGCCGCCGTTCGAGACGTAGTTCACGCGGCCATCGCTGCCGATCGCAAACCGCACCGCGACTCGACCTTCCAGGTTCGGATTGCGTGCAAGGCCCTGCTCGTAGCACATGCGGAACCGCCCGTAGTTCTGCCGCACGATGCGCTGAATAACCTCGCGTGGCAGACGCCCGCTAACCTCAGCTGTCCCCATGCGCACGGGCGGCACCTTAGTCTTGTGGCCGCGTTGACCCAGCGCGCTGCCCCGCCCGTATCCGCCTTGGCCACTGCAGATGGCACCGGTGCAGGTCGAGACGCCCTCGATCCCGATCTGGTCACCTCTGCCGCCACCACCTTCGCCGATTCCGCTGAGGCCGAGACCGCCAGCCCCGTATGCATCGCCTAGGGTCGCGCCGAACATGTTCCCCATCGCGTCCTGCTCATCGTTGCCCCTGGCATCAAAGTCACCCCAGGGCACCGTTGGAGCATTGCGGTACGCGGAGCTGTTGAGCAGTCCAATCAGGCCGTAGTTACGCGCCTCTGCGATCACCTCTGAGCGGCTCGGCAGCTGCGGGTTCGCATTGTCAGCCGGGCCCTCGACACCAGCACGCCGGTTCCGCTCCCTGGAGGTCGACTTGCCCATTGCGCCGCTCTCGCCCCGGGCGGGATTGGTGACGTTCCCGTGCTCTCCCATCCCCGTGTCCTGCCGCACGTTTTCCGTCTCAGGCGCGGGGCGGTTGTTCTCTGCCGACGCCTTGAGGTACTGCTGGATCAGGTACAGCCTCTCAGGATCGATCGACTCGTCATCGACGAGACCCGACGCCGGCGTTGCATAGGCGAGCGATCCAGCAATGATCCCGACGCCAAGCATAGTCGCGCCAAGGTAGCTGGCGATCCTCCCCGCATCCGCGCCAATTGCGGCCTTGGGAAGGGCCTTCTCACGCGCCACCGCGCCGACGCGAATGCACAGATCACCAAGCGAAACGCTGATGACGTCGCGACCGAGGATCTCGAGGCGAGAATCGGCACCAATCTCGCACGGACCACCGTGTTCATCCGCCGTGCTCGTGAAGGACGAGCCCCCGGGAACCACGACGTAGACCGCACCGCCGTCCACCCCGATAAGGCCGTGCCAGACCACCCCCAGCTTGGCGCGAGGCACCTCGAAGTCGACTTTCTGGTGCTCGGCGCTCTCGCCGATCCGGAAAGGCCGCGGCGGCGTGAGGTGAGTGACGTGCACCACGTCACTGCCCCAAAGCACGGTGATCTCAAGGGATTCGACAGGCGAGGTATCGCGAACGCGCAGCGGCCTGGGCTCGCTGTCGTGCGACACCGCGCCGGGCATGACGGTTCCCATGGGACGAGTGAATTGCGGATGGATGAGCCCGAAGTCGGAATGCGCCTGTGCCATGTGTTGCCTCCTGGCGGTGGATGAGCGGCACTCGGTCAGGCACGGACTGTCTCGCGAGGAGTGGCTGCCTGAAGCCGATTGCCGTCGCTGCTGCATCACTGACACGCCGCTGTGCCCGCAGGTTCCGGGGATCTTCGCAGCCCCGACGAATTGCCGAGAGCGCTCTCCGCCCGCGGTAGTCGGCCCGGACGCGGGGCGGGTCCGCCGCAGCGCCAAGGCAGGAGAAACGACCGGTGCTGGAGCAACAATCCGGTTGATTGCTGCGAAAAATCAGCAACCGTGGGGCACCGAACCGGGAGAAAACCTCGCCAGAGGCGACGCTGGAACCGCAACCTCGCTCCAAAGGGGTGTGGATCCGGCGGCGCCGTTGCTGTTGGCAGACGGATCGATGCTCTAGTCCAGAGCGGCGATGGGCTTCTTTCCGTCCAGAATGACGTCCCACCAACCGAAGTTCAGGGCCAGAACGTGGTCGAGCTGCCAGGTTCCCGAGTCGATCGCATCACTGTGACGCCGACTCACCGGGCTGAGTTCCTCACCCGGCATACAGTAGGCTGCGAGCGCCGAACTCTGTAGGAGATGAAGCACCCCTTCCGAGAAACCCCGCCCGGCATAGACCATCGCGGAAGGCATACGCAGCGCCTCGAGATCTCGAAGCGCGTAGGGGATCTTCTCGTCGGCGGTGCCGCTCGAGTCTTGGTACTTGCACTCGAGAGCGAGCGCGCTTCTTCGCTCGGAGTCCAGCACGACGAGGTCGACGCGGCGACGCTTGCCGATGATGGAGGTCCCAATGCTGACCTCCTCGTACACTTCGATACCGCGGCTGGCGTAGGCACTCACCACATAGCGTCCGATGAGGCGGCGATACTCGTTTCCGGTCATGGATTGCGGCAGACTCGAGCAGTTCCGATCCTGACCGTCAATGGGCTCATGCCCCGGCCGCGCCAATGCGTTCGGCCGCCACCTTCACGGCCTCGGCGCAGATGTCGGTGCCCCGGAACCGGCGCCCCAACTCGACGGCCGCAACCCCCACCGAACCCGATCCCATGAAGGGGTCGACGACCAGCTCGCCCGGCGTGGTGCTTTGCTCGACAAGAACCCGCGAAACCGCGACAGGCTTCTCAGCCGGATAGCCTCGATGAACCCTCGGCGCGGTGATGATGTCGCTCACCCCGAGGTCAGCAAGCTTCCGCTTCCCCTTCTCGAAGAACAGAATGAATTCGTACCGCGAGCGGTAGTGGTACCCCATGCCAATGCGCTGCTTGTCCCAGACCAGGGGTTTCCAGAACTTGAAGCCCGCAGCCTCAGCCATTGGCTTCACCACGAACATCGTCTCGGCGTCCGTGAACAGGTACAGGTGCCGATCCCGACGAAGAACGCGGTAGGCCTGGGCGAACAGTTCTGGGAAGCGGGCGTTCGGGAAAATCTCGAACCAGGCGTTGCTCGACGCCTTGCTCTGCTTGAGCCGCGTGGTGGTCCCAATCGCGCGATGCTTCTCAAGCGACTCGTAGGCCGGATCAGTGACGATCAAGTCGACACTCTCGGAGGGTAGGCCAGAAAGCCATTCCACCGCGTCTTGGCGGCAGAGCCCGGGGCTTTCGGCACGATGCCGAGCGGCCTCCGGTTTCCGGATCGAACCCATCGCCACGCCCGAATGCCACACCGAAGACATCGACGAAAGCTGCAACTGCGTCCCGTCAACGCTTGATCCCGCCGCCCATGAGCCAACGCCATTGAAATTCAGTGCATCGAGAGCCACGCCCCACCGATATCACTGCTCAGTTGGTCAGTATAGGCCCCCCTCGTCGGAGGTCGGACATACTCTGACCAGGCCGTGGTCAACATCGCCACCGACCGCCCACCGACCGTCCACCGCCCACCGACCGCCCACCGACCGCCCACCGACCGCCCACCGACCACCCACCACCGACCGCCCTGCTCCCTCCGCCGAAGCCTGGCCTTCTGTTCGGCCCCTTCAGCGGAGACCCTCGTGAGGGCTCTCGGAAGGCCGGAACAGCGTCCGAACAAGTCATGCGCCCGACAAACGACTGGGGTACACCGGGCGGACCCCTCGTGCCCCCATCACACCGCGACCCTGACCGCGCCCTCGTGACGCTCGCCCGGCAGAGGATCTCCCTCGACCTATCGTCACTCGATCTCTGTTTCGCCGCAGCACTCTATCTCAGGGCCGAAGGGGCGGGTCTCACGAGCTTCGACGAGGAACGCCTGATCGACGTCTTCGAGGAGGTCGCCGAACTCGTCGAGCCAGGAAGCGACAGCGTGCGCGTGCGAGCGACCCACGCAATCCGTCGCCTCAGGGAACAGCGGCTCCTGGCTAGGGTCGACGGCGCTGGTGTGGTGCGCGCTGGAGAGTTCGCCCTTTCGCGCCTCGGTGCCAGCATCGTCGAGTTCTACCTCGAGGAGGACTTCCTCACGCGCGAGAGCTTGACTCTGCTGCTCCACACCCTCGCTTCGAACCTCGACGCCGTGCTCAAGGCAGCGCAGAGTGCCCACGCTACTGGAAACTTCAACGAGACCGTCGTCGGACCACTCCGCATTACGATCGGGGATCTGACCGATGGAATCGAGCGACGGCAACGGGGCCTCGACCACCAGCAGGAGGAGTTTCAGCGCGAGATGGGTAGGTTGCTCGAGGCCGATTGGTTCGCCGCCATCGACCGCTGTCAGAGCCTGCTCGAGTCGACGGCTTGCACGCTTCGAGAGCTCAACTCGATCCTCCTCAAGGACAGCCCCGAGCTCCTGTCCCGTCTGCATGATATCGTCGAGCTGGCCTTGGACGCAGGGGATGCCGAAGCGGAAGCCATTGGCAGCCGCCTCATCGATCAGATCGACAGGATCACCGCCTGGGGCGCTGCGCGCCAGCAAGCGTGGTCGGAGTACTACGACTATGTGCATCGCTATCTGCGCGACGTGGTGCGTCTGGATCCAACGCGGGCTCTCACACAACGCCTCCGAGAACAACTCGCGGGCTTCGCGGCGCGACCCTTCTCCCTCGTCACCGCCAGCGCCGAGCCAATGCGCGTCCTGCGCGAGGTCACCTTGGTGGGTGGCGGACCACCCGTTCGGCGCCAGCGCAAGGAGCGCGAACCCGAGCCGACCCCCGCCACCGCTGAGGATCCCTTAGCGCCCATCGAGGCGCGAGTACGTGAGGAGCTCGCTCGCGGTGCTCTGGACCTTGCCTCGCTCACCGCTGCCATCGCTGCCGAAACCGAGGGTTCGGAGCGTTTCCTCGTGGCGGGGCGGGTCGCCGAGATCGTCGCCAAGGTCGCCCGTCCGCTCGTCACGGCAGAGCGGCCCTGGGTTCCCGTCGCGGACCAGCTCTGCATCGAGCAGTGGCACGTGGCGCGAAATCGGGGCGGCTGACTCGACAAGGCGAGGGGGCAACGATGTTTCGGCAGCCTTGGCGGGCTCGTAGAGGAACCGGCCGTCGGGCTCATGGAAGGTTTCGTGCATTGGTGTAGAGCAAGGAGCCCGTTCCCGGGCGTCGTCCCTCGGGGCAGTCCCACCCCCGCCGCTGTTTGGCGCTTCCGCTCTTCCCGCTCGTCCTCAATGCTCACGCCCCGATCGATAGAGCTATCTCGTCGCCGCCTTCCCCGACCTCGCGGCATTGCCTCGAAACCCAAGGTCCTGGCCAGGCGCAGCCAGTGTCATGTGGTCCGTTGCGGAGGAAGGCCCTGATGGAGGAGTCACGCTACACGAGTATCGGTGACGTGGTCCTCGACGAGTCGTTCCCAGAGGTGGATCTCGCACTGCGTCGCGGTCGGCACATCGATCGCGACGACGGAGCTTGGTATGCGCTGCTGGTCGACGGACAAGCCGAGCTCGAGGTCTTCTATCGCCGATTTGGCTGTGAACTGGTGCGCAAGAGCGACGGCTACTTCTACCTTCTCCCGAGCGGCGACAAGCTGGGCAGACGCCAGCTCTCAGTCGCTGAGATGCTCGTCGGTCAGGGGCTCGCGCTGCTCCTCCTCGATCCCTGCACCGTCGAGAGTGGCGGGGTGGTCACCCGCGACGACGTGCTCGCCCATCTGGCCCGGGTCATGGGTCCTGCCGCCCTGGTGAAGGCACTGAACCCGAAGAAGAAGCGCTTGGATGAGCGCGTCGCCCAAGAGACCGTCCGGAACCGCGTTGCCGAAGCGCTGCGCAAGCTGGCTTCATTGGGTTTCGTCGAGCCGCTGGACGGCAATCGGCTTCGCCTCCGTACCGCGCTGATGCGATTCGCAGAACCCGTTCGCAGCGCCGAGTCCCCGGAAAAGAGCCTCGAGCAGCTCGTCATGGATGGAGAAATCGTGATGGGAAGTGCCGACGACGGGGAAGGGGAGGGGGACCCCGACGCGGACGACGACACCAGCGACGAACCGTCTCAGTCCGCTGACCCCGGCGACGCTCCCGGTGGCGACGTGAACGCTCGCGCAGGCACGAACGACAAA
>CAYRKE010000003.1:6536-16776 GCA_964424695.1 uncultured Polyangiaceae bacterium
CCGAACGCGATCGCCGGTGCGGGCGACCCGACCAGCCCCGCGCACAGCTCCTCCGACGAGTCCACCAGCTACGGCGACGACGCGCCGGATTCTGACCCCCTCGGGAGCCTGCTCGGCCTCACCACCGAGGGACCCAAACGGTGACGCGTGCCAAGGCGTCGGCACTAGTCCTCGTCAATTGGAAGGGCGTCTTCTTCGAGCGCTACCTCCTCGATCGTCACGTGACCGCCCTCGAGGGCGCGAACGGCGCCGGCAAGACCACGGTGATGATCGCCGCCTATCTCGTGCTCCTCCCGGACTTGGCCCGCCTACGGTTCACCAATGTTGGAGAGACCGGCGCAACCGGTGGGGATCGGGGGATCTGGGGGCGGCTGGGGGAACCGAGTCGGCCTTCGTACGCCGCACTGCAGCTCGATCTACCCAATGGCGAACGGGTCGTGGCCGGCGTAATGCTCGAACGACGCAGCGAGCCAAGCGTCGACGCAACGACCTTCCTCATCAGCCAGGTGGCGCAAGGTGTCCGCCTGTCGGAAGTCTTCCTGTCGAGTGGGGCTGACCACGACGAAGTCCCCACCCTCGACGAGCTCCGCAACAACATCCTCAGAGTCGACGCCCACTTCAAAGTCTTCAAGACCCTCAAGGAGTACTTCGCCACCCTCTTCGAACTGGGCTGTTCGCCGATGCGCCTCGTCAGCGACGAGGATCGCAACAAGCTCAACGAGATGCTGCGTACCAGCATGACCGGCGGCATCTCGAGAGCTTTGACGTCGGAACTTCGTTCCTTCGTCCTCAAACAGGAATCGGGCCTGGGCGACGCGCTGGGAAGAATGCGCGCGAATCTCGATACTTGCAGACGTACCCGGCTCGAGGTGGGGGAGGCGCGCCAACTCGAACACGAGCTCAGCGGGATCTACGAGGCGGCCCTGGCCATGGCACGCGCCGCCCAGGCCGCCACGCGGTCCGAAGCCGCCGAAAGCGCGAGCCGAGTGGCAGAGGTCAAGCAGGCCCTCGCGTCAGCCGAAGCCCGTCAGAGGGCCTTCGAGACCTCGGCCGCCGAAGCCGAGGGCCGACAGCGCACCATCGCCGACCGGCTCGCATCGGCACGCGCACAGATGGAACGTGCCGGCCTGGCCAAGGCCCGCATCCTCCGAGCGCGGGAGACCGCAACCCGCCTTCGCGACCAACTCCGGGAGCTCGACGGTGTGCGAGGCCATGCGGGCGAGCTCCAGCACACCCAAGCCAAGGCCGCGGCGGCACGCGCCGCCACCCGCCGAGACCGCGAGCGCGCCGCGGAGGCCTTTGGCAGGACTGCCGAGGGCCTGGCGAATTTGCAGACCGGGCTCGATGAGCTCCACCGCCAGGCCCATGCGCATCGCCTCGTTCAACAGAAATTGGCCGAAGCGCGCAGAGCGCTGGGTCAACCCGGGCTCGACGAGCACACGCTGGCCGACGCCAGGGCCCAGGTGCTGGCACAGCTCGAAGCGGTCGATGGCGAACGGGCTCGCCGCGATCGCGAGGCGCAGCTCGCCGCCAAGCGCCAGGCCGATTACGACCAAGCCCTGGCAGCACTGCAGCAGCTCGATGGTCCAGGGCTCGCCGCGGCTCGCGACCCGGAGGGTCGACATGTCTGCGCCAGGCGCGCCCTCGCTCGTCTCAATGAGTGGGAAGCACTGAGCCAACGTTCGCGGGAGCTCGGCTCCGAGAAGCTCCGATGTGATGCCCTCGGCGAGCGACAGCTAGCCCTATTCGAGCAGGGAAGGGCGCTCGGGCTCTCCCTCGACCCACAGAGTGCCGCCGAGAAGCTGGTCAGCGCCGGACACGCCGCCGAGACGGACCTCACGCAAATCGAAGAACTTCAGCTCAAGGCCGTGTGGCACGCCCACGAGGCCAAGCATACCGCAGAAATCACCCGCACTCGCGTCGCTCGACTGGAGGAACGCGCGGAGCGCTGGCTAGTCATCGAGGCAGCCGAGACGCGCCTCCGCACGCACGCTCCGGGCTTCGAAAAGAGCACCGCCGGCCTACGTGCACTACTCGAGACGCTGGAGAGCCGCCTCGACGAGCTTCGCGCCGAGCGTTCTCGTGCGGAGACCGCACTCGAACAGTCGAAGACGGAGCTGCGAAGCCTCGAGAGCGGTGCTGGCACCGTTGCCGCCGAACTCCTGCTCCTCGCAGACTCCGTCGACGGAGAGCTCCTGGCGGGGCGCTTCGAGGATCTCGATGTGGACGAGGCTCGGATCATGGAGGCTCGCCTCGGACCCTTGGTGGACGCCATCATCGTCGATGATCCCCAGAGGTGCGCCGAGAAGCTCCGAGGCCAACCGCGCACCCGCGCCGAGCTGTGGCTTGTGGCGGCCGACGCCGAGCTGCCGAACCTGGAAGGCGGCCAGACAGCCGAGCCCGGCCACGACGTCATGGTGTTCGACGGTGGGGGCCTGCGTTTGAGCCGAATCCCGCCAGAGCCTCGACTCGGCAAGAAGGCCCGGGAGCGCCGGATTGCGGAGCTCGGCGCGCGCACCGAGGAGCTCTCTGCCAGCGTAGAACAGGCGTCGCGCGCTCTACGTGAAACCGATACCAATCTCCGAGCAGCCCGGACGCTGCTCGGCGCATCGTCACTCTGGCTTGCCGGAGACCCACGTGGAGCACTGCAAGGCGAACGCGACAAATTGATCGAGCTCGAACAGACCGAGCGCACCGAGCTGCAGCGTGCGCACGAGCACCGCGAGGCCGCAACCACGGCACGCGCACGGGTGGCGGCCCTCCGGGACCTTGCCCGCGAAGCAGAGACGCTCGGCACCACTGACTACAAGACACGCTCCGCAGAGCTGGCCGAGAGCCTGGAGCGCGCCATCGACGCTCAAGAGAGACTCAGCAGAGCCGCCATACCACGCAAGACCCTGGCAGAGCGGGTCGATATTCTCGGGTTTCCTCCGCCAGACCCGTCGCTCGTCGCCGAGTGGGAGCGCGACCGCGCTCGGCTCGATGCCGAGCGGGACCGTTGGTATGGCCTCAGCGAAGCGCTGGAAGCCATCGAGAGCAACCGCCAGGCCTTCCTCTGGTCCGATGCCGCGCGGGCCCTCACCGAGCGTACCGAGCTCGTGCCGGAGCTCAAGGCACAACACGAGCGGGCTCGCGAACTCCTCGAGGCCGCCGACCGCACGGTGGAATCCGCGGAGCAGGAGTGGGAGGCTCGAACCGCCGAGTGGCAGAAGGCCGACGCGGAAGTGGCAGCCATTCAAGCTCACGTGGAACGGACGCGCCTCGAGCTGGAGTCCGAGGGTGCATCCAACTACTCCGATGACGCGCTAGTACAGGCCAACGTCGAACTCGCACGCCAGGAACAAACCCTCGCCATCCTCCAGGAAGAAGAGCACAGCTTGGCGGCCGACGTCGCCATCGCGGGAGAGCGGGCGGGGCAGGCGCACGAACTGGTCAAGGAGTGCCGCGAGAAGCTGGAGGCGGAGCAGAAGCGCGCTGAGCCCACTTTGAGTGCCTGGAAAGCGTTTCAGGAGGCGGTCGAATCGACCGGAGGCGCCGCCCTCGCGGGAACGGGGTCGCGCCCAGACATTCGCCTCGAGCCCCATGCCGACATCGACGAGGACCCTGACGGATCGGACGCGAGCGTCGCGCAACGTCGGCAGCTGCGCACCAGTGCAGAGTATTGGCCCGAAGCCAGCTCCAAGAGCGAGCTGCTCGTCGATCGCCTGGAGGCCGCTCGCGGCGGGCAGGAACTTGCGAACCGCCTGCGTGAGAGCCTCTCCAAGGACTCGGGGGCAGCAGCCACCCACGACGGTCGACGTTTCCTGGAGGCTTGGCTCGCGGTGCGCGACCTGTTATGGCGGCGTCTCCCTGCACAGGTCGCTGACGTCACCGAACCCCTCGAAGCGCTCGATAGACTACGCCAGGACCTCGAACAGCTCGAGCGACGTCTGACGCGTCAGGAATCGGATCTCGGTGGAGCCTCCGAGGACGTCGCACGAGGAATCGAGGTGCAGATCCGCCGTGCTGCCGCACAAATCCGACGTCTCAACCAGCACTTGGACGGGATCTCCTTCGGCAGCATCGGGGGTATCCGCACTCGCATGAAGCGGGCCGAGAAGATGGATCAGGTCCTCTCGGCGCTCCGCGATGGTGCGGTGCAAGAGCTCCTCTTCCAACCCACCATGCCAATCGAAGACGCCCTCGACGAGATCTTCAAGCGCTACGGGGCAGGCAAGAGCGGTGGGCAGCGCCTCCTCGACTATCGAGAGTACGTCGAGCTCACCGTCGAGATCCAGCGCCGCACGAGCGACGACTGGGAGCTCGCCAACCCGACGCGGCTCTCCACGGGCGAGGCCATTGGCGTCGGTGCGGCGCTCATGATGGTCATCCTGACCGAATGGGAGCGTGACGCGAACCTCTTGCGATCGAAGCAGAGTCGCAACAGCCTCCGGTTCCTCTTTCTCGACGAGGCAAACCGCCTGAGCCAGGATAATCTTGGCGTGCTCTTCGATCTCTGCCGAAACCTGGACCTGCAGCTCCTCATCGCAGCGCCCGAGGTTGCGCAGGCGGAGGGCAACACGACGTATCGCCTCGTGCGTCGCATCACTGAAGAAGGCCGCGAAGAGGTGCTGGTGAGCGGGCGACGGAGCTCGATGCCCGACGAGGCACCGCGACGCGACGCGGCACCGCTGCGCACACCGGCGCAACCGAGTTTTCGCGATCCCGAGCCGGAGTGGAGCCCAGCTGAACAGCCGGAGCCGCAACCAGCAGTGGATGCTCTCGGCCAGCGACAACTCTTCGACTAAGCTCACTGCACGGCGCCGAGGAAGCTCCTCCCATGAGTCACGATGAACACACCGTCCGCGCAGGGAGGCTCGCAGTCGCCGTCGTCCCCGCCGCCACGCTTCCTTTCCTCGCGTCGCTCTTCTACTTCGTGGTCTTCGCCCATAGCGGCTTCGCTCGAGCACTGTACGGAGCGACCAAGGTCTTCACACTGGTTTGGCCAGCGCTCGCCACGACGCTGATCCTCAAGGAAGCGTTGCCCCGCCCGCGTTGGAGGGGAGGTACGCACCTCCGCGCCATCCCTTTGGGCATGGTCGTGGGTCTCGTGATCGCGACGGGAATCCTCCTGTTGGCCAGAGGCCCGCTGGCGCCCCTCATGGTCACGGCGGCTCCGAGAATTCGCGAGAAGGTCACGGGCTTTGGTATCGAAGAGCACTTCGTCGCATTCGCGCTCTTGCTCAGCATCGTGCATTCGTTGCTGGAGGAGTACGCTTGGCGCTGGTTCGTCTATGGGCAGCTCGCGAAACACTTCTCCCGCGTCACCGCCCATGGCGTCGCTGCCGTCGCGTTCGCCGCGCACCACGTGGTGGTAACCTCGCAGTTCTTCGGTCTCGCCTGGGCAGGGGCAATGGGGGCGGCGGTTGGCGCTGGCGGCGCCCTGTTCAGCTGGCTCTACCAGCGCCAAGGAACGCTGGCGGGAGCCTGGGCAGCGCACACGATGGCCGATCTCGCCATCATGGCCGTGGGCTACCAGCTTCTGTTCAGGGGCTAGAGCGCAGCCCGCGCTTGAGCTTTGCCGCGTCACTGTGCGCTGCGCGCGACACGGCAAAGGGTGACGATTGGCCGCCGGGCCGCCGCATCCCGGCCCTCGCGGGTTTGTCCCCGGCGCGGCGCCCTTTCGTCTACACTGCCGTCGCCATGAGCTCCAAACAACCTGCTTACGCCCATCCTGCCCTGTGGGTTCCCACCAGCTACTTCGCGATGGGGGCCGTGTACACGATGGTGACGACCTCGGCGAACATCATGTTCGCGAACGTCGGTCTCCCCAACGACCTTGCCGCGCTGTACTCGAGCCTCACCGGGTTCGCTTTCTCCTTCAAGCCGCTGTGGGCACCTCTCCTGGAGCTCTACAAGACGAAGAAGTTCTTCGTCGTGCTCATGCAGCTGATCCTTGCCGCTTGCTTCGCAGGTGTGGGTTTCGCGCTCAAGATGCCGGCCTTCGTCGTGCCAGTCGTGGTGCTCCTGATGATCAGCGCGGTCGCTGGCGCCACCCAGGACATCGTCAGTGACGGCGTCTACGTCACCACCCTCGATTCCAAGCGCCAGGCAGCGTTTGCAGGGGTCCAGAGCATGTGCTGGAGCATCGGACCGGTGCTGGCCGCCAGTGTCCTCGTCGGAATCGTCGGGATTATCGCCGGCGAAATGGAGGGGCAGCCCAAACCAGAAGTGGGTGCGTACACAACGGCGTGGTTCTGGGCCTTCATCGGGCTTGGCGCTCTCATCGGCGCCGTGGCGCTCTGGCACACCAAGTTCCTGCCGCAAGGCGAGAAGGCCCACGACGCCCCCAGGAGTGTCTCGGACGCGGTCGTCACCTTCGGCAAGGTGTTCGTCACCTTCTTCCAGAAGAAGGATGTGCTCCTGCTGCTGGGCTTCGCCTTCTTCTACCGCTTTGGGCTCGGGCTCCTGGACAAGGTGGGCCCCCTCTTCCTCCTCGACTCACGCGCCAACGGCGGTCTCGGCCTCAACAACAAAGAGCTCGCCCTGCTTCAGGGTTTTGCCACGGTCGCCTTCATCGTTGCGTCGCTGGCAGGTGGCGTCTTCGTATCGAAGTCCGGCCTCAACAAGAAGTCGCTCTTGACTCTGTGCCTTGCCCTCAACGTCCCCAATGTCACCTTCCTCTACCTGGGCTTCGCCAAGCCCGAGAACATCTGGATCATCGGCACGATCTTCATGATCGAGAAGTTCGGCTGGGGATTCGGGGCCGTTGGCCACATGATCTACATGATGCAGCAAATCGCTCCGGGCCCCTACAGGACGGCGCACTACGCCTTCGCGACGGGCATTGGCCTGAGCCTCTGCATGACCCTCACTGGCATGATCAGTGGCTACATCCAGACGGCAGTTGGGTACGAGACGTTCTTCATCATCGTGCTCATCGCCGCGGCCCCCTCGCTGCTGTTCACGATTCTCGCGCCATTCCATCACAAGGCGGACTACACGGAGGCTGAACCCAAGCCCGAGCCGGAATCGTAAACCTCGTCAGACTCGGTGGAGAACCCCTCCTCTCTGGACTGACCCACCAAGACACCGTTGCGCAGCACGCCGAAGCGCCCGATCCTCACTTGGACCGGGCGCTTCGCGCATTTCGGGGCTCGTGAGCTCAGCCCTGGGGGGGAACCATCAAGCGGCCCGCGAAGAGCACGGTCCGCGTGACATCGTCCATAATGAAGAAGAGGAAGGGGCGCGTGAGGTCAACAACCTCTGTCATCCCCAGTGCGCCAACCGCGAGCCCGGTCGCGCCAGCGGCAACCGTGCCAGCCTCATCGACGGCAATGCTCGTCTTCTGCACCGCCGCGTTCAGGAACAACTCGCCTTCGCCAATTCCGGAAAAATCGGCCAGGCCAAACGCATCCACCATCCCGAGTCCCTTGAGCACGGGCTTGAGGTCGATGGGGGTGTCGAAGTTGAACTTCGGCAGCACCACGTCGACGGTCTCGCCCGCTTCGAAGGCATCGAGGATACTGCTGAGCCGCGCCGCATCCAGCCCGGCCTCGAAGGCGTCGAAGGTGCCTTCGCTCGGGAGCACCGCCACCATCGAGGTCGTGCTGTCGGCATAGGGGAGACGCACCGCCCTGTACTCGTCCTCGACGACCCCAGCGAGGTCCTCCTGTCCACTCATGAGCTCAGTCTGAACCGTATCCCCGCTGGCGAGCGTGAACTCCCCGATACGGGTGAGTTCGGTGCTGAAGGGATAGGCCCACCGAGCAGCGAAGTACACGGTGTTCGAGATCGCAAGCTTGGTCTCCGGCATGATCGTACCCCGTTCGAACAATTCCTCGATCAGCCCGTGGGTCTGCTCCGTAACCCATTCGTTGATCGCGCGGCGCGAACCCTCTGGATCCCCTGCGAAGTCCGCCCGGTAGACGCCACTGTCATACTGGGCGGAGAGGATCTCCAGAAACGGCGTCTTGGGGGCGAAGCCCAGGTCCACCCAGTGAGAACTGTAGACATCGAGCGTCGCACCTTCGCCTGCCGCCACTCGAAGGGCCTGAGACAGCGCATTCATCGCTGGATGTACGTTCTCACCAAGCTCTGCGATGTGCAGCACGTCGGCCATCTGTGTCGCCGTCTGCCCTCGGGCGCCAGCGTACAGCATGGTGAGCGTAGTCTGGGCGCTGTACGGCGCCACCATCAGGTTGCTCCCGGCTGGCGCGCTGCTGGCGACACCCCGGTACAGATCCAGAGAAAATCCGAGTTGGGCCTGGCCGAGGAGCTCGGCGTCCGCGTCGCTCACCTCTGGATCCACGACGTATGCTGCGTCCGCGCGAAGGAGCTCGATCCCCCCTGGAGCTGCGGGATTGTCAGTTTCCGTGCCGCTACTGCACCCAGCAAGAGCCCAGCCTGCCGCCACGGCGAGTGATGAGAGTACGGAGAGTCTTTGGTACATGGTTTTCGGGTTCCTTCAATCGGTCAGGGGAAAGAGCTGAAAGTTGAGCTGCACGACGCGTTCCGGTTGTCCTTCGAGCTCTGCAAGCTGCAGAATCTCCCGCCGGAACTCGCGAATGCGTTCCTTGAGGTCGAGGAGCACGGCTTGACTCACGCAAAGGGTCACGCTCGAGATCTCGCGTTCCTCCCGCGGGACCGTGTCGATCGCCTCGGAGGCACGGGCCAACATGGCTCGGTGGAACGAAGCAACCTGATGCCCGAGGGGCCCCGCGCCCGTGGTGACGAGGCGCTCCGCCTGCCGCAACCGCCCCCCCTCATCGCGAGTCAGCAGGCCGAGCTGCTCCAGAACGGACAGCGCGGATTGCGCTTCGGCAGGAGCAATCCGCGGACGGAGCTTGGCGGCGATCCACTTCGGATCCTCTTGGAAATCGGGGTGCGCGACCAGCTCGCGGATGGCAGGGATGTACCACTGCGCGTGGTACTCGGCCTGAGCCGCGTCCAGCGGATGGATGTTGCGATATTCGCGGAACCGCAGGAGCCGCTCGTGGCAACGGCCTGCTTCGCGTGAGTCGCGGGCCTGGTTGTAGGCGACCAGCTCACAGAAGTAGTCCAGCTCGCGGTCTCTGAGGCCGCATGCTTTGGCGAATTGACCCGCCATCTCCGCGGTCAGATTGCGCTGACCGTCCATGACGAGCTTCAAGTAGTTGCTCGAGCGGAGCCCGGCGCGCTTGGAGAAGGCCCGGTGGGAGAACCCATACTCCGTGCTCTTCTTGTGTTCGTAGAACGCCTGCAGGTACAGGCGGTAGTCCAGGAATCCGAAGATGTTTACTGCGGCGGCTTCCATGGGACAATCCTGACTTACTTTTCCAGCACAACACAGCTCGTTTCGCGACCCCGGAAGCACAATCTGTTTACAGCCAGTCAACACGGCTCCCCATTCTGGGGATTCGTGAGCGATCGGGACCGCGCAAGCGCCGAGTCGCTCGTCGGTTTGCCTGGCGGCACCAGCTTCTGCGCTCTAAGACCAGCCTCCGTGAAGACGCGGGTCGACCTCCTGCTCGTCGAGCGCGGTTTGGCGCCGAGCCGGGCCAGGGCGCAAAGCCTGCTGCTCGCCGGACGAGTGTATTCTGGCGACGCTCGTGTGGAGAAAGCCGGCCACCTCCTGCCGACGGACGCACCCTTGAGGGTCAAGGAGGGGGAGCGCTTCGTATCCCGCGGTGGCTACAAGCTCGAGGGAGCCCTCGAGACACTCGCGATCGACGTGACCGGCGTCGTCGCGGTCGACGTTGGAGCTTCCACCGGCGGTTTCACCGACTGCCTGCTGCAGCGGCGGGCCCGACGGGTCTACGCCGTCGACGTTGGCCATGGGCAGCTTGCCCAGCAGCTCCGTGAGGACGCTCGCGTAGTGTCCATGGAAGGCGTCAATGCTCGGCATCTCGAGGCAACGAGTTTCGACGAGCCCGTTCAACTGGTCGTCGTTGACGCTTCGTTCATCGGCCTCGACAAGCTTCTGCCGGCCATCGAGAGGGTGCTAGGGCACGGCGGGTCCATGCTGGCCATGGTGAAGCCGCAATTCGAGGTGGGCCGCGAACAAGCCCGCCGTTTCCGCGGAGTCATCCGTGACCCCGAGATCCGCGAGGCTGCTATTGCCAGGGTGCGGGAGGCGGTGATCGCCTCGGGGTTCGAGCTCGTTGGAGAGTGTGCGTCGTCTCTACCCGGACCCAAGGGGAACCTGGAGCATTTTCTCTACGCCCGCAAACCTCAAAGCTAGCCACTCAGAGGCTGGTCACCCAGAAGCTGGCCACTCAGA
>CAYRKE010000003.1:16876-113415 GCA_964424695.1 uncultured Polyangiaceae bacterium
CAGAAGCTGGCCACCCAGAAGCTGGCCACTCAGAAGCTAGCCGCGGAGTAGCTCCTCCAGCTTCGCCTCGGTAATGATCTTGGTTCCTAGTTTCTCTGCCGACTCGAGCTTGCTCTTGCCGACCTTCTCGCCAATGACGAGATACGATGTGCCCTTCTTGACCTTGTCGTGGACGGTGCCACCAGCCGCTCGAATGTCGGCATGAACGTCGTCTCGCTTGCGCGCAAGTACCCCAGTTACGCAGAACGACGATCCGCTGAGGGGACCCGACGCGGCCACGGCGTGAGGAGCGTGACCCCGTGAAACGCCGAGGGAGCGTAGCTTCTCGAGGAGCTGGTGACTGTTCGGATCCCCGAGAGTGGAGAGGACGCTCTCAGTCATCTTGGGACCAAACCCCGAGATCCCTTGGAGGAGCGCCGCCGCCTCGTCCCCGCTGAGCGAGAGCATTCGCTCGAGCGAGAGCATGGCGTCGGCGAGCTGCACAGCAGCAACCTGCCCAACGTGCTCGATGCCCAGTCCCGTGATCAGTCGAGCAAACGGGCGCTCCTTCGAGGCTCGGATCGCTGCCACCAGGTTCTCCGCGCTTTTCTTGCCCATGCGCGGAAGAGCTGCGACCGCGTCGACGTCGAGGGAGTACAGATCCGCGACGTCGGCAACGAGCCCGGACTCCACGAGTTGGTCGACGAGCATCTCTCCCAGCCCATCGATGTCCATGGCGAAGCGCCGAGCGAAGTGGATGATGGTCTGTTTCGTCACTTCCGGGCAGTGGGCATTGGTGCAACGGACGGCGACCTCGGCGCCGCGGCGCTCGACCGGAGCCGCGCACACCGGACACGTCGTGGGCATCTGGAAAACCCGCTCCCTACCGGTTCGCTGGTTGGCTGCGACGCCCACGACTTGTGGGATGATCTCCCCGGCTTTCTCGATGGTAGCGACGTCCCCGATCCGCACGTCAAGTTCTTCGACTACCTGCTGGTTGTGAAGCGACGCCCGAGAAACGGTCGTACCAGCGAGCTGCACGGGCTCGAGGACGGCAACGGGCGTCAGTGCCCCAGTACGCCCCACCTGAATCACGATGTCCAGAACTCTGGTCTCTGCGCGCTCTGCGCCAAACTTGTAGGCGATGGCCCACCTTGGAAACTTAGCGGTCGAGCCCAGGATCGCCTGCTGGGAGAAGCTGTTCACCTTGATGACGCAGCCGTCGATCTCGAAGGGGTACTCTGCCCGCATACGGCCGAGGTCCGCGATGGCTCGGCTGACCTCGTCGCGGCCGCGGCAGACCCTATGCAGACGGTGGGTGGGGAGGCCCATCTCCGCCAGGCGGTCCAGAGCCTCGGCGTGCGAACCAGCAATCGCGGGCCCTTCGATGACCTGCCAGAGGAGCGCCCGGAGCGGCCGCTCCGCCACGATGCGAGGATCCAGCATGCGCAGACTCCCAGCCGCCGCATTGCGTGGGTTGGCGAAAGGAGCTTCGCCCCGTTCGGCTCGGGCCGCGTTCATCTCCTCGAGCTCGCGTCGATAGATCACGACCTCGGCACGCAGGGTGAGCGGCCCCTGATACTCGATGGACAAGGGCAAAGTGCGGATCGTCCGCAGGTTCTCCAGTATTTCCTCACCGTGAACCCCGTCGCCTCGCGTCGAGCCACCGACTAGCCTGCCATCACGGTAGAGGATCTCCACGCTCGCTCCATCGAGCTTGGGCTCGACGACGAACTCGAGAGCGGACCCCGCTGGAAGCCGCTCTTCGGCCCGACGCACGAAGTCTGCCAGATCCTGCTCACTGTAGGTGTTGTCGAGCGACATCATGGGCACGACGTGCTCCACCGAACGCAAATCCCCTCGAGGCGTGCCCCCAACACGTTGCGTCGGGGAGTCGGGACCTGCGAGCTCCGCGTGGCGAGCCTCGAGCTCTCGGAGCTCCGCATAGAGCCGGTCGTAGTCGACGTCGGAAATGCTCGGATCGTCGAGGACGTAGTAGCGATAGTCGTGGGCTCGAATCTCACTGACGAGCTCGGCGTGGCGCTTTCGAGCGGAGGGGGAAACGGTCATTGGAACTTTGGGGCAGGGGCTAGCATCCGCTCCATAGCCGATGCCCGGTCCGAGGACACGCTGCCCGCCCAACGAGGCGCCTGAGTTGGACCACTCTCGAGAATCAGGCCTTGGCTGGACGGACGGCACCTGACGTTCCACCTCGAAGCCCCAAGCCCAAACCGGCCCCCCGTCCCGACCAGAGCGACGATTTGGAAACGAAGGCCCTTGGGCTAAGGTCCGACACGATCGCTGCGGCTGGGAGCCCATGATGGCGAACCACAAGAAGAATCCAGAGGACTCGGAACTCAAGAGCCGTAGCGGACCTTGGACGGATCTCGGTCTCACTCTGCCCATCTTCCTTGGGTACCACCTCGGAGTGATCTTCCTGCCGGTCCGCAACGCTGCGGACTGGGTCACGCGCGAGCTCGTCACGCTCGCCGACCAGAGCATGACCGCCTACGGACTGCTCACGCTGTGCATCGGCGGCATCTACGTTTCGGTGCTGATGATGATGGGGCGCGGCCACGCACTACACGCCGAGCGGTTCGTCTTCGTCGGCCTCGAGGGGATCGCATATGCGGTCGCGATGCGGCTAGTGGCGGGCTACGTCACGGCGCGCATCTTCCTCGGCCCCATCGACGATGGTCCCTTCGTCGGCTTGGTCATGGCACTTGGCGCTGGTTTCTACGAGGAACTCGCATTCCGCGTCGGGCTCTATGGAGTCGGGGCGAAGCTGATCGAGCTGACGTTCCCCGGAGTTCCCACCTTGGGACGAGTAGCCCAACGCCTCGTCTGGGCCGTGGTGTCCGCCGCCGTGTTCAGCGGGTGGCACTACTTTGGTACCTACGGGGATCCCTTTGACCTCCGGTCCTTCACCTTCCGAACAGTGGCCGGACTCGTGTTTACCATCATCTACGCTTTCCGCGGCTTCGCACCTGCTGTGTGGACGCACGCCCTGTACGACATATGGGTGCTGGTCTTCTAAATCAGCGAGCGCGATGCTGGAACGGCTTGGCCTGCCCCCCTCAGGGTGAGGGCAGACCCAACCTGTCGAGTCCCGAAGTTTGCTCGAACAGGATTGCCTGTGGGATGCGCCACGTGATGCCACTCCTTCCACGGTTCGAGATTCGTGACCGCTGATTCCGCGGAGTGATCGGTGACAGCCAGGACACCAACCAAGCTCAAGATCGCGCTCGGCGGGTTCGGCCTAGTAATGATCCTGGCGACTGCGCTTGCTGGAACCCTGCACCACCAGCAACCTGTGCGATGCCCGAAGGGACAGGTCCCGCTCGGACCGCGCTGTTGTGGAACCGGGCAATGGCTCGACCGCGGTGCATGCCTCGGCCCCCCACGGGGTTGCGGTCCCCACCTCACACTCGTTCCAGGCCCGAACCAGGGCTGCGTGGCAACGTCGTCCAGGGTCTTGGTTCCCGGGGGCACCCTCGTCGTGGGTCCCATCGACTGGGAGGCACAGGGTGTCGTCGCGCATCGAGAGGCACCCGTCGCTCCGTTCCTCCTGGACAGCATCGAGGTCACCGTGCACCGATGGGCAGAGTGCGTCACAGCTGGTCTTTGCCCGACGGTCGAAGAGCACGAACCCGGACGACCCGTCACCGGGGTTTCGCCGGAGACAGCCGAACGGTTCTGCGCTTCTGCGGGCGGACGCCTACCCACTGGCAACGAGTGGATGTTCGCCGCCGTCGGCGGGAAAAGCCAGCGCTTCCCGTGGGGCAACAGCGGGCTGGTCTGCCGGCGTGCGGTCTTCGGGTTGATGCGCGGGACGTGTGCCAGGGGTGGCACGGGTCCCGAAGTCGCCGGCAATCGCCCCGCTGGCGCCACCCCCCTTGGGATCCACGATCTCACTGGCAACGTTGCTGAGTGGACGCGAGAGCCGGGTGGAGTGTTCGTGGCCCGCGGCGGCTCGTACCGCTCAAGACGTGCGGCGGAGCTCAAGGGGTGGGCCTACGAGGCCGCCCGGGGCCCGGCCGCACACATCGGTTTCAGATGCGCGTACGAACCCGACGGTCCCAAATCCTCCGGCACGACGTCGAGAAGATGAGCAACCCCTTCGCTCTGAATGTGGCGCGCCCCCGGGAATGATCCTAGCGTTCCCCGAGACTACCGAGGAGTCCCCGAATGACAGTCGCGATTCTCGCCATCGGCACCGAACTGTCCCGTGGCGATATCAACAATGGCAACGGTAGGTGGCTCGCCGAAGAGCTCACGAACCTTGGCCATGAGGTCACGGAGATCACCATCGTCGACGACGATCTCGAGCGTCTGTGCTCGCTCCTCGAGCGTCTCGGACGCTCCCACTGTGCCATCGTCGCCACCGGTGGCCTCGGTCCCACGACCGACGATCTGACCCGCGACGCCGTGGCCAAGACCCTCAACGTCCCGCTCGAGCGCCACGGAGCAGCCTATTCTTCGCTCGAAGCCCGACTACTGGCCCGAGGCCGCTCGGTCACGGCCAGCAATGCGCGACAGGCCATGCTCCCCCAGGGTTCGACGCTCCTCCCCAATCCACACGGAACGGCACCAGGGTTTGCCGTGAACATCGGCATGGCAGCAGCGTTCTTCATGCCCGGAGTACCCCGTGAGATGCGCCCGATGTTCGAACAGCAGGTCGTGCCTCGACTTCCACTGAGCGTCGAACCTCCGGGCGTGCAGATCGTGCTGCGGGTGTACGGCATGATGGAATCCGCGGTGGGGGAGGCCCTGGCTGGAATCGAGTCCAAGCACGGGGTTCTCGTCGCGTACCAGCTCGAGTTCCCGGAGCTGAAAGTGAAGATCTTGGCGCGGGATGCCAGCGCGCAGGCTGCGGAAGCTCGTGCCCGGGCCGCGACGCTGGAGGTCGCTGAACGCCTCGGTGCACGCCACGTCTACGCGGAAGGCTCGGAGCGCCTGCCATCGGTGGTCGGTGAACTCCTGCGCAAGGAACGGAGGACCTTGGCCCTCGCCGAGTCCTGCACTGGAGGCCTCCTCGCTGAGCTCCTCACGCAAGGTGCTGGCGCGAGCGACTACTTCCTCGGCAGTGCGGTGAGTTACGCGAACGAGGCCAAGACAGCGCTGCTCGGCGTTCCCCCCGCTCTTATCCTGGAGTTCGGTGCCGTGAGTGACCCGGTGGCGGTCGCCATGGCAACGGGCATCCGGCAGAAGCTCGGCGCTGACTACGCTCTGTCCGTCACCGGAATCGCGGGCCCAAGTGGGGGTTCCACCGAGAAGCCCGTCGGGCTCGTCTACATCGCGTTGTCGAGCGAACGAGGGACGATCGCTCGTCGCTACCAGCTCTTCGGCGATCGAGCCGAAATCCAAGGGCGCGCCGCCTGGAGCGCCCTTGCGTGGCTCCGCGAACGGCTGCTCGGATTGGAGGAAACCTCGTGACCACGTCGAACCCCGAAGCGCCTGCGTTCGTGCGTCTGTTCTACGCGCTCGCATTGCCCGAAGCCGCGGCGCGCAAGCTCCTGATCACCGCAAACGGGCTCAGGCGCGCGCCACCCCTTCGGCACTGCAGGGTACGCTGGGTTCCCGAAGAGAACCTGCACGTAACCTTGAAATTCCTTGGCCCGCAGTTGTCAGCCTCCGTCCCCGAGCTTGGCGTCGTGCTCGATACGATCACCAAGACAACCCCCCCGTTGGAAACGCATGTCACGAGGCTTACGGCCTTCCCCACGCCGCGCAAGGCCCAGATCATCGTGGCAGAGCTTGCGGACCCAGAGCTTCGCCTCACCGCTCTGGCCACTGCGCTCGAGGGTACTCTTGCTCCTTTCAAGATAGAACCGGAGCGGCGCCCGTTCGTTGCACACGTAACGCTGGCTCGGCTAAAGGAGCACCGCGACCTCACCACCGCCCTCGAGCGAGCTCCGATCGCCGTATCTCCCTTCACCATCGCCAGCGCGTGCCTGTTCGAATCCGAACTCGACCCGGCGGGAGCCCGCTACAAGCTCCTGCATCGGTCTCCCTTGTCGTCGGGGTAGACGCTACTGTCGGTCCTCAAGCACTGCCCACCCCACGCTGGTTGATGCTGGGCATGGCGCCGGATCGGTCGGCGCTCGAAGCCGCCTCGCCGGTGAACTCGAGCGCGTCGCCTCGTCGTTCGCACCGCACGGTGGTTCCTGGGGGGAACTCCCCGGCGATGACTCGCTTCGCCAGGGGATCCTCCAGGTGGCGCTGAATGGCTCGCTTGAGAGGCCGCGCCCCGAACTGAGGATCGTAGCCCAGATCCCCGAGCAGCACCTTCGCATCCGAACTGACCTCCAGATGGATGCCCCTCCGCTCGAGTCGAGAGATCACGGCCCTCAGTTGAATGTCCACGATCTGGGACAGCTGGTCCCTACCAAGGCGACCGAAAACCAGAGTCTCGTCGACCCGATTGAGGAACTCCGGCCGGAAGAACCCCCGAAGCGCTGATTGAACGACCCGATCTCGCTGCGATGCTCGCTCGGCGTCGGTGAGGTCGCGACGTTCCTCGAGTGCCCGAATCTCCTCGCTGGCGATGTTGCTGGTGAGGATCACCAAGGTGTTTCGGAAATCCACGGTACGGCCTTGGGCGTCCGTGAGCCGACCATCGTCCAGTAGCTGCAGAAGCGTATTGAAAACGTCTGGGTGGGCCTTTTCCACCTCGTCGAAGAGGACGACGCTGTACGGGCGCCGCCGCACCGGCTCCGTCAGCTGTCCGCCTTCGTCATAACCGACGTACCCGGGGGGAGCGCCCAGCAACCTCGATACGGTGTGACGTTCCTGATATTCACTCATGTCGAGGCGGATCATGGCTCTCTCGTCATCGAACAAGAACTCCGCGAGAGCGCGTGCTGTCTCAGTCTTGCCGACCCCGGTTGGCCCGAGGAACAGGAACGATCCGACGGGGCGTTTCTCATCACCAAGACCTGCCCGCGACCGCCGAACCGCGTTGGCAACGGCTGCGAGTGCCGCATCCTGTCCTACCACTCTCTGCCGGAGATTCGACTCCATCTCTAGCAGCTTGTCCATCTCACTCTGAAGCATCTTGGTGACGGGCACCCCCGTCCACTTCGCCACGATTTCGGCAACCTCCTCCTCGCGAACTTCCTCGCGGAGGTAGCTGGTGTTCATCTGGACTCGGGCGAGTTCTGCACGTTGGGATTCGACTTTGGCCTCGAGCTCCGGCACCTTGCCGTAACGAATCTCGGCGGCCCGCCCCAGATCCCCAGCACGCCGTGCCTGCTCCTCAGCGGTCCTCAGTTCTTCGATCTGGACCTGGGCATCCCGAATTGCGCCAATGATTCCACGCTCGCGCAGCCATTGGGCCCGCATCGCGTCCCGTTCGTTCGTGAGCTCCGATACCTCGCGCCGAAGATCCTCGAGTCGCTTCTGGCTGGCCTGATCGCGTTCACGCTTCAGCGCTTGCTCCTCGATCCTGAGCTGCAAAAGCTTTCGGTCCGCTTGATCGATTGGCAGAGGCAGACTATCGATCTCCATCTTCAGCTTGCTGGCAGACTCGTCGATGAGATCGATAGCCTTGTCCGGCAGAAAACGGTCGGTAATGTAGCGATGACTCAACACCGCAGCAGCAACGATTGCCGAGTCCATGATCCGAATCCCGTGATGGACTTCGTAACGCTCGCGCAATCCGCGCAGGATTGCGATGGTGTCCTCCACGCTCGGTTCGCTGATCATGACGGGTTGGAAACGCCGCTCTAGTGCCGCATCCTTCTCGATGTGCTTCCGGTACTCGTTGAGCGTCGTAGCACCAATGGCACGGAGCTCCCCACGTGCCAACGCTGGCTTCAGCATATTGGCGGCGTCCATCGCACCCTCTGCTGCGCCAGCGCCCACTAGCGTATGAAGCTCGTCAATGAAGAGAATGATGCGGCCATTGGAGCGCTGCACCTCCTGAAGCACGGCCTTCAGCCGGTCCTCGAACTCGCCGCGGAATTTCGCACCTGCAACCATGCTCGCAAGGTCGAGTGCCAGCAGACGCTTGTCCTTGATGGATTCGGGGACGTCCCCGTTGGCGATTCGATGCCCGATCCCTTCGGCGATAGCCGTCTTTCCAACGCCGGGCTCACCGATCAGTACGGGGTTGTTCTTGGTGCGTCGGCTTAGCACCTGGAGCACTCGTCGTATCTCTTCGTCGCGGCCGATGACAGGATCGATTTTTCCGCGACGCGCTGCCTCTGTGAGGTCGCGGGTGTACTTCTCGAGCGCCTGGAACTTGGCTTCTGGCTCCTGATCGCGAACTCGCTGGCTTCCGCGGATCTCCGCCAGCGCCTGAAGCAACTTGGAGCGACTGAGGCCACAACGATCGAAAATGGCCTGTACGTCTTTGTCGACCGACGCCGCGGCCAGCACCAAGTGCTCCACCGACACGTAGTCGTCCTTGAGCGATTTTGCCTCCCCTTCCGCGCCATCCATCACCGCAACCAACCGCCTGCCAAGGCTGGGGTCTGAGCCTCCCTTGACTTGGGGTAGCTTGCCGAGTGCCCTTTGAAGCTCTTCTGTGAGGGCACCGACGGTCGAGCCTGCTCGCTCGAACAGTGCCGTACCCAAACCGTCCGGCTGCGTGGCAATCTCTTGAAGCAAGTGTTCCGGGAGAACCTCCGGGTGGCCGCTACGCCTGGCTACGTCAGCTGCCGACCGTAGAGCTTCCTGGCTTTTCGTGGTGAGGTTGTCTAGCCGCATTGTCGTTAGCCTCCGCACTTCGATCGGCGCCAAGTATGCACCGGACATGACAGAGCCTCCTCAGGAACGCCCCCCCTCGCCACTCATGTGCGGGATGGGGTCAACCTGGAACCTGCTCCGCCTTGAACACGACCAGGGTAAGTCGTGCTCGCCGTCCTTCAAGGGGTGGGACCCGACTGCGGACCGAAAGCCTGACCCGAACACTCATGAGTGTCCCAAAGCCTCACGGGCACAGCCAACGACACGCCACTTGCTCGAATTGGGCCCATCCGCGTGTACACTGTAGAGATATGCCCCAAACTGCCACCCAACCCGTCGAAGACGGCCTCTCCATTGCGAATCATTCCCTCGTTCCTCGCTCTGAACAGGTCTCGGTTCGCTTCCTGGGTACCGTCCACACAGTCCCCCACGGCGCACGTCTGCTCGACCTGCTTCCCCGGTCGGTGAATGGCTCGCCAGTCGTGGCAGCGGTCTTGGGACATCGGCCGGTTTCGCTCAACGCGACGGTCGGCTGGAATGCCCACATCGAGCCAGTAACGCTCAACTCCCTGGAGGGTCAGCGAATCTACCGCATGAGCCAGGCGCTGCTCCTTCTGGAGGCAGCCGAACGAGCCGCGCCGGGGTCCGACGTGCGCTTGGCCCATTCCGTTGGGTTCGGGCGCCGCGTCATTCCGAGCGCGGCGTGGCGCTCGAAGCTCGAAGAACTCGCCGCGCTGCTGCAGAATACGATGCACCAGCTCGTAAAGGACGATCTCGAGCTCTCCGAGAAGTGGGTCGGAGTTGCTGAGGCTATGGCCCACCTCCAGCGCGCTGGATGGGACGACGCCGTCGATCTCCTGAGCATCTCTCGCGAAGCCCTCATCCCCCTGTCCTCCTACGGCACGGTCCACGCCCCAATAACGGGCCCGCTCCTGCCGCGCAGCGGGATGATCTCCGGGTATAGCGTCATTGTCGACAAGGGTGCGCTCTTCCTTTTGTACGGCAACACGGTCGCGTCCCAGCATCTTGCATCGACCCCGCCACTGAGGCCACCAGCTGAGATCCGGTCGGCAGAATCACTCGCGCAGGAAGTTGCCGAGCCCGCACAATCCTCCGCAGAGCGCCCGTCGACGCTTCCCGTAAGCAGGGAGCACGCCCTGGCAGTCTCGCGTCAAACGACCACCCTAATGCAGGCACAGCTGCGGTGGCTGCAAACCCTGCATATACAGAGCGTGGGCGCGTTCAACCGAGCCTGCATCACGAGCCATGTGTCCGAGCTCATTCACGTCAGCGAAGGGTTCCACGAGAAGCGGATCAGCCGCATTGCCGACGAGATTTACGGCCGCGGGAAGAACGCACGCATTGTGTACATCTCGGGTCCGTCATCCTCGGGCAAGACGACGTTCATCAAGCGACTGAGCGTCCAACTTCGTGTCTTGGGTGTGAATCCCGTCCAAATATCCCTCGACGACTACTACTGCGACCGCGAGAGAACACCGAGAAACAAGAAGGGCGAACTCGACTACGAAGCAGTGGAAGCTCTGCGTCTCGATCTGCTGGAGCAAGACCTTCTGAGGCTACTGAACGGCGAGACCGTGAAAACGGCTCGCTACGACTTCAAGACTGGCATCAGCCATCCGGGCGGGGGCAAAGAGCTGCACCTCGACTCGCAGAGTCTACTGATGCTCGAAGGCATCCATGGGCTCAATCCGCGACTGATCCCCTCTGGTGTGGAAAACGAGGCCTTTCGGGTCTTCGTCTGCCCTCTGGCCCAGCTCCCCTTCGATCGAATGAACTGGGTGCATGCATCCGATGTCAGGCTGATGCGTCGAATCGTACGCGACCGCCGCACCCGTGGTTGGAGCTCGGCCGAAAACATCCTGCGATGGGACGACGTTCGGCTCGGCGAGCGGAAACACATATTCCCATTCCAGCACAATGCCGACGCCGTGTTCGACTCGTCGCTCATCTATGAGATAGCGGTTCTCAAGGTGTTCGCAGAACGCTATCTGCTCGAAGTGCCCAAGGAGTCGCTGGCGTGGCCCACAGCATTCAGGCTCCTCAATCTTGTGGACCGTTTTGTCTCGATCCACCCCGATGCCGTGCCGCCAACCTCGCTCGTCCGGGAGTTCATCGGCGGCAGCGGTTTCGAGTACTGACTGCAGGCGTCCTAGCGAGGCTCGCCCGGCGGGCCACACCGCTTTACGATCAAGGCGCTGGAACCGGCTCCGCCACGGTCGGCGGAGCCTCTGGAGTGGGTGCAGTCTCTGGAGTGGGCGTAGCTGCTGCCGCCGCCGCCGCGGCTGGCGCCCTAGGCCGTGCCTGGTAGGAGCGCATTCCGACTCTCACGATCTTCTGTTTCCCGTCGAGGACGACGCGGCGCGTGGTGAATCCAGCCCGCACCAGCTCCAGCACGACCCTTTCGCCCTTGCGAATGTCGAAGATGTAGGGAGGCTTCACCCGGGCGCCTCGGCGCGCGACCCTGGTGTCCAGTGGCTCGACATAGAGCTGGACACGCACCGTGCCTGCCGCGGGCGCGGCCGCTGCATCCACGGATTCCCCAACAGCATCCTTGGTGGAGTCCAATGACTCACCCGACGCCGCGAGTCCCGCATCGGACGCTTCCTCGTTGCGGGCCTCGCTAGCCGCTGCGTCGCTCAGCGGAGCACCCTCGGGCGCGGCCGCCGAACCCTCGGCAGCGTCCGCAGAACCCTCTGGAAGCGGAGCCGCGGTAACCGTTCCGCTCGTTGAGGGTCCAGGTTGCGTGTCGGGTTGCGCTGGCGGTGGCTCCACTTCGCGCGGCCGCACCGGAAGCCCTGCAGCAGTCGCAGACACGACCGCTCCATCCGCGGCATCCGCTGGACGCCGTCCAGCATGATGCACCAGAACCCAGTAGACCCCGGCTGCAGCGACGGCGGCCACGACAAGCCAGATCCATAGCGACGGTCTGGTCTTCTCCTCGCCTTCCGCCGCGACAGAGGCCCGCGGCACGACATCGGCTGCACGTGTCGCCGATGGTGGTGCGGCACTCGCGCCTTGGAGCTGTCCGACGCTCGGCGGTACCTCTTCCGTCTCTCTCAGCGCGCTCGACAGCGCGGCTGAGGCAGATGACTCGGCACCTCCTTCTGCTGGTGGTTCCTCTGAGCCAACTTGGACGGTGTCCGTCTTGCCGTTCGCAGGCTTCTCGGCAGAAACGACACCAGCGCCCCGTGGCGTCGCGACCTCCGTGGGTGCGGTGTGCCCCGAGTGTTCAGCAACGCTGCCCGGAGATTCGACCCTGCTGGCAGTTGCGCCCGATGCGCCACTTCCGGCGTCGCCGCTCTGCGAAGCCATCGACGGCTCCGGGCCCTTGATGGCCTCGCGCTCGATCACGGTCTCGGGTGCACCCGATGCGCCGATCCCGACGTTTCTGACCAAGGCCACCTCGGCCTCGGGTTCTTCGGCTGATGCGAGAGCCTGGCGGGGATACTCCATGGCGGCGCTCGTTGGCCGAGCACTGCCTTCTTGGATGGTCGTGCTGGAGGCTTTGGCGGGCCTGGGCTCGCTCCGCGACGCCACTGCCGCTGGCTTGCCGGTCGCCGAGCCTGTTCGAGCCCCGGAAACGGCTTTCGACGTGGCGCTTCTCGTCGTCGAGGAACCACTCTTCGGCGCGGCGCTTGCCGTCGTCGACGAACCAGTCTTCGGTGCGGTGCTTACCGTCGTCGACGAACCAGTCTTCGGCGCGGCGCTTGCCGTCGTCGACGAACCAGTCTTCGGCGCGGTGCTTACCGTCGTTGATCCCGTCGTGCTCTTGGTGCCCGGGGGTCGGCTCGACTGGCGTGGCCCCGGCTTCTCGCTTTCACCCGAGATGTCCGCGGCCCTGCTAGAAGCCGCGACCACCGCCCTCGCAAACGCGAGCGCCCCAGGTGTAGCCGTAGACTGTGTGGACGGACGCGCACCAGGACCCGACGGTGACTGGGACTGTCCCCCGAATCCGGGGATCGGCCGGGCCGAGACTCTGGATGGCAATTCCGAACCCGCACCATCTGCTCGCACGGGTCTCGAGCTGGACGCGACTCTGGCCGGCGGCGCGCTGGGCAGACCGACTGACGGAAGCGGCCGGCCAGATCCTGCCTTGGACTGCGACGGCGCGGCCGCTGTGCTCCTCTTGGCTTCACTGGGAGCACCATCTTCCTCGCCCCACGCGTCATCGATATCCTCGGTCAGACCCTCCGGCGCTAGGCTTAGTGGCCTATCCGATGCGAAACCCGCAGGTGGCTGGCTGGGCTTGCTCTCGTCCTTCGGCTGGCTTCCCATACTCGGTGCTCCTGCTCCCGAAAGCGGTTCGGGTCAGCTCAGGTCAAGCAGCGCCCACGCTTGCTTCAGCTGACGCTCCTTAATGGAGCGAGTCATAGCGCGAAATGGCTGCCCGGGCCTAGCCTTCAGGGCGCGCAGCCCGACTCGCTGCCGTTGGGAAACGCTGCCGACAAAACGCACCAGTGCTGGTGCAACCGCAACTGTCATCCGACGATCTCTGACTGCTCGTCTGATCCGGCGCTCCCGACCGGCCGATTGTTTGTTCAGAAGATCCGCACTGAATCCAAGAAGCTCGTCAGATGTCGAGGTTCCGGACGTTCAACGCGTTGTCCTCGATGAACTGGCGTCTCGGCTCGACTTGATCGCCCATCAGCACGCTGAACAGCTCGTCCGAACGCACCGGATCCTCGATCTTGACCTGAAGTAGCGTCCGTGCGTCGGGGTTCATCGTTGTTTCCCAGAGCTGGTCGGCATTCATCTCGCCGAGGCCCTTGTATCGGGTGATATGCATCCCCTTGCTGCCACGCTCGGTTATGAAGTCGTAGAGTTGCTCTGCGTCCTCGATGGTGACGGCCGCTTCGTCTCCTACCGTCACGCTGTACGGCGCTGAGCCCACGGACTGAATATCCGCCTCGATGACGAGAAGCTCCTCATACTCGGCCGAATCAGCCAAGTTCCAATCGACAACTGCCGGTTGCGCGGAGACTCCCGGACGGAAGGTGACCAGAATGCGCCCCGCCCCGTGCACCTTCTCCCACTCGACGTCGACCGTGAGCGGCGTGAGCTCGGGATAGCGCCGCTCGAGATACTCCTTGAGGCGTTCCGCAGCCACCGTCACCTTGCTGTGCTCGCGGAGATCCTGCAACTGAAGGCCAGACTCCCGGAGCACTCCCCGAACGACTCGGGCGTCGCATCGACGATTGATCTTGCGGAGGATCGTCCGGAAGGCATGGAGCCGGCTCACGAAGTTGAACAGAGGCGTCCCGGACAGCGCCGCGCCGCGGGTCGCCTGAACGACCACGCCTTCGATGGCGTTCTCCACCAAGAACCGATCGAGAACGCTCTGATCCTTCAGAAAGAACTCCTTCTTGCCCTTGCGTATCCCGTACAGCGGCGGCTGCGCGATGTACACGTACCCACTGTCGATCAGGCCACGCATCTGCCGATAGAAGAAGGTGAGAAGCAGGGTGCGAATATGACTTCCGTCCACGTCGGCGTCAGTCATGAGGATGATCTTGTGGTACCGGACCTTCGAGACGTCGAACACGCCTTCGTCATCGATGCCGCACCCGAGCGCGCTAATCAGTGTCCCCACTTCGGCCGAAGAAAGCATGCGATCGAGGCGGGCTCGTTCAACATTCAGAATCTTGCCTTTCAGCGGCAGGATTGCCTGAAAATGCCGATCGCGTCCCTGCTTGGCACTACCACCGGCGCTCTCCCCCTCGACGATGTAGAGCTCACTGAGGGAGGGATCCTTGCTCTGGCAGTCCGCGAGCTTGCCGGACAGGAAAGTCGTGTCGAGAACTCCCTTGCGCACGACCTCGCGGGCCTTCCGGGCAGCCTCCCGAGCCTTGGCAGCGAGGACCGACTTCTCGACGATCTTGCGAGCGATTCCCGGGTTCTCCTCGAAATAGCGGCTCAAGTAGTCACCGACCACGTTCTCGACGACTCCCTTGACCTCACTGCTCACCAGCTTGCTCTTGGTCTGAGAATCGAAGCTGGCGTCTGGATGCTTCACGTGAATGACACAGGTGACACCTTCACGGACGTCATCGCCAGTGAGCCCGTTCTTGGCGTCCTTGAGGAGGTTCTGCGCCTGAGCGTAGGAGTTCAGCGTACGAGTGAGCGCTGACTTGAGTCCGGTCAGATGCGTGCCGCCATCTTTGTTGTGGACGTTGTTCGTGTAGCAGAAGATCTGATCCGCGTACGAGTTCGTCCATTGAATCGCGAAGTCGACCAAAACCGTTCCCGGTCGGCCGTCATTGAGAGGAGTCTCGGCGGCAAACGCAATGACGTCCTCGTGAACGGGTTCCTTCTTGCTACACAGAAGCGCGACGAACTCCTTGATACCGCCCTGGTACTCGTACAGGTCCTGACGGCCTTCCTCTCGCTCATCGCTGAGCGATACCGTCAACCCAGAATTCAGAAACGCCAACTCTCGGAGCCGATTTGTGAGGATGTCGTAGCTGTAATCGACCGTCGTGGTGAAGATCTCGGGATCCGGCTTGAAGGTGACCTTCGTGCCGGTCTCGTCGGTATCGCCGATGGCGCTGATCGGCGATACCGGCACGCCGCGACGGTACTCCTGAAACCAGAGATGCCCCTCTCGCTTGATTTCGAGACGCAGGTGCTCGCAAACCGCGTTGACCGCGCTGACACCCACTCCGTGCAGGCCCGCACTAACCTTGTAGCTCGAGTGATCGAACTTTCCGCCAGCGTGGAGCACCGTCATCACGACCTCGGCAGCGCTCACCCCCTTCTCGTGCATGCCCACGGGGATGCCGCGGCCGTTGTCCTCGACCGTGACCGACCCGTCGAAGTGGATGACCACTCCGATCTTGTCGCAGTGCCCCGCTAGGTGCTCGTCCACGGCGTTGTCGACCGCCTCCCAGACGAGGTGGTGCAGCGCGGAACCGTCGTGAACATCCCCGATGTACATTCCGGGGCGTTTCCGCACGGCCTCGAGTCCCTCGAGTATCGTGATGTTCTTGGAGCCGTAGTCGTCAGCCGGACGCGAATCGTTGGGTGCGTCTGTCGTCAAGGTGGTGTCCTGGGCTTTGCGTCGGGGGCTAGCAGCCTGTGCTTTCCTCCTCTGAGAAACCCGTGTCGCGACTCCCCATGCGAGCGCGGACCGTCGGTACCCAGAGGCTCATCAGGCGCCTCATGCGTGCCTTGTATAGCCCGCCAGTCAGAACCGAGCAAGGCTCGGACAGCATGAAACTTGCTGAATCCGGCGGCTAACTGACCGTCCGACTGTGCCCTAGCGGGACGCGTTTTGGTGTACTTGAACCGCTAGCGTCGGACTATCCAGCGACTTGCCCTCGCCCTATCCAACCCGGCGCAGAACACCCGCCTCGAGGCGAAAATCCGCTCGCTCATCCTGACTGATTCCAGGTGTTTGGAAGAGATCGGGACGCGTCGTGCTCACAAAAACCTGGCCTGGGCTCTCACGCAGGTGGTCGTACACCGCTCCCGCACGCTGTGGGTCCAGCTCGCTCGAGATGTCGTCCAGCAGCAGCACCGGGTAAGCATCACGCACTCTGCCGACGCACTCCAGTTCAGCTAGCTTGATGGCCAGAGCTAGCACACGCTGCTGCCCCTGCGAGGCGTGGTGTCTCGCCGAACGCCCGTCAATGACGAAGCGGATGTCATCTCGGTGTGGTCCATAGGTTGCCGTTCGACGCCGCAGATCCGCGTTCCGACGCTGCGCGAGCTCCTCTGCGAATTTGGTGGGATCTGCGCTACCGCCCGGAGCATACAGTGCCACCAGCTCAAGCCCGGGCGCTGCGATCTTTGCGAAAGCCTGCCGGAGAGCGGTGCTGAACTCTTCGACGGTTTGGCTCCGAACCCGCGTGATCAATGCTCCGTACTCCGCAATGAGCGTCTCGTACGCGCCAAGATCTACCGCATTCACTCCGCGCTGTTCCAGCACGGCCTGCCGTTCCCGAATGGCCTGCCGATATCGACTCCGGTGAGCGAGGCTCGTGGGATTGGCGAACAGCGCCAATCGATCGAGCAAGGTTCGACGCGCTGTGGCGGAGCCGGTCACGAGCGCAAGATCTCCCGGGTGGAAGACCACCACCGGCGAACGAGTAGCGTACCCGCCGAGACTGGAAGGCTTCTGTCCGTCGAGCAGCAGCGAGCGTTCCGCGCCACGAAGCGTCGCGCGCTGCTCGCGCAGATAGCCGTCGTCCAGAACCTGGATGTGAACCGAGGCTAGCTTGGTGCCGTCGCGAATGACCTCCGGCAGCCGTTCGGTCCGGAAACTGCGGCTCGTCGTCACAAAGTAGAGAGCCTCGAGCACGCTCGTTTTGCCCTGACCGTTGTCGCCAGCCAGTACATTGACTCGAGGTGCCGGATCGAAGTTGACGACCTCCAGGTTGCGGAAGTCTCGAATCAGCGCTCGTTGGATGACAAGGGTCGTGGTCAAATGCGCATCGGCATCACGACTGCCAGGTAGCTCGAGGACTCCCCGTGACCAGCGGGCATGATGATCGCGGGATCGAGCTCGCCACTGATGCCGATCTCCACGTTCTCGTCTTCGGTTGCCGCCAGAACCTCGAGGAAATAGCGTGCGTTGAATCCGATCATCATGTCGACGCCGTCATAGTCGACCGGTATCTCGTCGTAGCCTTCGCCGCTCTCCGGGCTTTCGCTCTCGAAACGCATCGTACCCTGGGACAACGTCAGCTTGACGCCTCCGGTCCGGTCGTTCGCAGCGACGGAAACTGCCCGGAGCGCTTCAGCCACCGCAAGGCGTGGAGCCACCACCGTCCGCGCGGTGCTCTCCGGAATCACTTGCTGATACGGGGGGAACTGGGCATCCACCAACTTCACGCTGAACCGCAAACCCGCAAACTGGAAGAATGCGCTCGGTCCGCTCTGCACCATCTTCAGGGTTGCGCCGAGTTGTGGATCGCCATCGGCCTTGCCGGCTTCGGTAAGAGCCTCGTCACAGATGCGCTTGAGCTCCAGTACACCCTTGAGCGGTACCAGCATCGATGAGGAGCCGGCGATGCCGGGAACGCTCATCTCCATCTTGCTAAGCCGATGCCCATCGGTCGTGACCATACGGACGCGCTCCGGTTCCGACTCGAAGAGGGCGCTGTTCAAATGCAGCCGAGTCTCGTCAGTCGCGATGGAGAAGTGGGTTGCCGCGATGAGCTCCGCCATCACGTGAACGGGGAGCGTCAGCGCCTGAATCGATGGATCTGGTTCGGGAAGCTTCGGGAAATCCTCCCCGGGGATCCCATGGAGGGTGTAGCGTCGCTTGGTCCCAACGCCGCGTACCGTCGTCGACGCGTTGGCGCCGCTCTCGATGGCGATCTGACCTTCCGGCATCATGCGCACGCGCTCGAAGAGATCCCGCGCACCGACTGCAATGGATCCTCCCTTGGAGACGTCGGCGTGGATGCTCGCGGTGATGGCGAGATACAGGTCCGTGGCTGCGAGTCGCAACGTATCTGGACCGGTGACTTCCAAGAGTACGTTTCCCAGCATGGGCATCGTGCTCTTGCGGTTGGCAACCCCCTGACAACGAGCCAGGACGCGCAGCAGATCCTTTTTGCTGACAACGACGTGCATCGTTCCCGGCTTTAGTCGCGGATTGGCTGAACTGCTAGCCTCTTCTGCGGGCCGGTGCGGCCTTGGGTTTGGTGTCTCACTGTCCACCCCGCTCATAATAACGATCTAGAAATTTGTAAAAATTGTCGTCGTTCTAGTAGAGCCTGTGGATTCTGTGGACAGATCTGTAATCACACGTATTTAAAAAAGAATCTGTCATCACCACAAAGGGAGCCCCTGTGGGTCCGGAGGATACCGATCTGGGGACACGCTCTTCGGACCGCGGGTCGCACAGGCGGAAGCAGGAAGACATCCAGAGAGCTCTCCAGAGGTTGTCCACAACTCTGTGGATGATCCTTTGACGCTCTGAAAAACCGTCCGGCTCGCCGAAGTTGTCCATTGGCTGCGCCCGCACCTCTGGGGATGGGCATGCCGTATCCGAGGTTCTCGACCGGACGCAGCAGGCCTGGCTCGCGGGTCAAGTTCCAGAATTCTCCCCCACACTCGACGCTGCGCTTCAAGCCGAGGCCTACTGGGGTCGTGAACCCGTACGGTCGGGCGTTGCGGGGTCCGTTGCTCGGGCATGCTCTCCCGTGTCCAGGCGAGCCAGGGCTTCCACCAGTACATCTCGGGCTTGCTCGTGGGTTTCCGGTCCGATCCTACCAGCGCGAAAGGCTTTCTCGACGCTCACGAGCTCATCAAAGAGCAGACCCCTGGCCCGAGTAGCCTCGCTGGCGTCGATACCGTCGCGCGAACGGGACTTGCGCGAGCGGAGTGCAACTCCGAGACCCCAAGCAGCGACGCCCAACGATGTCACCAGGGCTAGCCATCGACCCTTCCCTCGCGTCGTGAGACCCTCGACGCGGATGTCGATTCGATCCAGAGGCAGCGCGTCGTTGCTGCCCGATTCGAGCTGGGCTGCGAGAATTCGCTCTCGTTCTCGATTGAGGCTCGGCGTGGGTTCCGGGAATCCTGCCACCATTAGCCGCATTCGTTGTGAACTCTCCATCATGACGCGAGCGCTGGCTACTCGCAGCGGCAGGCCGACCCCGATGGACGCCGAGTCCGCATCCCCGCGAGGAGCACGAAAACTGAAAACGACACCATGCCGCCCGGGACCTACCGAGCCAGCGAGCCTTACGCCTTCGGAAGCCTCTATCACCTCAAGGGTGCCCTGTGCGCTTTCGGGGCTGAAGGCGCTCCATCCATCTGGCAGGCGAAAACTCGCGTTCTGTGGCACCCAGGTCGTGTTCCCAGCGTTGAGCACTTCCAGCAAGACCGTGACCTGAAAGGTCTCGTCCAGAGGCTCGAGGTAGAGCACAATCCTTCCGACCAGCATCGCCTCGTCCACCACCGACGTCGCCGGGAGTACCCGCAGCGTCACCCGGTGTCCTCGGTCCTTGTCCATGCCGAAAGGCTCGGATGCGTAGCGCGCTGGCGGCTTCTCGACGCTCAGGCGGAACGAGCAGCCACCACCCGTTGGAAGACCGCTGAACGTCGCGCGGCCCGCCGCGTCCGTCGTTGCGTGCCGAGTGTCTTCCGTCGTTCCCTCGGCCACCGTATCCCGCTTGATCACGAGAGCGACTGTCGTGCCGCTGAGCGCCAAACCCTGCGAGTCGAGGATTTGCGCCACAACCTGGCCTGGCGGGAGCCCGGGATCGGGCCCGGAAAGAACCTCGCGTCGAGCTGCCGCCAGATCGACACCTCGAGGACCGCCCGGCGGGTGAGGCGGTAATACCTGCGTCCAGGCGAGTCCGCTCCACATCAGCGTGCAGAGGATTACCAAGCTCCAAATCGCGCGGGCCGTCACAAATCCTCCACCGGAACGCCGCAGTCTGGGCAGGCCGAGAGCGAGCTGTCGTAGCGAGCCGGACACGCCCGGCAGAGCCGCTCACCGTCCCCAGCAAGTGTTTCGCCGCAATCCTTGCACTCGCGAACTTCCAGAGCATGACGCGTCCCGCAACGCCTGCAGGCCCGAGTCGGTCTCGGACGCGTCGTAGTGTCATCCGTCTTCGGTTGACGCTTGCGAGAGCTCTTCTTGCGCGTCGTCGTCTTGTCGGGTGTCGGGGACGGGCCGGTCCCAAAGTCCTTGCGGTCGACACCGCCAAGGGCGGCAGCCTGGTTGGCGTCGTTTTCGCGCAGAGCGAGCTCGAGTTCGGCTGCTATTCGTTGGCGAGCCGGCTCGTAGCGCACGTCGAGTTGCCCTAACAGGGTGCGTGCTTCGCGGCGATATCGAGCCGCAAGGGCAGCGTAGTCTTCGTCGCGAACCTTGCCTACGTGCCGCTCGAACTCCAGATCCTTCAGAGCGCGCAACACCGCACGCTTCTGCTCTTCTTCGGCGGCCGGCGCCGCCAGCGTCAAGGCCTCTTCGAGCGACATGGCGTCGTCCCCCTCGAGCGCCTGCAGGCTGTGCCACATCAGCACGATCACCGCTACGAGCAAGACTCCGGCGCAGAGCAAGAGGGCCATGGGCAGGCCAAGCAACGCACGTGTGACCTCGACTGTACCGACGAAGACTGCTGCGCCGCCGATCATCCACCAGATTCTTGGAAAACGGTTCATGGTTTGCGGGCCCGGCGTTTCTGGCCAGAGGAGGCCACTGCAGCACCCAAGGCAAGCCCCAGGACTGGCGCTGCTAGCATTTCCACCGTCCAACGACTCTTGGCGAACACTCTCCCAGGACCATTTGCTCGGCACACAACGGTATCCCGCCCTGACGGGTCAACGCTCGCGGCCGAAACAGGACTTGCGGCTAGCCACAGGGCCATGGCGATGCCCGCCGCGACTCCCGTGAATGACCTGACATAGTTCCAGGCGCCGACCCGACCCAGGCGAATGTCTGGCCACAGCGAAACGCTCGCGCCGGCAATCAGGATGAAGAGTCCGACCCAAATCCACGACACCAAGGGGTTCACATGAAAGTGAAACGTCGCGCGCTGGGTGGTCGGATCCGTCGAGCCGAGCACGAGGTAGAGGTCTTCCCAAAGACCACGACGCAGCGCGACCTCCGTCGTGGGACCCATCGATGAGCCGGAGTACACGAATTTCGCCGGCTCCATGCGACCGAGTGGCACGCCATCCCGTGTGAGATCGAGCTCGGCGAAGACCATGCGCTTACTCAAGTCGGCCTGTTCCTTGGCGCTGCAACTAGCCTGTCCCGGGCACACTCGGCTACCGTTGAAGGTGACCTCGTAGCTTCCGACGGTGGCTTTCTCTCCGGGAAGCAAACTGGCTTCGACGTCCGTCGACCACGAGGATCCGAGGAAACCCAGGTACATGGAGGCGATACCCAGGTGAACGACGTAACCGCCGTAGCGACGCCGGTTCTTGGTTACCAGTTGACCGAGTGATGTCAGGAGTCCCTCGCTGTCACCACGGTTGGCGGCAGAGGCACGTCGCGCCTGAATGCCAAACACGAACTCTTGGACCACCACGACGACATTGAAGGATACGAGCGAGAGGGTGATCAGAGGAACAATCGCCTCAAATCGTTCCAGCACTGTTCCCAGCACCCCGGGGTAGGGTTGCGCGGACGAGATGACCGCCGGCAGAGCCAAGCGACGTCCCAACGCCAGGTGAGCGACAGCCGTAAGCACGAGTGCAAGCACCGGAAATACTGCGGACCTTCGCAGAGAAGCGACACTCGTTTTTCTCCACCCAAAGAGGGGCGCCAAGCCCATGAGGGCAAAGATCACGAGACCGATGGGCGTCATCCAGCGGTTGTAGAAGGGCGGCCCGACGCTGACAGTCTCGTTGACTAGCCACTCGCTCACTTTCGGGAGTAGGGTTACCACGGCTACGAACACCGCTGCGCCGAGCAGTGCCCAGTTGTTCATCACAAACATTGCTTCGCGGCTCGCCACTGACTCGATCTCCGCGTTCTTGCGGAGTAGCGGCAGGCGCCAGACTACCAGCGCGATGCTCAGGGCGACGATGACCCCCATCGCCCAAACGAAGAAGATGCCGACCTCGCTTCGCGCGAAGCTGTGCACACTAGCGATGAGCCCCGAGCGAGTAAGAAAGGTCCCGAAGATCGTGAGGAAGAACGTGAGCAGAATCAGCGCGACATTCCACACTTTGAACATGTTGCGCCGTTCCTGGATCATCGTTGAGTGGATGTAGGCCGTCGAGGCGAACCACGGCAGAGCCGACGCGTTCTCCACCGGATCCCATGCCCAAAAGCCACCCCAACCCAATTCCTCGTAGGCCCACACCATTCCAAGGACATTGCCGATGGACAGGAACATCCAGGCAAACAGCATCCACTTGCGCACCGCCACGATCCACTCATTGTCGAGTCGGCCCGTGACGAGGGCGGCGATCGCGAACGCGAACGGTACGCTGCAGCCCACGAAACCAAGATAGAGTGCGGGTGGATGCACCACCATCCAAGCATTCATGAGAAGCGGGTTCAGACCCTGTCCGTCTGGTGGAGCGCCCGCGAGCCCGGTCTGAAACGGATTCGCAGCGAACAGCATCATCACTGCGAAGAAGCCCGCCACAACCATCAACGTCGCAATGACGTAGGGCTGCAGAACTCGATAGCGCCCTTTCAGCCAAGCTACGGCTGCTGCCGTGTAGGCGCCCAGCAGAGCCGACCACCAGAGCAGCGAACCGTCCTGCCCACCCCACAGCGAGGTCAGCAGGTAAGTCGTCGTCATGGACCGGTCACTGTACCGTGCGACGTATCGCACTCGGAAATCGTGCGTCACGAACGCATAGGCGAGAAGTATGACGCCGACACCGATGAGGGCTGAGGTGCCGTAGGCGCCAAGTCGAGCTGCATGAAGAAGCCTCGGTTTGCCGCGCGCCGCAGCCAGGCTCACGGAGAAGGTGTAGGCCGCGGCGATCAGCACTGCGTAAAGAACGCCAGTGCCGAACTCAGGGAGGGTCTGCCACATTCGGCCGAGAGCTTAGCTCAACCGTCCTGCAATCGCAGTCTCCCACCAAGTTTTCCACAGTTCGACCACACCGTGACCGAGACAACTAGTAGTTGGCGGAACGCGCGCCAACTACTTAACCCTCAGTACCATCGCAATCTATTGAATTTACAGGAATATTCGGATTCCGTCGCTTTGCGTGGGAAGCGTCGGCATCCAAGACGAGCTGCCAGAGTCTGTGGACAACTTGGGAAGATCTGGGGCTTGCCCCCCCAGTATGATCCTGGTCCAGAATGCGACAGAGCCCCGTCAGGGGTCCTGCCTCACAACCGTGCCCACGTCTTCGCCAAGGCAGACCCGCGCGATATTGCCAGGGCTCATCTTGAACACCCGAATCGGAAGTCCGTTGTCGCGGCAGAGTGCTACTGCGGTGGCATCCATGACTCCGAGGTGTCCAGCCAGGAAGTCGTCATAGCTCACGCTGGGTAGGAGCTTCGCGTCGGAGTGCTTTCGCGGATCCCTGTCATAGACGCCATCGACCTTGGTGGCCTTGCAGAGCACGTCCGCACGGATCTCCATGGCGCGCAGCGCCGCTGCGGTGTCCGTCGAAAAATACGGATTGCCCGTTCCTGCGGCGAAGATCACGGCATGCCCAAGCCCGAGGTGCCGCATTGCGCGCCGTCGTATGTACGGCTCGGCGACCTGCTTGATCTCGATGGCCGTCATGACTCGAGTCGGCACCCCGTGGCGCTCCAAGGCGTCCTGCATCGCCAGCGAGTTGATGACCGTCGCAAGCATCCCCATGTAGTCGCTCTGGGCGCGATCCATGCCACTGCTAGCGCCCTTGAGGCCACGGAAAATATTGCCTCCGCCGATGACGATTCCAACCTGGAGGCCCGTCGCATGCACCCGCGCGAGCTCTTGAGCCGTCGCCTCGAGGGTGTGGGTATCGATTCCGAATCCGCCTTCGCTCCCACAGAGGGCCTCTCCGCTGAGTTTTATGAGCGCACGACGGTAGACTAGAGCAGGTTTGGGTGATTCCACGATGCCCATTGCTACTCTGGGTGTACTCGGCCTGCAACCTCGGGAGGCTCGGTTCCCGCCCCTGACTGGCGCCCCCTCGATGACCGTAGTATTTGGGAAAACAGCATGGCGCTCGCGTGTGGCCGAACTATGGCGGGAATCGTTGGTCTCGCCCTTCTGGGGGCGGGCTGTTCCCGCGGCGCGTCCCCTACCGCCGGGGAACGTCCCGCGACGGCGGACGCTGGGCCGACCGGCGGTTCCTCCCGTCTCACGCCGGAGCAGGCCGCGCAGGTTCTCGCGAAGGTTGGCAGTCGGACCATCACTCTTGGTGAGTACGAAGCGGTGCTCGCTCGCATGAATCGTTTCGAGCGCATGAGATTCGAGTCCGTAGATCGACGCAAGGAGCTTCTCGACGAGCTCATCAACGTTGAGCTTCTTGCCCAGGAGGCGGAACGCCGGGGGCTTGACAAGACCCCGGAGTATCAGCTGCGAGTAAACGAGATCCTGCGGGAAGTCGTGCTCGATCGAGCCCGCGACGCCGCTCCCAAGGTCGAAGACATCGCGCCGTCCGAGGTGCACCGTTATTATGCTGACCATCGGGACGAGTTCAGGGAGCCCGAGCGCCGGCGAGTGGCGCATCTGGTGGTGGATTCCCGAAGCCTGGCCGAGAAGCTCATGGAAAGGGCTAGGGAAGCGGATGCGGTCGCTTGGGGTAGACTCGTGCGCGCGCACTCGCTCGATGCCTCGAGCTGGGGAGCAGACGTTCCGGACGAGCTCGTGGGTGACTTGGGAATCGTGAGCGCATTGGGGGAGAACGATCAGAGCAAGATCCCGCAGGCTCTCAGAAAGGCCGTGTTCTCCATCCAGGATCTGGGCGGCATCTTTCCCGAAGTCATCGAGGCGGACGGTGGTTTCCATATCGTTCGGCTGATCGGGAAGACCGAGGCTCGGGTTCGTTCGGAGCGAGAGGCGGAACGAGCCATCAGGGTCGCTGTGGTCCGAAAGAAGGTTCAGGAGGCCGCCGCCCGATTGGAGCAGGACCTTCGTAAGAGATTCCCCCTTGTGGTCGACACGGCAGCACTCTCTCAGGTGAAAGTACCGGCGCCGGAGCCTTCGAGCGGGCGTACAGCACAGTGACCCTTCGAGACCCAGGGTACCCGCCCGAAGAGTGGGGTGACTGGCACTGGCAGCTCCGCCACGCTGTACGAACCGCAGCCGATCTCTCGCAGGCCTTGCACCTATCCCAGAGGGAATTCGAAGGCGCTCGCGCGGTCGAGGGAGCGGGGCTGCCCCTCGCCATCACACCCTACATGCTGAGCCTCTGTGATCCCGTGGACCCGGACTGTCCGATCCGTCGGCAGTTCCTTCCCTCGCTGAAGGAAGGGGAGCATTCTCCCGGAGACATGGTGGATCCGCTGGGGGAAGAGGCGCATTCTCCGGCGCCCAACCTCGTTCATCGCTACCCTGATCGGGCGCTGCTGCTCGTGACCGATCGTTGCGCCGCCTATTGTCGGTTCTGCACCCGCAGTCGCCTCGTCGGTAGCGGCGGCGGCGCGCGTTCGCTTGCCGAGCTTGGGGAAGCCCTTGACTATCTCAAGGCTCGACCCCAGATTCGCGAGGTGATTGTCAGCGGGGGAGACGTGCTGGCAATGGCCACCGAACGCATTCGGCGCATTCTGCAGAGTCTGCGCCAAATCTCCCACATCGAGACGATTCGCCTCGCCACGCGGGTCCCCGCAGTCCTCCCGCAGCGAATTACGCAGGAGCTAGTTCAGGGACTGGCTCCTTACCACCCGCTCTGGGTGATGACCCATTTCAATCATCCGCGGGAGCTCACCGAGGAGTCGCGTGCTGCATGCCGGCTCCTCGCCGACACAGGCTTTCCTGTGATGAACCAGTCCGTCCTCCTTCGCGGCGTCAACGATGACGCAAAGGTGCTTGCCGAGCTCTTCCGCGGTTTGATACGCGAGCGAGTCCGGCCCTACTACTTGCTTCAAGCGGATCCGGTGCGTGGCACGGGGCACTTCCGTACCCCGGTCGGGACCGGTGTGGAAATCATGCGGCAGCTTCAGGGGAATCTGAGTGGCATTGCGTTGCCCAGGTTCATCGTCGACACGCCTGGGGGCCATGGCAAAGTTCCGGTTGGGCCCGAATACATTGTGTCGCGACGCCCCGGGGTTACCCGTTTCGTGGCACCAACCGGCGAAGAGGCAGACTACTTCGATCCTCCCGAGCGGGCTCACTAACCGAGCAATACTGCTGTTCCGTGCAGCTCCCAAGTAAGAGCAGGAGACCAGAGGATCGGGACATCGATGCTAGGAAACGGCAAGTCCCACGAGAAGGGCCACGACGAGTACCGCGGCCACAACCAGCAGTGTCAGCCCTTTCTTCACGGCGGCCGAATCATGGCTATCGTAGGCAAGGGAGTATCGTTCGGCAGCCCGTGCCCGCTCAGCCACCAGGGCGTCGGCGTCGCGTATTGCCGTGAGTTCGTGTTGGGGTAGCTCTGCGCAACCTGGCGCGGCGAGCACCTTCCGCATGACGTTTGCCAGAGCAGCCACCCAAGCGACCTCCTCGTCGTGCACTGCTGCCATGCGGGTGCTCCGTTCTCTGGCGAAGCGTTCGCCTGACCGACGTACATCGGCTTCGCGCTGCTCACGCTCGCTGCCGCAATGGCGCGTGGCGGATCGCGCCGCATCCACCCTACTTTTTGCAGCGTTCGCCGCATCGCGTAGGGCGACCAGCTCGGTATCTAGAGCGTCGATGCGCGCCACGATCGCCGAAAGAGATTGCTCGGTGCTCCGAGCAGCGCCGTCGGCGCCCTGACCTTCTGCGTTGCGCATTTCGATTTCGAGACGCTTGCGCTTCGCCTCTCCGCGCGCGACGTTGCGCTGAGCCGTTTCGAGGTCGCGCGCCGCAGCTTCCTCTGCTTGCTTCGCCTGCCCCAGACTCTGGTTGGCTTCGGCAACCCGCGCTCCAAGCTCAGTCGAAACCTTGGTGTGTTCACTCTCCATGCGCAGCACCTCGGCTCCGAGCGCCCCCATACGTTTCTCCAGCGCGTCGGCTTCGTGCAGTGCCCTTGCGAAGTGCTCGTCAGCTTCGATCCCTGGGCGCAGCCGCCTCACGGCGGATGCGAGCAGTCGGTCCCGCTCGAGCTCAGTGTCGGCCAACTCGCGCTTGGAGCGTGCCAACTCGACGGCGAGCTGGCGCCGGCGGAGAGTTACCCGAATGGCATAGGCGGGCGCGAGCAGGATCGAGCTTGGCGCAGCGCCGTATCCCGACAGCGCGTCTATCTCCTCCCTGGGGATCTCCGGAGCAATACTCATCGGGGGCTCGTAGGCCGGCTGATGAGGGCGCGGCATCGAACCTGCGCGCTGGTCTACGTGGGTCTCGTCAAGCTCCAGGTCTGTGCTGGGCTCCTCAAGCTCGTCGAGCCCACCGAACCCAAAAGCGTCGAACCCGTCCGCACTCCCAACCTCGACTCGGCCCACTGAGCCTTCCGCCGTTGGGGGATTGTCGAAGTCCACCTCGTCCAGAGGTTCACTGTGACTCGACTGCCTGGTGGCGGTCGGTGCATCGAGTGCGCGATCCCCAATGGCGAAACCTTGGTTTCCGACATCAGAGTCCTCGTCTCCGAAACCGAGTCCGTCACCCCCGTCCACAACGAGCCGGCTCGCTGTGGCTCCTCCGATGCCGCGTTCAGGGTGGCCGGATTGCGATTCCCGCCGCCGTTCCTTGGGCTCACCGCGCGCAGTTGGACGTTCCAGCTCAAGGTCGGGCACCTCGGGAAGGGGGCTGCCGCGAACTGGGGTCTTGTCGTGTGTCGCGACCATACTGTTCCGTGACCGCGCCATGTCGGGGGTGATTACGGCGCGAGCTGTTGGCTCACAATCGTCGGCCGTTTCCGCAAGTCGCGGCCTGTTTGCCTTCAGCAACGGACACCCGCTGCGAACCCTTAGCGCTGGAAGGTGATAGGTTGCGGCTCGGAGCGCACCGCGAATCGCAATCGGAGACAGGATCGATGTCAGGCTGGGCCGTCGAGGTGTCCAAAGGCACCGGACCGGCAGCCCCGATTTGCGGGATGAAGCGACGGGGCGCGACATCGCAGGGCCGAGCTTACCCTGGTGTCCGGATGGCAGGTCGGTCCGTGATTTGGTTGCGCCATCGCGATGGGGTTGCGCCTGCGAGGTCCGCTGGTATGTTCCGAGCGAGTCACTGATGTGGGCTCGCCGACAGCGCGCTTCGAACCCCGTGAGGCCCGGAAGGGAGCAGCGGTAGAAGAAAGCGAGTGTGGCGGGCCCTTACCCTTTTGTGGCGATGCGATGGGTTCACTGGTTCCCGGACTCCGGCGTCGAGCGCGGCGGGCACTAGACGCCAAACATCTCGACGACCGCTCCGTTGTGGGCGACCGGCGCGTCGAGAGCAAAATGTACCACGGTAGCAGCCACGTCCTCTGCCGTCATGGCAGGGGCAAACCCGCTGCCTACCAACATGTCGGTGTCGACAGAGCCCGGTAAGATCGCCGCTGTCATCAGGCCGCTTCCGCTGAGCTCCTCCGCCAGGGCCTTCATGAAGCCCACGAGTCCCCATTTGCTCGCGCAGTATGCGGTTGCGCGCGCGGTACCGAGCGTCGAAGCGATACTTCCAATGTGGATAATGCGCCCCCGACCCGATCGGCGCATGCCGGGCACGACCGCTTTCGAGAGCAGAAATGGCGCGCAGAGATTGACGCGTAGTTGACGGTCCCAATCGGCGATGGTCATCCCCTCGACAGGACATCGCGTGATGGTGCCAGCGTTGTTCACCAGCGCGAGCGGAGGGCCGCAACGGTCAACCAACGTTCTGCCCGCGCGATCAACCGCCTCCGGGCTGCTCAGATCGACCTCGATGAGCTCGACGGGAGCACGCAGCGCTTGCAGTCTCTCGACGACTGCGTCGAGCTCGGGCGAGCATCGACCGAGAAGCGCGACGCCTTTGCCGCGAGCCCCAAGCGCGAGCGCTGTGGCTCGGCCTATGCCTCGGCTCGGCCCGGTGACGGCCACCCACTCGGTCACGAGTGCGTTCCGCACCCGAGTGCCACCATCACGCGAGTGTGCCCTTCCGTACCCGACAAGGCACCCGCGCTCGCCACGGTGTGCACGGACGAACCCGCTTGTCGGGAGCCGCGGGCCGTCATGCAACTATGGACCAGTGACAGCCGGCAGAATGCACCGCTCGCTCCTGCGTGGACCATCAGAGCATGAACGACTTGCTTTCCGATCTGCTCCTGGAACGTCAGGCGGCGCGCGCACGCGTCGACCAGCCTCGGGATCCGTCCCAGGCCCAGGACACGGCTGCCGGGCAAGTACGCGACGACGGCCTTTCCTTGGGCGGGCATCAGATGATGCGGGCACATCGTCGTTACCTCGATGTCTTTCACGACGACGATTCCGTCGGTGCCGTCGTCGGTGACTCCGTCCTCTGCACTCAGAAGGGCAGCAAGATCAACCTCGCGCCCCACTAGAAGATCGCGCTCGAAGGCCGCCACGACATGCTCGGGAGTTTCCCGGAATTCTGGTTCCGAGTCAGGATCATGACCCAGTGCTCGCAGCAGCTCCTCCACTGCGCGGCGCGCTCTTGGGTGGTCAATGGGCATCAATTCAGCGTCGCCTCACGGGCACGAGCCAGCGCGAACCTGCCGCCCGTGAGACGAGCCGGGAGGTCGTCGAGGCACCGGACTGAGGGTTCTCCGTAGCACCAGCGGAGGCGGACCAGACGGCCCTCTACTTCGCCATAGAAACTCACCATTCCGACGCACGGATCGGAGACCACGCAGCCAAGCTCAGCGACGCGCATCCAACCATGCTCGTATTGGCTCATCTGCAGCAGCACCTTCCGCTTGAGCAGGAGCACCTTCGGACTGTCGCTGGGCTCAACCCTGATGGTGAGGGCTGCTGCTGGATGGACGCGGGACAGCTCGGCCAAAAGACCCTCGATCTCGCTTTGTAGAAGGAGCTGCCTATGCACTAGATGCGAAAGCACCGGCAACAGCGCGTTCGCCTCATCCACCGTGAATATACGCTCGGAAATCATTCTGAACCGAACCGCCTCAATCAAGGTTAGGAGCGAGGAAGGTCCTGGTCAAGGCGAGCTTGCCCAACTTGCACAGAGCTCCGAGCACTCGGTTTGCGTTCAGCTTGGCACCACATGAAAACTCTCCGCGTCTGCGCTCTCATGTGCTCCTGACGAGGCTGGGTTCGCCACGGTGCCGGATACTGGCTATCAACTTCGCACTCGCGGGATCTGGACTCACACCCCACCGCGACGAACTTAACATCGCGTTTCGCTCATTCGACGGTGCCGTCGGTTCCTGGCGCCGTCGGTTCCTGGCGCCGTCGGTTCCTGGTGCCGTCGGTTCCTGGTGGCAAATTCGCGGCAGCCGTCTGCGCGTCGAAACACGACACGCCCCCTGAGCGTCCTGATCGAGCCTTGTCGAGATGCTTAGACCCTCCCGACTACGAAATAATGACAACCTCGCCTCGAAACGAAGCGAGCCGTACACTGTGCGCCACTAGCCAATCAATAGAGGGTCAAAGTTACCACGTTCCGAGCACCGTGCATCCCGATCCACAGGGCGCCTTACTCGAGTCCTGGGATTCCCCGAGTCCAGCCCCTTTTCAGGGGAGATCTGCGTCGGCAGATGGTTCTTTGTGCGCGTCGTCGCGTCGCAGCCGCTTCTCGCACGCGGCGGTTTGACCTTGACATTCAGCTGCGCGTGCTCCCGCCTTGACAGCTCCGGTTCCCTACTCCGGCTTCGGCGCTGTGCCTTGCGTCGCCCTTCCGCTCGGTGTCGTGGTGGATAGGCAAGTCCCGCGAGGGTGGCGAACCGATCGGCACTTCAGAGTGTCGGAAACACGGAGATTGCCACCTTGGTCAAGAAGAAGTCGGCGATCAGAATCGTGATCGACACGACGACGACTGTCGTCGTCGTCGCGTTGCCGACTCCCGCTGTCCCACCACGGGTGTTCAGTCCGAAATGGCATCCCACCAACGCGATGATGGCGCCGAAGAACGGCGTCTTGAACATCCCGCTGAAGAAGTCCGATGGGGTTACGACCCCCAGCCCGCTCCTGAAGAAGAACATGTAGGGTATGTTGAACTGGACGTCGGTGATCAGCATCGCGCCGGTGAACCCAAGGACCAGGGCGAACGCGGCAAGCATCGGCATCACCAGCACGCAAGCCAGGAAACGAGGCCACACCAGCTTCTTGAATGGGTCAGCCCCGAGAGCGCGGATCGCATCCACTTGTTCGGTGACCACCATCGATCCGAGCTCAGCGGCAATTCCCGCTCCGATCCGACCACCGACAATGACAGCCGTGAGCGTTGGCGCCAGCTCTCGTGTGAAGCTGAGGGCGATGACCCGGCCAGTGTATTCCATCCCTCCAAACTTCCGCAGGCCGAACGCAAACTGAACGCTCATCACCATGCCGATGAAGACGCTGGTGACTGCCACGATTCCTACCGAGGCAACACCGACCTTCTCGAGCTGTTCCAGAATGGATCGTCCTTCGAAGGGTCGACGGAGGGCTGCGCGCGCGGTGCCAACTGCCATCAGCGCGATCTGACCCATGTGGGAAGTCAGTCCGAGTGCCCGCTCACCGAGCTTGTGGAGCAACCCCGGAGTCTGTGGTGCGGGAAGCGCGGACAGGCGAGCGAGCGAGGGAGGAGCCTCGCTGTCGGGAGGTTTCATTATGATTTCCCCGTGGTTCTGAAGTCTGCCACGAAGCGGTCGAAGACGCGGACGGACTGCTCGCTGCTTTCAGAACCGGCGCTGCCCGGAGGGGTGATCAGCATGAAGTCGTAGACACAACCGTTCTTCTTCAGAACCACGACTACGAAATGCTGCGCGACCCCGTCGAGCTTCGCGATCGCCTCGGTTCTCAGCGCGGCCCGACCGTCCATGGTGAATTCGCGCTGGTCCAGCATGGAGATGTCGGTAAAGTGCAGAAACAGGTGATGGGTGAGGGCGGTCAGAGGGACGTCGTCGGCGTCCTTGCCACAGCGTGCGTTGATGGCGATGGTCGCCTGAGCCCGATCATCGCGATACGCCAGATCCACACCATCGACACCCAGTCTGGCGAAGTCGGGGGGCAGGGTGCCGATGCGAAACCGAGTGCCCTCTTCTCGATAGACGCCATCGGATAGCGCCGGCCCGCCACACCCCGCGGGTGTGAGCGTCAGAAGGAGAACTAGAGGAATTTTGAGCAGTAGCCGCACTCCGCCGCCCAAGATAGCACGGCCCGGCCGTATACAGAGGGAATCGCAACGGCCGATGCACGCTGGAGGGATCCGCGCTATTGCCCAGTAGACGGATTCCGGTCCCAAAGTCCGGACCACGGTTCTTCGACGGTGGCGGCTAACAGCCACCCCTGCGCGGCCAGCGGGTTGCCCCTCCGGCCAAGTCCTTCGAAACAGTAGCGTATCTCCGCGCGCATCCAAAAAGGGCAGCGATGGTTCCGCTTCGCGACGTCAACCCACGGCAGACAACCCCGTACGTGAACTACGTTCTCGTCGGCCTCAATCTGTTTGTCTGGTTCTGGCAGCTCTCAGCGGCAGAGCCGGGCACTCTCTGGCTTAGCGCCGCGTACGGGCTTGTTCCCGTCCGTTTCCTGGCTGACCCCATCGGGGAGGCATTCACGATTCTGACCAGCATGTTCATGCACGGAGGGTGGGCGCACCTTGGCGGAAATCTGCTCTTTCTCTTCGTGTTTGGGGACAACGTCGAGGACGCCCTGGGGCACAAGCGATACGCGAGCTTCTACCTCGCCAGCGGAGTCGCGGCGGCGTTCGCCCAGATCGCGTATGACACGACGAGCACGATTCCCATGGTCGGGGCATCAGGCGCGATTGCCGGTGCCCTCGGTGGATACCTGGTGCTCTACCCGCGAGCGCCAGTGATGGTGTTCAACCCAATCCTGCCGCTGTGGTTCTTCATTGGCGTCTTCCCAGTGTTTCCCGCGGCGCTGGTTGTGGGCGAATGGTTCCTCTGGAACCTGCTGGGAGGGTTCGGATCCCTCGGCCAAGGCGCGTCGGGTGGCACTGCGTTCTTTGCGCACTTGGGGGGGTTCCTGGCGGGATTGCTTCTGGTTCGTCCCATGATGCGTGGTCGATCGCATCGCGATTCCCGCCGCTGGGAAGGCTGGCGCGATCCTCCTAGGCCACCGACCGGGGGGGGCGGGGGGTGGCAGTCGCGTGGTGGGGGAAGCTGGCGGTCTCCCCGGGGCCGGGGCCGAAGCCCCTGGTACTGAGTCAAGAACTGCAGGGAGGCGGCACGCCTCTTGCGTCGGGGCACACTCGACGGTAACCCGATGGCCGATGACGCTTCCGAGGATATACAACACACTTAGTCGTCAGTTGGATGAGCTCAGGCCGCTCCGTCCCGGGAGCTTTTCCGTGTACTGCTGTGGCCCCACCGTTTACGACGTGCCCCATGTCGGTCACGCCAGGGCGGCGCTCGCGCCGGACGTTCTGGTCCGGATTCTGCGTTCCAAGGGCTTTGAGGTGACCTACGTTCGCAACATCACCGACATCGACGACAAGATACTGGATCGTGCCAAGCAGAATGGAGAGTCCCCTCTGGAACTCTCCGAGCGCATGGCGAACGTGTACTGCGAGCAGATCGCGGCCATCGGGTGCGCGGCGCCCAGCGTTCAGCCGAAGGTCAGCGATCATCTCCAACCAATCTTCGCCATGATCCGTGCGCTGCTCGAACGGGAGCACGCATACGTCGTTGACAGGCCCGATGGGCGTCGCGATGTCTATTATGCTGTACGGAGCTTCGCCGGCTACGGCAAACTCTCGCGCCGTCGCATTGACGACCTGATTGCCGGGGCTCGGGTGGAGCAGGACGAGCTCAAGCGAGATCCTCTCGATTTCGCCCTCTGGAAGGGCGCGGAGAAGACCGAATGGGGATGGGACAGTCCGTGGGGGTTCGGGAGGCCGGGATGGCACATCGAATGTTCGGCCATGAGCCACCACTATCTGGGGCAGATCGACGTTCATGCTGGCGGCATGGACCTGATTTTTCCTCATCACGAGAACGAAATTGCCCAGAGCGAGGCCGCCAACCCGGCACATGTGCCCTTCGCAACGTGCTGGATGCACAACGGTTTCGTTAACGTTGACAAAGAGAAGATGAGCAAGTCGCTCGGCAACTTCGTGACGATGAGCGACGTCTTGGAGCGCAACGACGCCGAGGGATTTCGTTGGTTCCTTCTCGGTGTGCACTATCGCGGACCGATCCAGTTCGACGTCGAGAAGCTGGATGATGGTCGAGTGCGCTTTCCCGGCGTTGATGAGGCGGAGCGCCGGGTGGACTACCTGTACTCGACACTCCGGCGCCTGAAGGAATTGACCCTGCCAGCGTTGCCCGTGCCTGCTCGTCGTCCGCCGGACCTGCTCAAGATGAGTCAAAGCGTCGAGGGTGCTGTGCGCCAGGCAGAGCAAGCACTCGACGAGGATCTCAACACGCCGGTGGCCCTCGCGGCCCTCGGGGACCTCGCCAAGCTGGGCAACGAACTCTGTGACGCTGCGCAGAAGAGACGCAAAGACTCCTCCTTCCTTGGAAGCGCAACGGTCGTGGCGCAGGAGATCCAGATTGCGATCCAGCGGGTCACGAACTGGCTTGGGCTGCTTCAGACCGAAGCATCGGAATATCGGGGGCGCACGGAACGTCGTCGGTTGGCACTCCGGGGGCTGAGCGTCGATCGCATCGACCAACTCGTTGCTGAACGGACTCAGGCCCGACAGAACAAGGAGTTTGGTCGATCCGATGAAATCCGTGACGAGCTATCCCGATATGGCATCGTGATTCAGGATGGCGCTCACGGTACGGAGTGGTCCGTCAGCGTCTAGGAACAGTACCCAGGCTACGAAGCGATCGGTCGGCGTCTGAGGGCTGCTTGCCCTCGATGCCGCCGAGCGCAGGAACGACCACTACGTTCTAGGCACCGAATCTCGAAGCGACACGGCTTCGACCCATCACTTCGCGTTCCGCGCCAGCGGTTACGAAGTCAAACCCCGATGAAGAGCCGGTGAGCGAAGTTCCGCTCCAGCTTTGCGCGAAGCACTTTGTCTGCCGCCGTCTCGATATCGTACTCGACGCGCTTGAACTCAAACCGCCGCTTCTCGGTGTCGAACACTGTGTAGCTGGCGCGATTGTCGTAGTCGCGCGGTTGGCCGACGGAACCCACGCTCACGATGTACTTCCGATCCGGATCCAGATCGAAGTCAATGGGCGGGAGCTCTTCCACGCTGTCCTCTGTGAGCTCGAAAACCTTGCAAAGATGGCTGTGGCCGATGAAGGTGATCTGCTCGAGCTCATCGAGCATCGGTAGACACTCCCGTGCCTGTTCCGGTGCGAAGATGTACTCGAACTCCTCCAGGCGGACCGGCGAACCATGGCAGAGCTGGAGACGAAGCTCACTGAGGCGCTTCTCGTAGGGAAGGCTCCGCAGCCACTCCATGTTGCCGGGGCTCAGCAGCTGCGCGTGAGTGTCCAGCGCATTCCGCGCCGCCTCGTAGTAGTACGAGTAGTCCATTCGGCCGGCAACTGCTGCATCGTGGTTGCCCAGGATGGTTGCCTTGGCGATGTCTCGCACGATGTCCGAGCATTCATTCGGGGAGCCCCCGTACCCCACCGTGTCACCAAGGCAATAGAAGCAGTCCAGGTGCTCGCACTTGTACGCTTCAAGCACGGCACTCAAGGCTTCGTAGTTCGCGTGAACGTCGCTGAAGATGCCTAGGCGCATGAGGAACGCACAGGATAACATGGCCGCGGTGAAGCGGTCTCACAGCAGTGAGTGAGGCCCAAAGATAGCTTGCTTTTGGCGTCTCGCTTGGAAAAAAAACGCTTCAACCCTCGCTTGAACCGCCGGTGAACCGGGAGGCTCGGCTCAGCCTCCTTCTCCTTTCGCCAAACCTAGCAGCCCCCCCCGGATTTCCCGAGGGGAGAGGCACACCCCGTGCGCGGCGCAGCCATTTCCCGCTACTGTGCTCACCGCGACGGGCGTCGGACGGGGAATCGCCACGGTAAACCCGAGCGGTTTGCTCCTCAGATCTGCCGCGCCAAGCCGCAGCTTATGCCAGAAGGCGACGGAGCCAGCCCCCACCCCCGACCACTTCCCGGTACCCGCGACGTCGAGATGAGCGTCGGCAAGCCCCCATGAATGAACCACCCGCGTTCCCGGTGAAACGGCCAACCAGTGCAGCGCTTGCTCGTGCTCCCACCCACTCCCGAGCATTGTGAGCGTGGCTCACCGACATCCGCGCTCTGCAGGCCTCAGCGGGATTACCGCCACGATGATTCCGCTGCTCTGCGAATGCGCCGTGTTCTCCGGCGCCCCGAACCATCTGCGTTCGGGGCCGTAGCAGAAACCGTCCCGGAGCCGCTTGGTGCGCCGTGGCCACTCCGCGCGTGGCGGGTCGCGGTGGGTACTGCATGCAAGGCGTGGACGGATACACCGAGCTAGAGTGCGCGCGTGACCGAAGAAGCCGTGTCCACGGAGCTTGTGCCTGAGCGGATCCGCGAACTCATTCCCATTTGCCACGACTACGTGCGACGTGCCGTGGGAGTGGAGGTCGATGATACCCCCGAGACTCTTCCCATCCTGGATCACTACGTCCGCATTGCGAGAGACTCCCTCGATGGACGGCCGGAGCTCTATCCAGTCGTTGCGCGCGCACTCGCCGCGTACTTCGGAGAATTGGTTCGCGGAACCCATGGCGGGCGTTGGTACGCACCAACCGATGATGCACACGAATGGCGCGTCTGCCTCTCGGACGTGTATCTCGCGATAAGTCCTCTGGGGATCGTGTACGAAGCGATTCGCGAAGCGGCGGATCACGACGGACCTTCTGCTCATCTTCGCGTCATGAGGGAGGACGAGGAGCGCATTCACGAGCGACTCGCCGCGCTCCCTCCCGTACCAGAAGACGAGTTCTTCACTTTCAGTACTCGCTTCGAGGTAATCGAAGTTGCGGTGGAGTCACTGCTTGCCAGCAGCCACGAAGGGGGTGACCACGGCGAGTGCGCGAACCATGAAGAGTGCAGCCACCGTAGTGGTGGTGCCGAGGACGTCTTCTTCGAACTCGAAGACTACCTGGATGACATCGCTGCGGGTCGGATGTAGGAGGCTCGAGTTCGGTACCACTCGCGGCCACCGGATCGCGACAGTATCTCGCCGACGGACGAGTGCGCGGTAACCGTGCGGAGTCGACAGCGGTTGGTCGAGCGACTACTGGCTCGGCGTTGTCTCGAAAGCATCGCCAGCGGCAATACGCCCGGGTACTTCAATCGGACGCGACGGGATCCGGGTCTGACCAAGGAAGTCGCGAAACGCGACACCGTAGCGGCCGCGCTTGAGTCCTTCGATCCGCAGTTCTGTTCCTGGGGCTATCCAGGCGACAGGGACCCCGTTCACCAAGACGGCACTCAGTACAGCGGTGTTGTTTCTGGCGATCAGCCCCTTCGCGGTGTCGCTCTGGGCGCTCTCCGTTCCAGCGGGCGCGGTTTGCCTCCGCAGACGACCCAGGTCTTCGGATGCCAGGCGCTGCGGCCCTGCAGGCGGGAGGAGCCCGGGACTGAACTTGGCAGTTGCGGGAGGTGCCGCAATCTCGGAGGCGTCGTACTCTCTTCTGCGCCCCAGTCGCTTGATCACGAAGCTCAGCTTGCCCCCGTCCCTCCATCGGTATTCCGCACGCAGCGGGGTCTGCCGGTCGCTGCAAACCGATGTGAATGGCGCGACTCCGATGAGTTCAACCAGAAAACGGCAGAGCAGGCTGCCGCTGGGAGCGAGTCCCGGGATTTCCGCCTGTTCGATCTCCATGACGCCGAACGGACTCGACACCGTGCTGACCAGCGTCACGAACCCGAGGGCTTTTCCTCGGGACGTCACTTCAGCGGTTCCGGACGCGAGCGACAGGACGTCCGAGCGCCGCTCGCCGAGCAGTGCGCGGAGTGCGCCCGGTGGCACCGGTCGATACGACTCGCGGTTGGGCCAGAGCAGCAGATGGCCGTAGCGATCGCGCCGAGCCCTGAGCTCCGTTCCCTGAGCCAACGGGAACGCTGGCGACACCAGCACGAACGAGGCTCGATCGGCCATTGTAGTGTGGATCTTGAGCGCCAGTGAGGTCTTCTCTCTGAGCGCATTGAGCGCCACGATATCGAGATCCGGCAGTATCAAGGGTGCGGGAACGTCATGCCAGACGAAGATACCTTCCAGCTCGTTTCCGAGAATCTCCTTTCCCTCAAGGCTGTCCACCGGGACCGTCACGTCCTCCCGGAGTGCAGTCGGTGGGGCCTCTGCGTTGCTCATGGTCGCGCCAGCGTCCGTCGCACCCGCGTCATCGAGTGTTGGGGAGAGGAGCAAGTCGGCTGGCTCGAGCGGAGCCGGTTGGATACTGGCGTTTGGACTCGGTTCGTGCGTCTCCGGGGACCCTGACCGCACGTCGGCAGCCTGCTCTGGACAGCCGGAACTGAGGAACAGGCAGGAGGCGACGGCCGCCGCTCGGGGTACCTGACCCAGAACTCCGTGTGCGCGGAGGCCCTTGGGGCTCACGATGCTGGCTCCTCCAGCTCGAACCCACCCAGCACCAGCACGCTCCCATCCAGCACAGGAGCGCTGGGGTCGTGCTGGGTGTCCATCAAGACCACCACCGCCTCGGGGTGCGTTGCGATGAGGGTGTTGCAATGATGCGGCTCGTTGTCGAACGCAGCAACCACCCGACCAATTTCCGAAATCCCAGAAGCCGCGGAGTCTTTGAAGTTGGCGTCAGAGGTCTCGGCTCGAGGCTTCATGACGAGTTCGACCCGCGGTACTGCGAACGGGAACCCATGGTCGCGCAGGCTCCGTACGGTTCCGACGCCCATGTTCTCTGAGTCGCGAGCCGTAAAGTACACGAGGGTCGCCCCGGCTCGATGGCACAGCCGGGTGAACTCGACAGCGCCAGGGTACGGGCGATCGTGCTGCAGGAAGCGATCCGAGAAGAATGCCTCGGCCCAGTGTCGACGCGCCTCGGAAACCAGCCCGGGATGGGACGCCACTAGGCGCGAGAGCAGTTCATCCACCAGGTAGGGCAGCTCGTCAATGCGGACTTGTTGGAGCGTTCGTGCGAGCTCCGGGTGCTGGCCGCGCCAGCGGTCCGCAAGCTCGCCGAAGATGGCCAAGGTGCGCGGGCGATTGTCCAGAAGCGTGCTGTCGAGATCGAGGACGACTACGGGTCGCGCACCCCCACGCATCTGGTGGACTCGGTCGACGATCGCGGCGAGAACACTGGACTGCTCAGCGCGGTTGAAGCGACCCCGACGTGGGACCAGCGTCATGCGCCCTGTGCGCTCGGGCTTCGAGCGAGCCCAATCAGATCGCGAGCGGACAGTTGATGGGTTTCGCAATAGGCTCGGATTCCATCGGCGATCTTCTTGGCGGCGCAAGGGTCGGAGAAGTTTGCCGTTCCGACCTCTACGGCGCTAGCGCCGGCCATCAAGAACTCCAGCGCGTCTCGAGCTGTGGTCACGCCGCCAATACCAATGACGGGGATGTCGAGTGCCCCGACCAGGTCCCACACCATGCGGACCGCGACAGGTCGCAGCGCAGGGCCACTCAGCCCACCGGTGCGGTTGGCGAGCCGCGGACGACGACGCTCGATGTCGATCGCCATCCCGCGAATGGTGTTGATGGCGCTGATGGCGTCTGCTCCTGCGTCCTGGCAGGCGCGCGCCACTCCGACCAGATCCCCTGCTTCGGGACTCATTTTGACCCAGAGCGGTAGGCGGGTCACCGAACGTACGCCCCGAGTCACCTCGGCTGCAAGCTTTGCATCCCGGCCGAACTCGATTCCGCCGTGACTCACATTGGGACACGACACGTTGAGCTCGATGGCGGCCACGCCCGTCTCGGAACTCAGGCGTTCGGCGATTGCCTGGAAATCCTCAATCGTGCTTGCGAAGATGTTGGCAACTACCGTAACGCCGCGCTCACGCAGTGTCGGCAGCTTCTCCACGCAGAAGGCCTCAACGCCAACGTTGGCCAAGCCGATCGCGTTGAGCATCCCTGCCGGCGTTTCGCAGATGCGATAGGGGGGATTGCCGGCTCTCGGGTGACGGCTGAGTCCTTTGGTGACGATTCCACCGAGAAGCGCCACGTCGTAGAAGTCGTCGTACTCGAGCCCGTAGCCAAAGCAGCCGGATGCCGTGAGGACCGGGTTCTTGAGGGTCAGGGACCCAATGGTCACCGATTGCGACGTCATTGCTTGCTCCCTTGTGCGACGCTCGTCGTGTTCGAGGACGCTTGGGCGCGATCCCAGTCGATGCGGCGGGCATCGACGCAGGGACCATCCGTACATGCGTAGAGGTAGCCCCCGTCAACCGTTGGAACCGGGCATCCAAGACAGACTCCGTAGCCGCACGCCATGGGGGCCTCCAAGGACGCGGCACACGGCACGTCCCTGCCCGCGGCAATCTTCGCGACACGGGCCATCATGGGTTCCGGTCCGCATGTGAAGACCTCGGAGTCGTTGGTGAGTACCTGTTCGAGGACATCGGTGACACGTCCGCGCGTTCCACGACTTCCGTCCTCGGTGGCGAACACCACGTCGCAGAGGCTCGAGATGTCGTCGTGGAGAGGTAAGTCACGCTCGGTACGCCCTCCGTAGATGAACAATGGGGTCAGGCCCTGCGCCAGCAGGTCGCGAGCGAGAAACAGTAGGGGCGCCACCCCCACTCCTCCGGCGACCAGGAGCTGCCTCCTCTCTCTATCGGCTGCGCGCCAGGGTATTCCGAGGGGACCAAGGAGTGTGAACGGTTCGCCGGGCTCCGCTCTACCCAAGCGGGCCGTCCCTTCGCCGCAGACCTTCACCAGAACCGAGGGGGTGGGCCCGCCGCCGAGGTAGCTCATGGGGCGTGGCAGAAGGGGTGCCTCGCCCCATTCGGCCCCTCGAATCATGAGGAACTGACCAGCTTGGGCGCCCACGCCGTCTGGCAGTTCGAAGGTCAGGATTTGATACGTTTCCCCGATGCTCTCTCGGCGCAGAAGGGGCACGGTCACGTGTTGGCGTTGGGGGTGGTGGTGATGCACGCTGAATCCTCGATGACTCACGGAGTCGGTGTCGACGCGGGCCTGCTCGGTGGGGAAGGCCTCAGGGTTAGCATCATTTCCACGGCGTTTTCCCGTGGAGCCGAATAGTAGTCCCGCCGCACGTGGACTGACTCGAACCCGAGGGAACGGTACAGTGCCATTGCAGCGATGTTGGACTCACGGACCTCCAGTAGCACGAGACGAGCGCCGCGCGACTCCGCAGTGGCGATCACGGTCCGCACGAGCGAGCGGGCTGCCCCCTGTCGTCGTGCGTCGGGGTGTGTGGCCACGTCGATGATGTGTACTTCATCCGCCACAAACCAGGCCACCAGGAATGCGATCGGCTCGAATCCGGGCGCGGGCCTGAGCACCCAGACGCTTGACCAATCCCGCGCGGCCTCGGCCTCAAAGTCGACCTCAAGTCTGGCGGCTGCCGCAATGGAATTCAAGCAGGCGAGGTCCTGGGATTGTGCGAGCTCGGCGGTGGTCATGGTTCTGATGCCCAGGGGGTTCATTGTTCGGGCTTGCTGTGTGTCCAGAGCTGAGCGGCGAGGAGCGCCGCGTCGAGAATGAGCCGTAGAGATCCGTCAGGTCGCAGCGCGACGCCGGAGTACGGTCCGGCGGAGGCGATGGTCGCCGGCACCGGTCGGATGTTGACATGCGTCGTTCCATGGACCGCCGTAACGCCCATGCCTACCCCCTGTACGCCAGGTATCTGCACGGTGACCTGGTAGCGCGGCGGCTCGTCGCTGTCTGCGCCAAGTATCCTGGCGAGCGAGGGGGTGCCCGGGTCCATCCCTCGCGTGACCGGACCGGTGAAGCTCACGGGAATGCCCAGCTCAGTCGATCCAGCTTGCACCCAGAGCACGTCGACGACACCGCGCTCAGCGGGCACGCGGATCGTCGCCACGATTCCGTGGCCTTCACGGCGGGCGAGGCGGACCGATCCACCCAGGCCACGAACCACGCTCTGCGTCAGGTCAAGACCGATGCCCCTCCCCGCCAGCATGTCGGACTCGCTCTTGGTCGTCATCCCGGGCAGGAAGAGTAGTCCAAGCAGGTCCCCCTCCGACGCCACTTGAGCCGAACGGGGTCGCAGCACGCCGCGAGACACCGCGAGCCGACGAACCACGTCGAGATCGACGCCTTCTCCGTCGTCTTCTACTGTGACCTGCAGCCAATCCCCAACACGGCTTGCGCCGAGCTGGATCGTTCCGATCGGGTTCTTGCCGTGTCGAGAACGCCACTCCGGGCTGCGCAGTCCGTGAGCAAGAGAGTTCCTTGCCAACTGCATTACTGGGTCGTGGAGCCGTTCGATCACGCGGCGACTCGCGGTAAGCTCGTTGCCCTTGGTCTCCACCCGAACGACGCGCTCCTCTGTCGCAACGATCTGCTCGATTCCCATGCGCGCGCGGTCGAAGAGCCAGGCGATGCTCGTGCGCTGTAGCGACGCCGTGCGAACGCGGATTTCCGAGGCCGATGCGCGAAGGTGCTCGAGGTTGGCTCGGCAGACCTCGGCGTTGCTCTCCATCCTGTCCGACACGCTGGCGAGGCCGCGTGAGACGGTGTCCAAGCTGCTCAACGCCGCGGCGGGCACGCCCCAGGGCAGCGGGGGTCCAATCAACCGAAGCGCTTCCAGCAGAGCACCGCGGAGTTCTCGCACTTCGCTGCCGACTCGCGCGACCTCCGAATTGTTGTTTACGAGTTCCTCCCGCAACAGTTCGATCCGTTCGGAATGCTCCAAGAACTGCTCGAGTGTCGCCGACGGCACGCGCAGCAGTTCACCAGCCAAGGATTCGTCGAGAGGTGGCCAGGAGCTCGACGGTCGCCCCGGACTCAGCGGAGCCGCGTCCGATGACGGCTGGGATCCGCCGCTGCTTCCTGCGTCGGCGGAGCTCAGGTGCGCCGCCGTGCGCAGTAGATCTACGGCCTCTGATGGAGCTTCGACGATTCGGGACAACACCGAGAAGCGCCTGCCCAGTTCTGTCCAGGCGCTTGCTACGGAGCTGTCCGAATCGAACTTGAGCCTGCCTTCGAGACCGTGACAGAACCAGGCAGTCACGTCGTCTCCCATGGACGCGGCGGCTCCCTTCATCCCGTGAACCAACCCGTATGCACGACGCAGCGCGCCCGCGTCTCCCTGGGATTGAAGAAGTTCGGCGAGTGAATCGATCCGGTCGCGCATCGCCACCAGATACTCTTCACGGTGCTCTGCCTCGACTACTGCTGGCGCCAGTTGCGGTGGGGGTTCCGGCCAGCTACTGGTGAAGGCCGGCTCCCCCTTCTCGAGGCGCCGCTTGGCGTCTTCCAGCAGTGCAGCTGCGACGCATCGTGCCTCCCAATCTCCATTCCTCATCCGTTTGCCCAGCTGACCCAGCACGAGGGCGAGTTCGGACTCGCCAGCCATGGCAGCCGAACCCTTGAGGGAATGCATGGCAGCCCTGATGTCCCCGAGCGGCGCGCGCTCCTCACCCAGAAGCGAGAGTCGACGCTGAATCTCGCCGGCAAGCAGGAGTTTGAGTTCGGAGGAGCTGGTCACGGCTGGCGGTTTCGCTCGTCTCGAAGCACTGCTGACACGGCTCCGATCGCGTCGAGCGTCGGCCCCAGCGTGCGTACCGCGAGCGCCCGCCCCGCAGTCGAGCCCAGGAGCCCATCCAGAGCCTCGGCGAGTTGTCGCGCATGGTTGGCAGCAGCTCCCGCTTTTGCGGCAACCTCGCGATCGATCCCGGCTGATGCCTGCAACGCCGATCCCATGTCGCCGACGGCTCGCCGGGTTTCATGTTGTGTTCCCTGCGCCCGCAGGAGTTCCTCAGCGAGTGTCGAGCCGTGGCCTCTCGCTGCCACCAACTCTTCGCGCAGCTTGGTGCGTCCGGCATCGAGCTGATCCGCAATGGCCGATATCTCGTCGAGCGACTCCGCTCCCCGCTGGATGAAGACTCGTAGCTCTTCGGCGACTGTGACCAACGCCTTTCCACTAGGATCGCCCAAGCGAAGCCCCTCGAGCCCGGCATTCAGGGCGATCAGCCGCAGGCGCTCCAGGGCCTCCCGCGCCCGGAGTGAGGCAGAATGCAGGTCACGGCCTCGATTGTCCACGGCCCGGAGTTGGTCCGTTGCTGCATCGAGCGACGTGCGCTGCTGTGCGGCGGCGGCACTCGCCGCGTGGAGTACTCGAAGCGACTCCTCCGCAGCTCGCGCGGCGCTGTCCTGCGCCTGAAACAGGATGGTGGACGCAATACTGGCAGGTCCGGCTTCCGGTTGGTCCGAGTCGCGTCCGGACACTGGCGGTTCAACCGCGATGCGCTCGAGCAATCTCGTGAGTGTGTCGACCATAGGGCTACTCCGCGTTCTACTATCTCCCCACCGATGGATCGGCTCCGCGGTCTGGGCGTCTGAGCAGATCGGCGACATCCAGGACGGGCACTGCCGCGTCCGCGTAACGTACTCCTCCGTTCGTCGGCTCAAACTTGCCTGTTTCCAGCACCTCGACCCCGGACAGAGAAACCGGCTCGCCACCCACGTCACACACAATCACTTGTCCCGTCGTCGGCCCGAGGCGCAACACGCTGGTGACGTACTCGCCGACCAGCGTGACGCCTAGAGACGTCCCCGGCACCGTCGTGATGGGGGGTTCCGCGGCTACGAGCAGCACCGAGCGGAGCGGGAGGAATCGGAGAGTGCCCGCGAATCGAATGACGAGCCCCGCGCGGGGATCGGAGACGCTCGCTTCGTCGTCGGTATGGAGGGGAGCAACTCGTGGCGTTGCCAACTATGCACCCTTGCGTCGCACGAGGTGGGAGTTCAGGAGTTGGTAGACGACCTTGCAGACGTCGAAACTGCTGCCCGCCATCTCGTCGACGATATCCCGGATGGTGCGTTCTCCGTCTACTGCACCGATGACCCGGTGCTCCAGCGTCGTGAGCTCCTGGTTCTCTGAGAACCGTTCAATGGCGGCATTGTCTCGATACAGAATATCGCCGAAGTCGAAGCTGCCTTCGATGAGTCGCCATTCGTCCACTCGACGAAACCCCTCGATCACTAGCCCGCCGGGATTGAGCTTCAGCCCAGCCTGGTCTGCAGCGGGCTGAGATCCGCCGACGGAGAACGAGAAGCGACCCTTCTTCCAGCGAACCACCTCGTACACCAGTTCCGAGGTTTGGCGACCGAGTGCCTGCCGCACTCCGGATTCGCTGCTGAGGCCGAGCGCGATCAAACGCTCGCCGAGCAGGCGATTAGGCATGTCCGCGCTGGACGCTTCTTCCACCTGAGCACGCGTCGCCTGGCCGAGCTCGACGAAGTAGCGGCCGATCCGAAACTCCTGCTCCAGACCACGCCCGACCGCCATGTCCAGCATACCGTTGCGGAGGAACATGCTGACTTCCGCGCCGCGCCGCGCCACGTTGAGCGCGCCACTCTGCCTCTGCAGCTGAAGGAGCTGCAAGACTTCGGGGACGGAGATGACGGACAGGTCTCCGGCGAGGACTTCCGTGGTGTTCTGGCCAAAATCAAGGGTACGCAGCAGACTCGTCAGGCTTGCCATCGAGTCGGCCGTCACTGCTCGAGCGATACCTGCGACAAGCTGCGGCCCGCTGTCGGCGGGGACTCCGGGACAAACGAGCAGCTCCGGAACGACGAGCTGCGCGAGTGCCTTCGCGAACTCGCTGGCCGCCTTCTCCCGACGTTCCCTGGGATCAGCGCTCGATTCGGCTGACTCAGGAGGCAGGCTCTCCTGCTTCGCATCATTGAATCCCCCCGACTCCGCGGATACCGATTGATCCGCGGGAGGCATCCGGTGACGTTTGCGGAGCGCAGCTTCGACGACCGCTAGTAGACCCCGCGCGTCGAAGGGCTTGGTGATTGCGTCCAGTGCGCCGGTTTGCTGGACGAACTGGCCGCGGATCTTGTCACCTTTCGCGCTCATCAGCACGACGGGCGTGCCACTGAGATCACTGCGGCCGCGCAGCGCCCGGCAGAACTGGTAGCCATTCATTCGCGGCATGACGAAGTCGACCAACACGAGGTCGACGTTCTCGCGCCCGAGGACTTCGAGAGCGTCTTGCCCGTCCACCGCAAAGAGCGGGACGTACGAACTCGATTCGAGGATGCTGCCCACAACCTTGCGAATCGTGGGGCTATCATCGACAACGAGTACTCTTACACCCATGGGCTAGCCTAGATCCTTACCTGAACGAGCCTTCCATCGAGACCTCCCGCTATTCCCGGCCGGATGGCGAATGCAGCCGGAGAGGCCCACTCTAGTCCGTTACGGTACGAATGTGCAGATCGGCGAGTTGCTCGGGACTGACCGGGTTTGGGGCGTCACTCATCATGTCGGTGCCCTTCTGCGTCTTCGGGAACGCGATGACGTCACGGATGCTCTCCGTGCAATTCAGCAGCATCATGATGCGATCTAATCCCAGCGCGATTCCACCGTGCGGCGGGGCACCAAAGCGCAGGGCTTGTAGGAGGAATCCGAACTTCTCCTGGGCCTCCGAATCGGAGATGCCAAGCGCTTTGAAGACTCGGGCCTGGACCTCTGGGTCGTGGAGTCGGACTGAGCCGCCACCGATCTCGAAGCCGTTGAGCACGAGGTCGTAGCGATAGCACAGCACCTTTCCGGGATCCGTCTCGATGAGATGGATGTGGTCGTCGTGGGGCCGCGTGAAGGCGTGATGTGCAGCCGTCCAGCGTCCCGATTCGTCATCGAACTCGAACAACGGCGGCTCGACCACCCAGAGAAACTCCCAACGGTTGTCGGTTCCTACCTCCGGAATGAGACCGAGCCGCTTGCCGACATCGATGCGCAGATTCGCCATGACGGTGTGCACCAGGGCCGCGCGGCCTGACTGGACGAGGATCAGATCTCCCTCGCTCACGCCCAAGGCTTGGTTGATCGCGACTCGGGCCTCTTCGGTGATGCTCTTGGCAAGGGGCGATTGGACCCAGGTGCCACCAGGTCCAATCTTGGCGCGCGCGAGCCCTGCAGCCCCCATGCTCTTCGCGAGCTTCTCGAGCCTGTCGCCATCCGCTCGCGAGAACCCGGCACTTGCCGGCACCACCATCGCTTTTACTATCTCCGCCGGAAGGTCTCGGCGGTAAGCGCCGGTCTCGAACTTCTCCGCGATCGACGCGAAGAATGGAACACCGCCGCCCTTGTGCTGGATGATGAGCTCAGTGAGATCCGTGTGCTTGAGCCCGAAGCGCACATCGGGCTTGTCGTTTCCGTAATCTCGCATCGACACCTCGAAGTCGAGTCGCGGGAAGCGGCCGTCCGGATACTTCTCGTGAAGGTCGACTCCAAGCGCAGCCTTCCAGATTCGGAAAACCAAGCCTTCCATGAGGGTGAAGATGTCGTTCTGGTTGACGAAGCTCAGCTCCACGTCAATCTGCGTGAACTCGGGCTGGCGATCGACCCGCAGGTCCTCATCTCGGAAGCAGCGCACGATCTGGAAGTACCGATCGTAGCCGGCCACCATGAACAGCTGCTTGAAGAGTTGCGGGCTCTCGGCCAGTGCGTAGAACTTGCCGCTGTGGAGACGCGAAGGCACGAGGAAGTTCCTCGCGCCGCCGGGTGTGTACTTGACCAAAAACGGCGTTTCGATCTCGAGGCAACCCTGTTCCGAGAGGTAGTTCCGCGTCGTCTGGTTGATGACGTGACGCATGCGGAGCGCTTTGCGCAACGGAGCGCGCCGAAGGTCCAAATAGCGATGCGTTAGCCGGACCTCCTCCTTGGTATCGATCTCGTCATCGATCTCGAAGGGTGGCGTCTCGCTCTTGTTGAAGACGGTGGCCTCCAGAACCTCGATCTCTATGGCACCAGTCGCGAGGTTGGGATTGATGGCGCTGACCATCTTTCCTTCCTTCTTGCTGAACTGATCGCCACGGCTGCGAACCTTGCCGCGAATGCCGATGACCCATTCGCCGCGCACGGCCTCGGCGACTTGGTGCGCCTCGGGTGCTGTATCCGGATCGAAGACGATTTGCGTGAGCCCCTCGCGGTCGCGCAGATCCACGAAGATGAACGACCCGAAGTCGCGGCGGTTCGCGACCCACCCAAAGAGCACGACCTCTCTGCCGATGTCGCCAGCTCGCAGGGCTCCGCAGTCATGGGTACGCTTGAGTTCGTCGATGAAACGGGCCACGTTTTGCTCCTTCGAGGCTTACCTGGAGTACTGTTCTGCTCGAATCCCAGCCTAGGCTCGACTGGGGTGGCGCATTTAGCGCGCCGCAGGGCGGCACTCAACGATTCGGCACCAGCACCCCACGGAGCGGATGATACCAGATCGATCCCGGGCCAAAGGCCCGGTCTCGAAATCGGCGGAACTCTCGTTCTCCGTGCCAGCGGGATAGGCGTTCCATATCCTCTGTCGCGTTTCAGCTCCACGGCCGGGTCGGCAGTGATGGGGGGCATGACGCGCCGACACGGGTGACGCTTGCGACCTTCGGGGAACGGGTTCACGACTCCAGCGAGTCCCGCTCACGACCACCATGGATGCGACGCACAGCGAACTCCCGGGAGCGGTGCGCTGCATGGTTCGGAGTTCACCGGTGCGCTGCAGTCACTCCGCGGACGCGCCCACTCTAGCAGTGCGCGGAGTGGGCCGGGTCCTCCAGCTCTGGCGTTCGGCGGCGTCTCGATGAACGCGCTAACTGCGTCGATCCAAGATCTTTTCCTGCTGCGCTTCGAGAAAGGCAGCGGACTCGAGTAAGCGGCTGGCTTCGGCGTTCGAGATTCCGATCATCGAACAGGCTCGGTGCAAGTCGTGTTGGCAAAACCGCAAAGCATCGACGAGCATCATGAGCGTCCGTTCGTCGTCCTGGGAGCCGCGGTCGATCAGTAGCGTGCCACTGCTCGAAGTCGCACCTCGATCGGGCAAGGTTTGGGCGCGCGCCTCCGCCGGTTGCGACATCGTGCGGCTGATCTCTTGCGATGCCATGCGCCCCGGCAAGAGCGACGCTGTCAGAGCGCCGCGTTTGCTGGGAGCCGACAAGAGCCTTTGAACCAGCCCCCGGAGCTCCTGGACGTTGTAGGGCCAGTCGTACAGGCACAGACGCTCGATCAATCGCGGATCAATGTCAGGCCCGCTACGTGCCGAGAGCTCTCGCACGAAGTGAAGGAAGAGCGGAGCGATATCCTCCACGCGATCGCGAAGCGAAGGTACGCACAGTCTGGTGTTGTCGAGCCATCGGAAGAGCTCGGGACTCAAGCGACCGGCCTCGATGGCGTGGTTCAACGGCTCGCGGGTCGTCACGACGAGCCGAACGTCGGTGCCGCCCGGTTTCGAGCCTGGCCTCGGCGCCGATGCTTGGGTCAACGTGTCGAGTAACATCGATTGGACCGAGAGCGGGAGGCAGGTGGCGTCCTTGAGCAGCAGAGTGCCACGATGCGCCGCGTGCAGGTGCCCCGCGCGAACAGGGACCGTGGCCGCAGTGTCATCCGGTGTCGCACCGAAGAGCTCCGCCTCCGCAAGGGGGGCTGGGACGGCGGCGCAGTCCATCACTTCGAGACGCCCCGGTCGCTGACTGATCTCGTGGATGAACTCCGCCACGAGTGCCTTGCCAGTTCCCGTTTCACCCACGATGACCACTGGACGTTTTTTTGGAGCCACGGCTCTGGCAGCCTCGATCACCTGTCGGATGGCGCCGCTGCCATAGAGGTGAGGGGCCACCTCGCCGAACTCCAGATTTCGTGGTGTCAGTTGAGCGCTGGGTCGCACTAGCCCGATCCAGTCTCCGAGCCGAAGCACTGACCCGGCAGATAGCTTGGCCTTGGCTACACGCCGACCGTTGACGAACGTTCCGTTACGACTGCCCAGGTCCTCGATGATGAGAGTGCCGGGCCCTGGGGTGAGCTCGCAGTGGCTGCGCGAGACTTCCTGTCCCCGTAGCACCACCGCACAGGAATCACCTCGCCCGAGCGTTCCACGGGCACCGATGTACGTCACTCGACTGCGCGGGAACACCCACTCGATCGCCAGCGCGTTGGGTCTGGGGAGCCCGGTCGGGGTACTACGCGTGGTGGCCATCGAAACCGCGGGTGCGCTTCAGAGACGAGAAGACTCCATGGTAGAGGAACGAGCCCGGCCGTGGTGAAGAATCGAGGGACGAGGTACCATTCCGGGGTCTCGGTGTAAGCTTTTTCACGAGGGAATCCGCGAACCGAAGTCACTCTCGCCTGCTTCGACGAGGTGCGAACACTATACTCCCCGAAGTGGTGATGATGGCGAGCGATACAACCCCACCAAAGGGACACGGCCCCAGGGGCGCCAGCGGTCGCGGCCGTACGCGATTTTCCGCTCTCTTCCCCTGGGTGGCGTCTGGGGTGTTGCTGGGGGTCAGCTGCAAGAATGAAACGGTCGATTTGTTCGCTCCCTCCGATTCGACCGGCGGGACGAGCTCAGCCGTGGGACATGACGGAGGCTCTGGCACTGGAGGCTCTGCAGACGAAGTCACGGGCGGGCTGGTCAACACCAGCGGCGTAGCCAATTCCGGAGGCGCGACCAACGCGGCTACTGGTGGCGATACGGATCCGGGGAGCGGGGGCAGCTCGGAGGCCGCGGCTGGAGACGCACCAATCGAGATGACCGGTGGAGTCGCAGGATCGGCGACCGGTGGAGTCGCAGAATCGACGACCGGTGGAGTCGCAGGATCGGCGACCGGTGGAGTCGCAGGATCAGCGACTGGTGGAGTCGCAGGATCGGCGACCGGTGGTGCGGCCGGTCGCGGCGGTTCGGGTGGTGGTGGCGGCTCGGGTGAAGAACCACCACCTTCGACCGGGGGCGGGGGCGGGGGCGGTGCTGATTCGGGGGTGGAGTCCTGTCTGGTCGATTCAGAGTGCCTCGATGACAGGGTCTGCGCGGTATTCGACTACTACCCCGACAAACCAGGCATCTGCGTGGATCGGTGCACGGACGACCAAGACTGCCCGTTTTCGCCTCACTGTGACACAACGTCCGGCAAGTGCGTCGAGTGCCTGGTTCGAGACGACTGTCCCGATGTGTTTCGGGCGTGCACGAAAAACCGCTGCATCGAGTGCGAGGACGATGGTGACTGCGGCCCGAGCAGGCCGGTGTGCAACGCCCAGGGTATGTGCGCGTGCGAACCGGGCCAGTGCCCGGGCGATGCTCCCATCTGCGATGCCCATGGTTGGTGCGTTCAGTGTAGCGAGGCCGACGTGTCCTTCTGTGCCCCGGAAACGCCGTCCTGTTTCGAAGGTCGCTGCGTGGAATGCGCTCCTCCAGTGTTCAGTTGTGACGACCCCTCTCGTCCCTATTGCGAGGACTTCAGGTGCGTCGCGCCGCACTCAGGGGGTCAGTGAGCGTGCCCATGCCAGCTAGCAAAACGAGTCCAGCTCGAGGGTGAGCATCTGCGGTCGCATCGTTGGCCGTTGCGGTGCGTGCTGGCGTACTCTAGTACGCTCTGCGCGGCCGCTCTCGCCTGTGCGGCGCTGCAACCCCAGTCTGGAGCTGTCTAGCCAGATCGCCGCTCGGCTCGGAGGCGGGCTTGCCGAGCCACTGACAAGCGGGTCACCGTACTACTCCTGTTTCAGGCACAGTGGGTAGCCAATAGGTTTGATGTCGGTCAATAGCTTGCGCAGGTTGCCCAACCTGGCTCGGAGAGGCCCATCGTCGTCGTTGGAGAGCAGCGTCTGGAGAGCGTCCTCCATGAGTTCTCGATAGGCATTGGGGACGAAGTGGGACATGGCTGGGGTGCGTCGTTGGTGTGCGAAGTCGGCAATCGATGCCTTGGCTGCGTCGCTCCAGTCCATGTCGTCCAAGTTCACGGCGCTCTGCCGCGCCGGGATTGATCCCTTCAGTCTGCTGAACTCCGCCTGGCCCTTCAGTGATGCGAAGTGATCCAGCACGGCTCTGGCGCGTCTCGCATCAGGGAGGCCGCGCACCATGGTCATGACGTCCGCCGTGAAGACGAACACCCTGCTGGTGCCAGGGGTTGGTATCGTCACGTACTCGAAGTCCGCTGGCGCCGCGCTCTGGATCACTGCGTGCGTCCAGTCTCCCCCGATCATCATGGCCACTTGGCCATTGGCGAAACGGATTCCAGCGTCTTCCCAGGTGGTGGCGACTGTGTCGTCCGTCTTGAAGCATGCGAAGAGCCTACGCACGTCGCTGATGAAGTTCTCGAGTGATTGATCGGAGGCCTCGCTGTCCCCATAGGCCAGCTTTCCACGCAACACGCTTTCGTAAAGCTCTGCCGGATTGTCGCGGTTCGAATGACTCTGAGCGACCAACACGTTCTCGAATGCCAGCAGGGCAAGGATCCAAGCGTCTGTTGCGCCCTCCACCATTGGATCGAACGCTGCCGGACTGGTCGTCGAGCTGCCGCTCGAGTCTTCTCCCGCGGTGCTGAACGCCGCGACGCGCTCCTTGAGCGTGTCGCATAAGTCCAGCAGAGACGAGAAGTCCTGCTTGCTGAACTCCTCTGGACTAGGGATAGACACCTTCGCGCGCTCGAATAGTGCAGGATTGTAGAAGAGCACATTGTTGCGATGGATATTCAGAGGGACCGCAAACACTGCGGGCTCGTGGGATCCATCATTCGCTCCGGTCACCGCCCATTTCACCTCACATGGCACGTCGGAGATCCAGTCAACGGGGGCCACCTCACCCAAAGGCTGAAGCACGTTGGCGCCCTGGTCTCCCCACCGAAGCAGATCGAGCCCACCGTTGGCCACGAAGAGCCGGGGCGGCTTGCGCTCGATCAGCTTCTTCTCGAGATCCTCGCGCATCTTCGCGGCAGACACGTACGAAATCGAGGTGACGGGTACGTTGGAGCGCCTCAGTACCTCATTGAGCGGTGTTGATTCCGACGCAGTACCCCACCAGTGCATGAGGGTGACCGGCTCATCCGTGTCGCTCGCAGTGTTGGCGCAGCCCGCAGCGAGCACGAGCGTCAAGGCTAGGGACGCCCGAATCGAACACGCGAGTCTTTGTGCGCCCAGCAGGCTGCGAAGTCGGCCACTCGCCATTGGCAATGGTGAGTCTAGTACGCGTGGCCAAAGTACGGCCCCGAATTCTTCCCCTGGTCCCGAAATCTCAAGATTTCGACCGAACACGGGAATGGGTCGGCTGATTGGAATATTCGGGCGGCGCGCCAATCCCCATCAACCGCCTCCTAATCGGGCTCCGACCCTGGAGCACAGACGAGTAAGCAGGGTAAATAGAGCGACGTGGACAAGCGGACTACGCATCCACGTGGCCCTCGAATGCGACGCCTCATGTCACATCGTGCCGTCAGTGGCGCCATTGCCATGGCCGTGGCACTAGGCGCGGCGCGAGCCGCCGCGACGGACGCAGGGTCTGACATCTCGACGTCCGATGCAAGTCAATCCGGCGAGGCGTCTTGCGTCGATGCACACGTGCAGGCGCAGAAGCAGCGAGCAAAGCTCGAACTCGTGCAGGCTCGCGATTCGTTAACGGCCTGTGCTCAGGCACACTGTCCTGGCCCTGTGCGTCAGGATTGCCTCGAATGGCATCAGGAAGTGACCGTCAGTATTCCGTCGTTCGTCGTCTCAGCGACGGCCGCTGGGAAGGAGATACCAGCGGCGACCCTGTATGTCGACGGAGAGCTTCTCCAGCCGGGCCTTGATGGTAGCGCTATCGAACTCAATCCGGGTCCCCACGTGGTGCGCGTGGTGGCGGAAGGCTATCGCGAGGCCGCTGTCACCCTCACCGCCCGTCAGGGTCAGAAGAACCGCCTGGTTCAGTTAGAGCTCAAGCCAACCGAGGCGCCCGGACCCCAGTCGAAATCAGCGAGGTCGGCCACGCGCGCGTTGACCGTTCATGCCATCCCGCCTCCGAAACCTCGGCCGACCCATGGTGGTTCTCAGGGCTGGGTGTGGGGCTCGGCCCTTGTCGCAGCTGCAGCGGGCGGCGTCGCGATCTCGAGCTATCTCGACGCTCGTGCTCGGTTCGCGGATGCTGAGAGCTGTCGGCCGTTCTGTGGTTCGAGCGTTACCGACCCGATCCGGACGCGGCTCACCCTGGCCACGGTTGCTGGGGCCATCAGCGTTGGGGCATTAGGGGTCGCCGGGGGCGTCTGGCTCTTCGACAGTCCGTCCACAGGCGGAGTCATCACCGCGTCGGGAGCCATGGTGAAACTAGGGCGGAGGTTCTGACCCAATGTCACCCCTGAGCATACAGAAGCACCCCCACTTCGCATTGTGGGCGGTGCTGTGCCTGGGTAGCGGCTGCACCAGGTTGCTGGATGTGGAGGGGCTGGAAGATGAAGCATGCCCCAAGGGCACAAAGGCCTGCTACGACGGCGCTGGCGCAGGTTACTGCGAGGAGACTACGTTTCCCGAATACGGTTGTGGCTTGCCAGGTTGCTACCCGTGCGTGGTACCGAACGCCCTAGCGACCTGCGGTGACGATGGACGCTGCACGTTCAGCCAATGCATCGCAGGCCATGATGACTGCGATGGTGAGGACTTCAACGGGTGCGAGGTCAACCTAGGCTACGATCTCGACAACTGCGGCAAGTGTGAGACTCCTGTCGAGTCGCGACACGCCAGTGTCGCGTGCAGTGCGATGACGCACGTCGTCGAGAGTTGCTCGCCGGGGTACGGCAACTGCAATGACGACGCCAAGGACGGCTGTGAGACGCGCCTGGGCACCGACACGGATTGTTCCGACTGCCGCGACTCGTGCGGCCCCGAGTCCCACTGCGAGGAGGGCCAATGTACGGCTGCGACCGAGTAGCGCCGGTTCCTCAGTTGCAGCGAGGGGACATCATTGCGGGTCGCTATGCGTACGTGCGCAAACTTGGCAGTGGCGGGATGGGCACGCTTCACCTGGCTATTGCGCAGGGGCCGAGTGGGTTCGCCAAGCAGGTGGTGCTCAAGATGCCACATCGCTACGGGGACTCGAACGAGACCGACCGAGAGAGTGTGCTTCGCGAAGCACGCCTCGCCGCACGACTCGATCACCCTAGTATCGTCCACACTTTCGAGGTGATCGAGACCGAGCAGTTCCCGATCATCGTTATGGAGTACCTGCGGGGCTCGGCACTCTCCGCCGTCCGTCCCTACAACACGGATCCGGATGCTCCAACACTGCCCCTGGCTGGATGGTTGCGGATCCTCTCGGATATTCTCGGCGCGCTGCGCTATGTCCACCAATTGCGCGATTTCGACGGGCAGCCAATGGGCCTCGTTCATCGAGATGTATCTCCGCAGAATATCTTCCTGACCGACGAAGGGTACGTGAAGCTGCTGGATTTCGGCGCGGCGACGGTTCAGCGGGAGATGTCGGGAAGCGAGCCCCACGCGGGGAAGCTCCGCTACATGCCACGTGAGCAGCTACTCGGTGAGGGGGTCGACGGTCGAGTCGACCTGTACGCGGTTGGGGGGCTTCTGTGGGAAGCGCTCAGCGGTGTGCGTCTCTGGAAGAATCTCGGCCCTGAGCTCGTTCGCGCGAGGATTCTCCTAGGCAAGTTGCCGCCGCGAGATGAACAGCTGATTCCGGCACCGTTTCGGAGCGTCGTGGAGAATGCCCTGGCGTCGCGCACCGCGCGATACTCGACGGCTGACGAGCTCGACCGGGCGATCCTGGATGCTGCCGGCGGTGAGCACGCGCTCTGGTCTCATTCAGCGTTGCGTGAGTGGATGCTCGAAACCTTCACTCCCTATTCCGAGGACTCGTCGGCGACCTGCGTTGGTTCGCCTCCCCAGAGTGAGTCAGGCGTCACACCATCCAGACCGAGTCCGCGGTCGGGTGAACACCATGTTGGGTTTCCCTCGAGTGGCTCGCCCATCGAGGAATACTCGCGTACCGAACGTCTCGATCCTCAGTCGGCGCGGGTATTTGCGAGCACCAAGCCCCCACCCGACCCCGTGGAGCGCAGACCAGCGAGGCGCGCGAGCTGGTACCTGGTTGCGCTAGCTGTCCTTCTGGTGGCTGCAGTCGTTGCTACTCTGACGTGGCAAGCTCACCTGGATCCAGAGCTTCAGGATCCCGACACCGCGACGCGAGACGCGGTGCCGCCAACATTGCGTGCCCCTGCCACCGAGCCGCAGCTTCCCTTCATGGGTACCGTCGCCGAGACCGAAGGTGGGAGCGCGCGGCTACCGGCCCCGACCAGACCGGTGACGGTGCCGAGAGTGCGGAGCGAAGGGAGCGCGGTCCGGGGTCAATCCAGGACCGGAGAGCTGCGCGCAGTGGTGACGACGCCGGCCGGTTCAGGCAGTGCCGCCCCCAATCCGTCGAGCCTACCGCTGCAGCGGAGCGACTGCGCTTATCTGGACGCTGACGGCATCAAACGATACCGTCCCGGGTGCCTCTGACTGCTCGTCGTGGATGGGGGAGGGCAACACGTCCCAGCCGCGGCGCCGAACCTGCGCTCGCGTATTCTTATGGTGGTGCTAGCTAGCCCGAACGAAGCCCTCGGTGCAAACGGCCTGATTGCCGGCCTGCAGAAGATCTGCTGAACTGCTCTATAGACTGCTCGGGCTCACATGCGCTCACGATCGCTCACAGTCCCGGCCCAGGGTTCGCCTCGCGTGCCAGGCGCACCGGGCATCGGAGCAGAGCGCAAGGCGGATCGCGGCGGATCCGCTTCATGTGAGGCGTGAACAGACACGCTCTGGGAGCGCGTTTCAAGAGCGGAACCGGGTGCACACAGGTTCGGAGGAAAGCTCGCATGCACTTGAGAGGACCTGCCCAAGAACTCCAGATTGCCGGTGACACGATTTGCGTTCACGACATCGATCTCCGATTGGGGCGAGAAAGCCTCGAACAGTTGGCTGACCTCCTCGACGAGTCCGAGCGAACCCAGGCGGAGCGTTTCGTCACCAGGGAGCTTGCCCGCAAGTACATCGTGAGTCACGGCGGCGCGCGCATCGTTCTCGGTTGCTATCTCGGTGTGGGTCCCGAGGAGGTGCGCTTCGTCCGCAACGCCCACGGCAAACCCGCGCTCGACCTCGCCCACGCATCGGAGCTGCGCTTCAATCTGTCGCACTCTGGCGAGCGATGTCTGGTCGCCGTCACGGAGTCCCGCGAGATCGGCGTCGACATCGAGGCGGTTCGCCCAATTCCGGATTGGCCTGAGATTGCGACTCGCTTCTTCTCCCCGGGCGAAGTGGCTGGCCTGAGGTCGCTTCCCGAGGCTCTACTTGGCACGGCGTTTTTCGCGACATGGTCGCGGAAGGAAGCGTACATCAAAGCCGTCGGCTTGGGTTTTGCGATTGACCTTGCGACGTTCCAGGTCGAGGTCGATCCACGACGACCGGCGCGGCTCATCTTTGCCGCAGACGCGGACCAAGGACCCGACAGATGGTGCATGCAGGACATCGATGTCGGCCCGGACTACCGCGCTGCCGTCGCAGTAGAAGGCAGCGGCTGTATCGTCAGCGTGAATGTCCACCAATGGCCGCTCGCACCTCGGGTCGATGCGAGCTGTCCTGGCTCGGCCGTCTGACGGGCAGCACCGAATCGGCGCGGTCAAGCCCAGGCCGATGGACCACTCGGTTCAACCGTCGTGCGCGTCTTCAGTCGTCGCCCGGCTCCGCCACTCGACCACTCCCGCAACCGGACAGTCCGTGTTTGCGCATCAGTCGATAGACGTAGGTGCGATCAACCTCGGCGAAACCGGCGACCTTGGTAACCTTGTGGTCGAACCGCGTCAGCGCAGACTGCAGGTACTCGCGCTCTCCAACCTCGAGCCACGAGGAACGGAAGGCGCTGAACGGCTGCTGGCACTTGTCACGCAGCTCTCGCTCCAAGACCGAAGCTGTCCCGCCGCTGACCCCCGCTGATGGCTCTGGCGCACCACCAAGATCGAGAGACGCGAGTGCGGTGGGCGCGCCCAGGGCACACGCCCTTTCGACGAAGTTCTTGAGCTCCCTCACGTTTCCAAGCCAAGGGCGGCGCCCGAGCTCCGCCACATCGAGCCCCTCGGCCGTGCGATCCCCGAGGAAGTGCTGGGTGAGCAGCGGGATGTCCTCGCGGTGAGTGCGAAGCGGCGGGAGCGTGACCGGGAGAACCGCCAACCGGAAGTACAAGTCCTCCCGGAACGCCCCCACACTGACGAGCTGCGCCAGATTGCGGTGAGTGGCCGCCACGATGCGCACGTCGATGGGCCGCTGTTCCACCTCGCCCAAGCGGCGAATGGTGGGGGTCTCCAGCACACGTAGGAGCTTGGCCTGCATGCCGGCAGGCAGCTCACCGAATTCGTCCAGAAACACCGTGCCGCCTTGGGCGCTTTCGAGGCATCCCGCAACAGATGCACTTCGTCCGGGGGCTTTCCCCTCGCCATGTCCGAAAAGCTCCTCCTCCAGCATGGCCTCGGGCAATGCAGCACAGTCTACCGTGATGAATGGGCCGCCGCGCCGCGCGGAAGCCTGGTGGATGGCTCGAGCTGCCAGCTCCTTGCCCGTGCCGGTCTCCCCCAGGATCATCACGGGTGCATCGCTGGCAGCGACTCGATGGAGCCGTGCGAACACCTCGCGCATCGTGCGACTGACGCCGAGGAGCTCACCGAATTGGATCTCTGGCCAGAGCTCGATTTCCTGTTCGCCAGCGATCCTGCTCAGGGTGAGTTGCACCCGTCCGATCGCTATCGAGCCACCTTCGGGAACCTGGGCTTCCCGCACCCGAATGCCTCCGACGAACGTGCCGTTCAGGCTGTTCAAATCCCGAATCCAGATCCCCGACTCATCGAGTTCGAGCTCCGCGTGTACTCGGGAAACCGCGCGATCGGCGACGCGCAGATCGGCCTCATTGGCAGAGCCAAGCACGGTTCGTCCCGTGATGGTCTGGCTATGTGCCCCAAGAGAGTCAGTCCAGGTGAGTTCGGAGCACGGACGAACGTACTTGGTGTCCAGTCCAAATCGTTCGGTCTCGTCATGAGTTGGGGGAAGCATGGGTGCCAAGCATAGTGATTCGTTTCGGGCAGATCTCCACCGACTCGCGTTTCTCCTCCCCTCGATTCTCGCTGCTCGGCGGCCAGTCGCGTCCAGGACGACCCGTCCACAGCGCGCTGCGAACGCTGGTGATCTGTGCCATTGGGCCAGAACTGGCACACTGGCACTTGTCAGAAGGTTGGAAAACTATGTAATTGCCAATTGTTACGCGTGAGGAGGTATCTGCTGCGGGTGGCACGGGGTTTGCTCATGGTGGCATCATGCGTTCATTCCACATACTGCTGGCATTTTCCGCTGCGGCCATTCTGTTTGCTACCGCGGGCTGCGGCGACGACACGGGCGGGGGCTCGGCATCTGATGACGAGTACGGCGCTTCGGGGCGCGAAGAGCCCGGAGACGGCGACAACGACGATGATGAAGGCAATGCCGATGATGCGGAGGCAGCCAGCGGTGGGGCCGCCGCAGTCGCGACGGGGGGGAGCAGTGATGCTCCGATCGCCACGGGGGGTCGCAGCGATGCTCCGATCGCCACGGGGGGTAGCGGGCAGAACACGGCGGGCAGTGCCGGGAATCCCCCCGAGGCCACCGGCGGCATCGCCGATGGTGCAGGAGGCCATCACACCGGAGGCTCGCGCGACGGTTCTGGGGGCGGCGATGGTTCTCCACTCGCTGGCAGCGCGGGCATCGCGGTCGATGGGGACACAGCAGCTTGGTACGCCGATGCTACCAAGTCTTTTCGCAGCACGATCCCAGTTCCGAGCGCTTCTGCCGCGTTGATGGCTGAGCCCATCTGGAACCAGCTCGAGACTTACGACCCGGGCAGCATGATCCGATGCGAGGTTCAGGATGATCCGGCGTACAATGCGGCGATCGACATCATCGGTGGCGTGACCTGGGGCTACTCTGTGAGCATTCTCGTGGACGAGAGCCAGCCCAGGTTCCAAGCCGGCTTCCAGCAGAACCTGTGGGACGAAGGGATGCCTTCCGCAGCCGGGGGCAACGCTGCTGGCGTCGAAATCGAGGAGGCCGACATCATTGGCCTGTCGGAGACCTCGGCGCTCTACTACTCATCCGAGCACGGTTTGCTCATGGTCGATTTGAGTGGGAGCGAACCCGTGTTCGACTGTGCCACCAAGCTTCCGGGCAGGGTCGAGAAGTTCTTCTTCTACCAGGGGCATCTCGTGGCGATGACCGCGCAGATCACTGGCACTGCGCGTCACTCCTTCCTGTTGCACTTCGACACGACCGGGGGTTCCCTGAGCTTCGTCGAGGCCGTCGATCTCGGAGCGGTCAGCATCCTGGACACGCGGAGGTTCAATGATCGTCTGGTTGTCTACACCGACCTGACCCTCGAGGACCAGGCTGTGGATGTCCCCGGCCAGTCCGCACCAGTCTACTACGAGTCGCGCGGACTACATCGTTCGCTCAGGGTATTCAGATTCGGCGAGACCCTCACCGAGGAAATGACCGATACCTTGCTCGACACGTCGCCCGACGCCAGCTACCTCACGAGTGGCGGGATCGATCCCGAGACGCAGCCCGGGGGCCTCGTCTACGATTCGAGCCGTTTCGGACGGTTGATGTGGGCCAGTGATCACTACTTCGTGGTCACCGAGCAGCTTGCCAAGACCTATCTCGCCAACTGGGAGACTCGCTCCTATTCGGTGTGCGTGGAGAGCCACACCGTCGAAGTCCCCTACCAGTACTGCGAGACCATCTACGAGGAGCGACCAAATCCCGATTATACGCCTCCGGACAATAGCGGCGGCGACCGAGCGTGCGAGGGTCAAACACTGAGCGACTGCCTCCGCGCCGTCTCCCGCGCGTCGAACCCCACTATCCAGGTTCCCGTTGGTCGCAGATGCGAACAGCGGATCATGAACCGTTGGGTTTGCGACGCAACCGAGTACCGCTCCTACACCTACCCGAATCTCAGCACCAGCTATCTGACGCGGCTCTATATCTACGAGTACACGGATCAGGGCTTCGTTCGCCTCGACAGTCAGGTTAGTGAGATCACAAACGCAGGGCTGGACACCCAGAGCCCAGACGCGGTCCTGCCTACCCTGACGACTTCCACCGAAACCTACGATCTGGCCGTTCCCGGCGCGCTGCAGACCCTCTACTTCCAGAACGACATGCTCTACGCCATCGCAGATGGCGTACTGCAGACCTATGCCATGGGTGGAGCCTCGTTGGTCCGAACCAGCTCGCTCGACGTCGTCGATAGCGGGCTGCAGACCTCGTTGTTTACGAGCGACAAGCTCTACCTCAGCGACTTCGGTTATTCCGGCGTCCACGACCAATCAGTCTTGCGCGTGATCGATCTGTCGAACCCCGCATTTCCGCGACAGGCGTCCGAAGATCGGACACTGCCGGGCGGACACCGTACCATCCTGCCCGTGAAGCAGGGGATCTTGACGATTGGTACCGTCGCCAATTTCGAGCCGGGTATCCAGCAGGTTCTGAAGCTGGGTCTGTTCACCGACCCCTTCGCATCGGAGCTCTCCTATCTCATTCTCGGCACCGATCTCGAGTACTCCTACCTCGGCGAGGACAAGGCACAGGCCTTCGATTCGTCGGCGCAGAGGCTGTTCCTCCCCTACTACGGCTACGAACGCGACACGAGACGCTATGTTGCCCGAGTAGGGGTCAGTCACCTCGAGGGGCAGAGCATCGTATCGGAAGGTGCGGTGGCCATGCCAGAGCTGCCTCAGCGAGTTCGTCCCCGTCCGGGAGCCTCGGACGAGATGCTCTCATTCGCGTCGAGCTCGATCGAGTGGCTCCGGCCGGAAACCGAGGAGTGGGGCGCCACGCCCGTGCTGGAGTATTGGAAGCCCATCGCCCTCTACCGCCTTACGGACGAGGACGACTACATTGAGATTCTGCGATTCGGACAGGAGTGCAAGCTGCACTTCTCCAAGGCCGAGACCATCAACGCCACACGCGAGGAGTCGACGACTGAGGCCTTCAGCTGTTCAGGCGGCTATCCTTGGGCGTATGCCAGCAATATCGTTTTCTCGGCCGTCGAAGGCGTGAGCTTCACTCCCGACGGCGAGATCACCATGCTGACCGAGGCGGAAATCACGGCTCTGAGCGAGCTTCGCCCCCAACGTCCGTACTGCCTCTTCTCCGACGAACTCATGACGAACGTCGCCATCGACTACAACGACCCGCCCCCCTTCGAAAATATGACCTGCTACTCGCCCACCGAGTACCAGGAGGCCCTCACAGAGCTTACCGGGCAGAGCAGCGAGTAGTTGCGGGTTCGTCGTTTCCGCCGCGGAGGCGACCCCAACCCCACGAAGCCACTGGGCGAGCGTCGTCTGGTGGCTTCGTGCGTACGCCCGAGCGAAGCCGGTGTGATCCGACACGGGATCACTTGGTGGGCTGGCCGGGTTGGTGTTCGGAAATGCCGTCCGTCGCTGGCTTGCGTCCGTTGTATGAGTATAGATGTGGCGGGTTGGGCCGGTAGTTGGGTCCTTCATGCAACGCATGAACCGATACTCGCAGACACCACGAGAGCACCGGAGGTGTCCCTGAGCGAGCGCTAGTTGTGCGTTCGCGAGGCAGGGCAACGTGGAATGGGGCATCGCAAGGTCATCGGTCTCTTCCTGAACAGCGCAGGTCTGGCGGACGACTACCAGGGTGAACTGCGCAGTGGCGTGGAACGAGCTGTTGCGGCGCGTCGTGCCGACCTCTGGGTTTACGCAGGGCGCACGGACTGGAGCGTACCAGAGTCGGGAGGGGCTCGGATCTTCGACCTCGTGGATCGAAGTCGTCTCGATGGGATCATTCTCGCCGCAGGAGCCGTGGCGTCTTACGCGCCGCTGCACGAAGTCATTGCTCGGCTGAGGAGGGCGTCCGCCGTTCCTCTCTGCACCGTCGGTCAGTTCTGCGACGGCGTTCCCAACGTGCTCGTGAACAACGTGACCGCAGTCGGCAAGCTCGTGGACCATCTGGTGTTGGCTCACGACCGCAAACGCTTCGCATACATCACCGGTCCGGTCGGTCACGAAGAGTCTGAGCAGCGCCTTCAGGCAACGCGGGGCGCGTTGATGCGACACGGGCTTTCGCTTCCCGACGAGGCGGTGGCGCGCGGCGATCTCATCGCCTATTCCGCTCGCAACGCGGTGCAGGATCTCCTCGCGCGCGGAGTCCAGATGGACGCTCTGCTTGCGGCGAACGACGACATGGCCGCTGGCGCGATGGAGGCACTGCGCAGCGCCGGCACGATTTGCCCCCGGGACATTGCCGTCGCCGGCTTCGATGACGCGGCCGTCGCGCGCTACTGTGAGCCAGCGCTTACGACGGTTCGCCAGCCGGTAGCCCGGCTCGGCACCGTGGCCGTCGAGTGCATGATGGCGATCTTGTCCGGTCACGAAGCCGCCGACATCGTGACCGTCGATACCGAGCTCGTCGTCCGAGAGTCCTGCGGCTGTTCACCTACCTACGCCCTGAGCCCTCGCGCCGAGGATCCGAAGGGGCTTCTATTCACCGCCGACGAACACCTCCGCGCGCTGGATAGTGCCCTGGCTCCGCTCATCGACGACGCCAGTAGTCGATCGCGCGAGGCGGACGCGCTTTTGCGTGCCGTGCTTGCCGAATGCGCCGGAAAAACAGGCGCATTTCTGAACGCTTTCACTGCGCTGCTCGGCTCGCTGCGTATGACCTACGTGCCGCCCCACGAGCTGCAGCGAAGCGTGAGCGTCCTCCGAAGCTACGCGAGGTGTCTGGGAGGACCGCCTGAGACGGAGGATGCGTTTCACGCGGCTCGCGTCCTGGTGGGAAGCTTGACCTACCGAAGCGCCGGGGCTCAGCGTCTGCGAAGCGAGTACCTTCTGGAGGAACTGCGTCTCAGTTCGGAGCGACTCACCACTTCACTGACGATGGGTGCCCTCAAGGATGCCCTCCTGACCGAGCTTCCTCGGTTGGGGGTGGGTAATGCGCTCGTTGCCTTGCATCCCGAACGGGACCGCGCATCGCTCGAACTGTTAGCGTATCTCGAGAACGGGCGCCATGTCGAACTCGAGACTGGTTCCTATCCATCGCACGAGCTCCTGCCCCGCGGCGCCTTCGACGAGGATCGACGGCATTCCCTCACGATCCTCCCGCTCACCTTCGAGAGCGAGCGGCTCGGCGTCGCTGTGCTCGAGCTTCCGCTTGGTCTCGAGGTGTACTCTCTTCTCAGAGAACAGATCGGTTCCGCCGTGCGGAACGTGCTACTTCATCAGGCAATTCTCAAGCGCGAACGCCTTCATGCCAAGGCCCAGGAGGACAAGCGCGTCACCGGTGAACGACTGCGTTCAATGAGCATCATCGCTGGCGGCGTCGCGCATGACCTGAACAACATACTGGGGCCGCTCGTGGCGCTTCCCAGCACCATCCAGCGTGAGCTCCAGTCCTTAGGGGCCGACGCGGTTCCCCAAGACGCACTTCAGGATCTCGAGACAATTCGCGTTGCGGGGCAGCGAGCGGCCGAGACCATCCGCGACCTGCGGACCTTTGGCAGTCCGGAGGAGGGAACCGAGGGGGCGGTCGATGTCAACCAGATTTTGCGGGGTGCGGAGCGCGCGTTTGCCGCGCTCTGCGGCAATGCTGGCGGAATCGAGCTAGAAATCGTCACATCTTCCCAGCCGCTTGCCGTCAAGGTGTCGAGGACGAGCCTGCTACGCGCCGTGACGAACCTCGTCGTGAATGCCGTCGACGCCATTGACCGGGTTGGACGGATCGTCGTTCGAGTTGGCCCGCGGCTGGTGACGACCCCGATAGAAGGTCGTGACCGCGTCGAAGCAGGATCCTATGTCGTCATCCAGGTGGAAGACACCGGAGCCGGGATTCCCGATTTCCTGCTACCGCGGATCTTCGAGCCGTTCTTTACGGCCAAGCGAGGTCCCGATCCAAAGGGGCGCGGGCTCGGACTGGCGATCGTCGAGCGCATCATCAAGGATTCCGGGGGCGTGGCGCTGGTCGACAGCCAACTCGGGCACGGCACGACCTTCTCGCTGTTTCTTCCGAGGGTTGCCGGGTTTGCTGAGCTTCCTAATGTGAGCCCCTTGACGACCGGTGGGCGAGAACGGCTGCTCGTCATCGACGATGAGCAAGTCCAGCTCCGCACGGCGCGGCGGGTCCTCACCCAATTCGGATACTCCGTTACCACCGTCAGTTCCGGCGAGGATGCGATTGCCCTGCTCTCCGAGGGCGAGGCACGCGAGCCGTTCGCGCTGGCCATCGTCGACATGGTGATGCCAGGGTCGCTTTGCGGTACCGAGACTATTCGAGAGCTGCGCAAGCTCAATCCTAGGCAGAAGGTGCTCGTTGCGAGTGGATGTGCGCCGGACGGCATCGACTCAGAGCTTTCGTTGCTGAGGTGCCGATTGGTCTCGAAGCCCTACACGCCTGAGACCCTTGCATCCGCAGTGAGGGCTGTGCTCGACGAACCCGAGTAGCACTCCTGCCGGAGACTGGTCTGACAGGACGCCCGCCGATCTCGGCTTCCGGCTTTGTTTCGCCTACATTGCCAATCCAGGTTCCACGATGATGCTCACGAATGCAGCGATCGAGCTCATGTCGAGGGACTCGTCGGAGCCCGAAAACTGCGAGCTGATCCGAGTGTATCGGAGTCCAGCTCCAACCACGCCATACACAGCGGACGCTTCGATGACCGCCCCGAACGCGTCGTCTAGGTCGTAGTTGATGCCACTGTAGGCGCCGTAGCTGCCGACCCCCCAAGCGGCGTGGTACGTCGCGCCTGCTCCACCGCGGAGGAACAAGGGAATGCCGCCGTCCGCCGAGAGCCGGTACCGATAGAAGGCGAGAAGATCGAGTGGCACGCCGAAGGTGGTCAGGCGATTCGGCTCGGAGTCGCGCCCCGAGCTCCACGATGCGAAACCACCCGAGAGTTCGGCCTCCGCGGCGTGACGACCGGAGGTCCAAGGGCACACGATGACACCCAGTCCAATCAAGAAGTGGTCCCCGAGATGGAGGTCCGGAAGCCCTCCTTCAACGAGCTCTTCTTCCTTGAGCTGCGGCGCGTCTCCTCCTTTGCCCCCCTGCAATCGGAACTCGCCTCCGATGAGGGAGCCGATCTCAACAGCGTGAGCTGGTGCGACGGCGCCGAAGACAAGTGAGAGTACGACAGCAACCGTCCAGCGAGGGGCTCTCCCGGCCCCACTTCGCGAACCGGTTCTACAGCCTCCGCGCGTTCCCTGAGCCCCTACATCGAAGGGTGCCAAGACCGCACCGGTCGAGCATGACGAACCCGCGACCGAGTTCCCCGGGGGCTTCCATGGGTCCACGGCTTCCCCGGGGCGACAACCCTGTGAGCTCTGAATCGATCCGCGGGTTCGAGACATCTGGCGGCCATGGTACGACAAACCGCGGTTTGGGCCAACGGCCGCGGCACTCTGCTGCTCCCGCACGCCACGGGACCTACCCGCTCCCGCCCAACGCACCCGCGCTTGGCTGTGCTTGGCCGAACCCAGCCAGCTGGGCAAAACCTAGCTTGTTGGGCAAAACCTAGCTTGTTGGGCAAAACCTAGCTTGTTGGGCAAAACCTAGCTTGTTGGGCAAAACCTAGCCGAGCGCGATTTCGTAGCGCGCAGGATGCTCGCCCTCCACACGAACCCGGAGGGAACGCGTCCCCACGTCGACCACGGCGTGGGTGCGCGCTGGACGCCCCGGGGCGTCATCGTCGACGTTCTCCGTCAGGCTCTGAATGGTAAAGTAAGGGATTTTGTCAATCAACGAGAAATGGTTCCAGTGCACATGGCCGTTGAAAACGGCCATTACCTTCTGGCTCTTGGCAATCACTCGTCTGGCAGCCTCTCGCTCCTTGACGAAGCAGATTTCTGGCCACTTGTAGAACCAGCGGTTGCCATCCAAATCCATCTCTCCGAGGGGATGGTGGACGAGGACTATGCACGGTTCAGTGGACTGCTCGAGCTCCGTCTCGAGCCAGCCCAGCTGTTCTTCCGGGAGGTGGACCACCGTCGATCGGACGTGATTGGTCCGGAGTACCACCAAACGAATGCCGTTCACGACGCGGCTGTAGTGGAGCGGCCCCCGATGGCCCCAGAGTCTTGCCAACTGTGCATCGTCGAGGTTCACCGACTCGTGGTTGCCGGCGACGTGCAGCACCGGACAAGTGAGCGGTTCGAGCAGTTCGGTGAAGATCCGGTACGCTTGCTCATCTGCGGCGGGTGACTCGTCTTCGACGACGTCTCCGAGGTTGACGACGACATCGGGTTTTTCAACATCGTTCATTCGCGCCACGAACTCCCGGGTGAGTTCGGGCGCGCAGTGTGAAAGCTTGCGGAGCTTCCCCTCGAAGCATGCTCTGGGACCAAAGTGAACATCCGTGATCAGTGCGAAGCGCATCGGGTGAGATGTAGCCTCGTGACACGGGATGCTCAAGTGGGGGCCATCGGTTGATCTGGACTTGCCTTCTGCTCGCGGGTACGGTTCCCTTGCGAGAGTAATGCGCTCTGTCCCAACCTCGCGGCGTCTCACCCGGCGCACCTTCTGCGCGGGCGGTGCTGCAGCCTTCTTCGGTCCGGTGACGGCTGCGGTGGCGGGCGGATGTAGGGATCGCGAGGAAGCGCGGGCGACGGCCTCTTTCTGGTACAGCTACGGGGGCCAGAACCGCCAGACGCTCGAGCGCCTTGTCGATCGTTTCAACGCGCGTTCTGCGCGTTCGCGGGTTCGAGACGTATTCCAGGGCGACTACTATGAGGGTCTGGCCAAGCTGCGGCTGGCTGTGGCTGCCAAGGCTGCGCCGAGCGTGACCCACGTGATCGCCGAGGCGATACCGTATCTCGTCGAGGCGGAGGTGCTAGAACCCCTCTCCGGGTACCCGGGCGCGAGCGCTATCAAGCCGATTGGTGCTTTGGGGCAGTCGGGGACGTGGTTGGGGGGCGCCGAGCGGGAACTGTGGTGCTTGCCGTTCAATCGCTCGACGCCCATCGCCTATCTCGACGCAGATGTGTTTGAGGCTAAGGGGCTCTCTTCGCCCGAAACCTGGGAAGAGCTGAGGGATACGGCCCGCGCCCTCACCGTGGTACAAGGGAGCCGAACTACCCGATACGGGTTCGAGTGTCCAATCTCCTGGTGGTTTTGGACGGCTCTGGTCTACCAGGCTGGAGGGCGCTTGATCGAGCCCGATGGTACGATCAGTCTCGGTGGAGAGCCGGGGATTCGGGCGCTTGCCTTGTGGCAGACCATGGTGCACCGCGACCGCAGCATGAAGCCACCGCCGGGTCGTGACGCGAGTGCGAACGAGATGGTGAACAGCGACTTTCTCTCGGGGCGCGCTCCCATGATCTGGAATTCGACTGCCTTCGTGAAGTACCTCGAGGACAATGCCGTCTTCCGAGTCGTGGCGGCACCACTGCCCTCCGGGATGCGCCCGGGGGTTCCGACCGGCGGTACCTTCTTCGTTCTGATGGCAGACGCGCCCGAGAAGGCAAAGCTCGCAGGTTGGGAGTTCGTGCGGTTTATGCTCGAGACCGAACAAGTCATCGATTGGTCGACGAGCACTGGGTATCTTCCCACGACGGACGTTGCGGCGAGCGAACTGCAGCGTCGTGGGTTCTACGATCGGCACCCCAACTACCGGGTGGCACTCGAGCAGCTACCAATGACAGAGCCGTGGCCTTGGTCACGGGATCTCTTCGAGATCGAGCGGGAGGTTCTGGAACCCCTGATCGAGCGCGCGGTCCTCGAAAGCACCAATGCGGCGACGCTGCTCAATGGAGCGCGTAGGCAAGCGCAATCGTTGGCCGAGAGCCGAGGCCGAACTCGAGACCAGTGGAGGACGCGCAGATGAGTACGGGATTGATAGCCGTCGTCGTTGCCTTCCTTTCAGCGTCGTTGCGCGCCCTCGAGCTGTGGCGCGCGAACGCTCGCGTGGACGTCATCAACGCGGTCGTTGTTACGATGTTCGGTGAAGGGCGCGCCGCCGACGTGGCGCAAGTACTCCGAGTTGGGGGGCGGGCACCCTACGTGAGGCTTGCGGAATCGCTGTGCGAAGTCGCGAGGCCGTGGTCGGACGAGCCCGGGTTTTCCGCAGCCGGCCAGCGCGAAGTCCGACAACGGCTCGAGGCGCACGTAGCTCGCGCGCTCGTGATCGCCCACCGCAGCTTGCGCCGGAATGGATGGCTCGACATCGTGACCCTTGCGGCGATCGTCGTTGCCGGAGTCGGTAGTGCCATGACTGGCGCTACCACCGGCAAGCTCGTGTTGATGCAGCTGGCTGCGACGCAACTTTGGCTCGCCAACGTGCTGACGGTTCGCAGCATCTCCGCGCGGATGGTGGCAGGGGCGATGACTCTGGCAGAGGGGCTGACGGACGTGCTCGTTCAAGCCTCGAACGCGGTGCCTGCCCAACATCCGAAGTCCGAGGCGGGGGCTGGGGACGAATAAACCGGAGAGGCCTGCCAGATTCGGGCAAAGCTCAGGCCAAGGTGAACAGCTGGAAATGGGTTCTGCTCCCGATGGGTGTCACGAGCTGGGGCAGCAGCTATTTCCGGCGCCGCTGCCTGCCGTCGGATGTCGCACGAGTACCGTGTTGGTGGAAGCCGTGTCGGTCAGGACATCGAGCCGCGGTCCGGCGCTGGCCGAAGGTGCTCCCGGAAAGGTGCCTCAGGACCTTGCCGCGAACGCCCAGTGAGTTTTCCTTGCGTTCTGCGTGAGCCAAGCTGTATCCGGTCGCCGCGCGAGGTGGCTTCTGCCACCCTGCCTTCTGGCTCGTGGTTCCACGAGCGCCTCCTTCGCTCTGGTGTGTCATGAAGAGAACCTTGTTCATCTCTGTCGCCGCGGTATTGGCGACCTACGCGAACGCAGGCATGGGGCAAGCTCCGCCGCCTGCACCCGATTCCGCATCGCAGCCCGCGGCCGAACCCGCAGCGTCCGCTGCGACGGGTAATCCCGTCAACACGCAAGCTCCGACGGTGACAGCCCCCACCAGCACCTCGACCGCGAGCCCCGAGGGTGAGGCGCCAGCTACGGCAACCCGTGCCACATCGAGTGCGCCAGCAGCAGGTGAGGCTGGAACGGCGGTTGCTCTCGCTGCGCCCGCTGCCGACGCTCAGCCACCGGTAGCCGCTCCGCCCCCCGATTCTAGGGCGGCCAACGCTGCCGTCTCGGCTGCGCCCGCTGAGCTGGCCCCGGCCGACGCCGCGCCTCCCGGTCCCACATTGAAGTTCTACGGATTCGGCCGACTGGACGCGGCCTATGCCACGGGTCGCATGCAGAATCTGGAACTCGGACTCTGGGCGAGGCAACCAGACGCCAACGGCGACTACGAGGACGAAATCACGCTCAATCCGCGCTGGAGCCGCTTTGGACTGGATTGGGACGCCGGCGATTTGGGTGGAGAATCCGCCAAGATCAGCGCCAAGATCGAGATCGACTTTCACGGCGGCGGTTCCCAGTCCCGGGCGACTCCCCGCATGACGCACGCCTACGGGCAGGTACAGCTCGGGGACTTCACCATCCTTGGCGGGCAGACCTGGGACCTCTATGCGCCATTGATCGCGGGTGGCATGGAGCAATCCATCTTCTGGTACGGCGGAAATCTCGGAGATCGGCGCCCACAGTTGCGGGTCACCTATGCCCCGAAGTTCGGTCCCGCGACCCTGGTTGTCGCGGCAGCCGCGGCTCAAAGTGGCGCCGTCGACATGGAGGATCTCGACGCTGATACGGTCATGGACGGCAACGCCTGGGCGCGCCCCGCGGGGCAGGGTCTGGTCGAGCTCAAGCTCGATGTGGATGCACTGGGTGAGAAGCCCATCCGCATCGGTGGGTCGGGTCACTACGGTGGGAAGACCCTCAGCGTCGGTGGCGAGGACGAGGACTTCCGGGTATTCGCAGTGGTCGGACACCTTGAGTTCCCCATTCGGTTCGTCACGCTGCGCGGCGAGGTTTGGACCGGCGAAAACCTGAATGATCTGCGAGGCGGGATCGGCCAGGGGTTGGCTCTGACCGACGAGGATGGTGACGGCCTATTCGAGACGGGGAAGGAGATCGCGGCGCGAGGCGGCTGGTTGCAGCTGAGTGCGGCCCCCGTTGACTGGTATTCGGTGGCGGTCGGTGTCAGTCGGGACAAGCTTTGCGATCCCGCTCCGGGCCAACGAGCGAAAAATGACACGCTGGACCTGACCAACGTGTTTAGTCCTTGGAAGCCCGTGAAGATCGGCCTCGTGTACACCCACTACTGGACGGAGTACGTGACGGGACGGGACGCCTCGGTCAATCGCTTCATGGCATCCACCATGGTTTCTTTCTGAGTCTGCGTTATCCGGATGTGGCGGGTTCGGGCGGCGCAGGCCGCTCGGGCTCGGCAGCTTGCGCCTTGCGGATTCGATCCCGCAGCGTTCGGGCGAGGTCCACGCCCTTGTCGATGAGCAAGCGGCCTCGCTCCTTGACCGAGCCAGGCGGAGTCACTCGCAGCGCGACGAGCCCCCGTGTCATCGTGCCCAGCTGCGACTTGTAGAGCCCTTCGCCCGCAAGGAAGTCATACTCGGTGAGTCCCTCCTCGATGGCGCGCCGAATCATCATCGCGTGGAGTGCGATTCCGGCTCGAACCTGCCGGGGTACGTCCACCCTGCGGCCGCTCTGATAGACGGAGACCGAGCGATTCCAGATCAGGTTGTAGAGTGCTGCGACAGGTTCACCGCGGACCAGCAGCCACACGAGCTGTAGCGCTCCACGCTCGAGCAGCTTCGGCATGACCTCCTCGTGGAACTGGCTGAACTTGTGCGAGTGGAAAGCGCCGGTGCCGCCCTTCGCGTTCCAGCGCTCGCCGTGAAGGGACCGCAGGATCTCGGCGCCCTGCGCGAGCTCCGACGGCAGTTTGCAGATTCGGAGCTCCTGTTCGGCCCCAGCCCAAGCGTCGAAGTCTCGAAGGGCCTGTCGAACTGAGTACCGATGCTTCTTCGGGAGCGAAGCCAGGTACTCATCCCACGTCTTAGGCAGGCGGATGTAGCTGCACTCTCCGTTGGGGGTCATGGTGACCGGATATCCGCGCCCGACGAACGCCTGCTCGAGCGCGTGCACCGACTCGCGCCAGGCGCCCATCCGAGGACACACGAGTTCGTCCCATTCCCCCACCTCGCCGGCCACGATGGCATCAACGGTGGCGCCGGCGACCTGCGCTTCCGAGCCGCGAGCTACGACCGGGCCAATGTACTCGGAGAGCACTTCATCCGCTTCCTCCTCGCCGGAGGGTACCAGTTCCAGCCGCCGAAATCGTTGCCCGAGCCGGTAACGGTGCGTTCGTGACAAGAGAGGGACGACACCGACGAGACGAGCCCCGTCACGAACCACGAGCGTGCGTAGCGCCCGATCGTCATCACTGCCGTAGGCGCGCCACCATGCCATGACCCAGAGCGGGCAAACCGTTGGTTCGTTGGCGTCGCTGTCGGCAAGGAGCTCGTACCACTCGGTCTCGAGTGCGGCGAGTTCAGCTGCGTTCTTGAGCACTACGGCACGTAACGTCATCGAAACACCTCACTCGGAATCCCAATCAGACAACCCGCAACACTCGCAGACATGAGCAGCTCGGACCGGGATCTCCCCACCGAGGACCGGACCTCAGGCTAACACGGAGCGGCCCCGGAGCGATGCTTCGCGTGTCACGCCGACGGATGGCAATTGGTTGGCCAGTCGACTCCAGATCATGGGGATCAGGTACAGCAGCTGCGTCTCGCGGCTCAGAGTGCGCGCTGTCCCCGCTTCGGCCTGACCCTTCGATGATGCGTTCGCGTCTGCTAGCTTGGCTGAGTCGCGCGCGGCTCGGTCGGTTTCGTCGGGCAGCGCTCGATGGAGGGTCGTCCACCACGGACCGCCATCAAACTCGGGCAAGGATACTCATGTCCAATCCATTGGTCAGCGTGATCATTCCCACCTTCAATCGGGCGCACTGCATCGCGGACACGATCGACAGCGTTTTCGCACAGACGCACCAGAACCTGGAGATCATCGTCGTCGACGACGGGTCCAGCGACGGCACTGCGGAGTTGCTTCGACAGCGCTACGCGGGTGAATCGCGTCTCCACTATCACTACCAAGTGAACGCTGGCGTCTGCGCGGCCAGGAATCGAGGGCTAGACTTGAGTCGCGGCGACTTCGTCGCTTTGCTGGATTCGGATGATCTGTGGAAGCCGTTCAAGATCCAGGCACAGCTCGCGTGCATGAACCATGCGCCAGAGGTCGGCATGGTTTGGACCGACATGGAGGCCATTCGTCCGGACGGCGTCGTGAGTCACCCTCGCTACCTGCGGACCATGTATAGTACGTACGGGCTCTTTACGAACGAAGACCTCTTTGCGAAGTCCTGGGACGTGCAGGACGTGTGCGGGAGCCTTCCCGGATGCAGTGAGCGCGGCAGGTTCTACGTTGGAGACATCTTCTCCCAGATGATCATGGGTAGCTTGGTGCACACGTCTACCGTTCTCATCAGGCGGGAGCGGCTGTCCAAGGTCAAGGAATTCAATTTGGCACTGCGGCGCTCGGGGGAGGATTTTGACTTCCATCTCCGCACCTGCAGAGAGGGTCCCGTCGGCTTGCTGGATATCCCAACCATTCAGTACCGACGCGGGGCCGAAGACCAGCTGACCGGCGACGAGTACAACATCGATCGTGCCCGCAATTTCTTGGCGACGATTCAGCCGTTCGTCACAAAGGAACGGGATCGGATCAAGCTGCCCGACTCGATGATCGAGCAAGCATTGGCGAACGCGCACTCCTGGGTGGGCGAGTCGTATCTGGGCATCGGAGAGCCAGGGCTTGCGCGTCACCATTTGATCCAGAGCTTGCGGCACAGGCCGCGACAGAATCGTCTCGTGGCCTTGATTGCGTTCTCGTTCATCCCGACCGCCGTCCGCGACGGAGCACGCCTGTGGTTCCGTGCGGCCATGCATCGGGAGGGGCCGTCTCGAAGCAAACCCGAACAGTGAGCTTGCCAGCGGGTCCGGCCGACTCCGCCCAGCCACTCGAAGGGTGACTGAGCGAGCAAGGATGGCCCTCTCTCAGCCTGGCTGGCCCGCGGGCGCCGCCCGCTATCGACAGGCACTGAAGGTCAGCGCTGCGGAGAAGCGCCCCAGATTCCACTCACGGCAGACGGATAGCCGTGCCACGCCCAGGACGTCGAGGGAAGCTAGCGGCTGGACACGGCCGACGTAGGTGAACCCTACCTCGTACCGGGCGCGCTGGAGAGCGGCTCGAATGCTGGGAAGATGCGCGATCGAATAGCCGACGGGGTAGGCGATGGCCCACACATCATGCGCGAGCTCGCTTTCGATGTCTTGGCGCGAACCAGATAGCTCGGCGTCGAGCTCCTCTTTCGGGAGGGTGTCGAGAACCCGATGGGTTCGGGTATGAGAGCCGATGCACATCCCCGCCGCGTGCAGGGCTCGCACTTGGTCCCAGGTCATCAGGATTCCGTCGGCCAGTTGCCGTTCGAGATCTGCCGTCCACGCGACTCCTGCTGCATCACCGAGCTCCAGCAGAAACCTCTCGAGGTCGAGCCCGTTGGTCCGTTTGACGAACGTGTGCAGCTGACGCTCGGCGGCCGCGATTCCCCCGCTGACGTCGACCTTCTGGTGCTGCGGGAAGGCGAGGGTGAAGCGTGTGTTCTTGGCGTGCTTGAGAAGGTAGCTGATGCGATCCCACCAGAAGAGGCGCCGGCGCGTGACATAATCCGAGGCAACGAAGAAGAGGGCCTTGACCCCCTGCTCGTCGAGGATCCCACACGCCTTCTCGTAGTTATCGAGGTAGCCATCGTCGAAGGTGACCAACGCCGGCCTTCGAGGCCACGGCCGCCCCGCCAGGTGCTCACGCAGCTCTCGTGGGTCCAACAGAGAGAACTCGCGTTTCAGCAGCGCGATCTGTTCGGCAAAGCTCTTGGGCGTCGTGTCGAGTGTTCCTTCGTCGAAGTGTTTGACGGCCTCCGGTTCGTTGACACGATGGTAGTTCACGACCGTCAGCGTGTTCGTGCCGAACGCACGCGCGGCGCGGCGCGCAAACGTATCGACGCGAAGCCCGTGCACGACAGTGGCCAATAGAGCTCGCTTTCCCGCCATACTCCGACATCCTCCAGAAGCCCGACTCGGATTGGCATGACCGAAAGCGCAGGGTCATCTGCCGTTCAGTTTGCAACTCGCCTGCCAACCGCTCGAAGAACGAGTCTAACGCGCGCGCGTCTTTCCCGACAATTGGGTTCGGACCCGGCGCGATCGCCCCTTGGATAACCGCGCTCCGGTGCTCCAGAGCGCGCGCCGGGGCGCGGCCTTGGCGGGCTCTGTGGCCGAATCAATCCCGGCGGAACGGTCCTCGCCGTTCAGACCCAGTTGCGGCGAGCTACTCAGCGCCGCTCCAGAACACGGCCAGCGAGAATGCCGCCATGAATAGGGTTAGCAGGTAGGCGAGCCACAGGTTGAAGCGCAGCTTGCCGATCCGGGGCACTGAGCAGGTGGCGATCACGAAAGGGACGAGAAAAGCGAAGGATCTAAACTGTACGCTGGCGCCCCTGCTGGCTTGCATGCCCTCACCGAGTTGCCAGCTCAAGTACAGGTACGACCCGACCAAACAGAATGCCAGAACCAGCAGCGCTTCGAGCCCCCGACCCAAGCGCGGCCGGAACTGGCGGATGGTGCGCCATGTCCCGTGGCCGAAGCGGATCGCAAGCAGGGGCAGGAGGGGAAGCGCGACGACGAACAGGATGCGCTTGGGCCAGATCTTGTTGTCGGTCTGCCTACGCCCAGAGAAGCTGAGCCAGTGATCGCCCCAGATCTCCGAGTACAAGAGCGTGAAGTAACTGCTGGTATTGGTGTTGGCCGTCTGTCGCGGTTTCGAGACTGGCGGCGTTTTTCGCGACGGCTTGGGCGAACCCGGTTGCACGCGGGTGCTCGGCGGAGGGAGCTCTTCACGCATTCTCCGATTGGGGGTCGACAGCAGGGCGGAGAGACGGAACGTCGCCAAATCCAGTTTGGGTTCGGGGCTCGCATGTCGCGGTGCGCCGCGCCCTTTTGCCTTGGCGTTCGCGCCGAGAGATTCGGGTTCTGGACCAGACCGCGGGTAGCCTTGCCAAGTCCCGGCGAGCGCAGCAGCCAGTGCCAGGGCTGGTACTGCCGCGCCCAAGAACCCGCGAGAGAGGAGTCTGCGTCCTCGCCCCAGCTCGACCAGCAGCGCGCCAAAGAAGACCGCCGCCGGCACGAGCCCAAAGGGACGCGTGAACGCCGCGAGGATGGTGGCGCATCCCAGGACGACCATGGCCGCTACCCGGCGCCAGCGTCCGGCCGCGTCCCCTGGCGCGCGCGGGGGGTGCCCCCACCGCAGCCACAGCCACGCGGCCATGCACACGGTGCTCAGGCATACCAGGGCGTTCTCGGGCTGGGCGCTGGCTGTCAGCCGCTGGTAGCTGGGAATTGCCAGAAGGGTTAGGGATGCGGCTGTTGCCGCGCGATAGTTCCCGGCGACCCTCGGGAAAATGCAGAACACCCAGCACCAATAGAACACCCCCAGAAAAGCCAGATTCGTCCACCGAAGGTACTCTGCAAGGTCGCTGGCTTCGGGAGTGGGAGCCCCCAGCAGCTTCTGCAGCTCGACGTACGGGCGGGCCGTGAGGTAGTAGAGGTGCGGGGCGTCTGGACAACTCTTGGGTGACGCTTCGCCCCGCATCACCCGTTCGGCATGCGCCTCCCAATCGGGCGGAGTCTGATCGTATGCTGCGACGTTGTACGCGCTAATCGCCAGCTTGAAGACGATCAGAAACCCGAGCAGCAGCCTTGCTCCGCGCGGACTGAACATCGGTCGTCCCAGGCTTCGGCGCCAGCCGCGGATTGAGTGCGACAACGGCGTCATGCGCTTCGACGAGGTTCAGCGAGGAGCACGGTCCAGGGCAAGGGACTTCTGATCCGTCGTACCTCGAGCCGCTGGGAGACAAGGTGCACCAGGCCGCGTCGGCTGAAGTGCTGCACGTGCCCAGGGGTGTTGCCAAGAGCACTCCAGTAGCTTCCCCGGGCCAGGTTGAGCAAGCGCCAGAGGGGCTCCCGAGGGGTGCTGACCAGCACGCCGCGTCGACTCACGCGAGCGATCTCGTGAAGGCCCCCCGCTGGATCGTCAAGATGCTCCAGGACCTCGCAGCAGACGACGAGATCGAAGGAGGCGTCTGGCCATGGGAGCTCGTAGATGGAGGCAGACCGAAAATGGATGAGGGGGTCGAGATCGGGAGCCAACTGTGCCAGCTCCAGGTCGCAAGCCTCGAACCGTTCCGGGCGAGGGCAGCTGGAGACGAGGTGTTGAGCCAGCAGCCCTTCGCCGCACCCCACTTCTAAGACCGACTTTGGCGCAACCTCTCGGTAGAGGTCCGTGACCGCGTCCAAGAAACCGTTCATCAGCCAGCGAGCGAGCGGGTTCTTCGTAGCGTACTTGTCGTATACGTTACCGATCAGCACGCCCTCGGTGTCAGATATTTTCCCCATTGTCCTCCGCAGTCCAGGGCTTCGCGCCCGTACAGATTGCATCGTCGGGCGGCACCGGTTCACGACGCACGAGCTCGGCGTCGAGGCGCCTCACACGACTGAGCAGTTCCTCGAGGAGCCGCCGATTGGCCGCCAATAGTTCACTCAGAAACGCGACGAGCCCCACCAAGAAAGCCAGGATGATGCAACCCACACCCAGCACGAGCGATTGCGTGTGCCCACTGTAGTGCGGCGCGGACCAGCGAAGGTACAGAAAGCGTGCGACCGCTCCAAAACCCACCGCGAACAACGCCATTCCGAGGTAGAGGAAGGTCTGCACGGGGCGATACATCGCGTAGGCACGGAACACCACGGGTCCGGCGCGCCGCAGGTACTGCGGCATGGACTTGAATAGGCGTGATTCACGCTTCTTCGGATTCGTCGTGATCTTCACGTTCTCGACGGCAAGCCCGGAGCGACCAGCCTGAATGATCGTCTCGATGGTGTACGTGAAGCGATTGTGAACGAACAGGCGGGCCATGGCGGTTCGATTCAAGGCTCGAAAACCGCTGGGTGAGTCCGCCACTTCCGTCGCCGAGGCTGTCCGCACGAGCCGCGAACCCCAGCGCTGAAGAGCCCGCTTGAGGGGCGAGAAGTGCTCAATCGTGTCCGTTTGCCGATCGCCCACCACGATGTCCGCTCGACCGTCGATGATGGGTTGCACCAGCGCCGCGATGTCACTGCCGCGATACTGGTTGTCTGCATCGGTATTCACGACGATGTCGGCACCGAGCTGGAGTGCAGCGTCGATGCCCCTCGTGAAGGCGTGCGCGAGCCCTCGATTTTGCTTGATGCGGAGGATGTGATGCACCCCCGCCTCGCGTGCTATGTCCGCCGTACCGTCGGTCGAGCCATCGTCGATGACGAGGACCTCGATTCGCCGCACTCCCGGGATCCTTCGCGGCAAGTCGGCCACCGTGGCCGCGAGGTGATCGCGTTCGTTGAAACAGGGGATCTGGATCAACAACTTGATGTCAGTGCGCGACCTGGGAGCGGCTGGAGGCATAGCAGTGCGTGCCGGCGGTTCGTCTCCCACACGGCGGCGCCACATTACCACGCCGGTTGCCGAACACCACACTCCGCCGGAACGGCACCACGCGGCGCCGCGGCGCGACTTCCGTCCGTTGCCTTCGGGCGACATTTCGGGGTCCTCGAGTCCGGAGGCTGAGCCACGAGGCGCACTTGCCCGAAGCGGACCAGAGCTTCCGGTCACCCATTCGATTGGCCTCCGAGTTCGAGCGTGCCCCGGAGCGCGTATGCGTTCACGGTCCCAGAAAGCCCTGGCCGCAAGCCGCCTTGTGCGGCAGGCGCAGCGAGCACCGAAGCGGAGCGTACATGAGTACGTGAGCACCGGAGCACAGCCGCAACTCCCCGGGCGCCCCCCACTCGGGCAATGCCCGAGCGGGACCCCGCGCCGTGGCCCCTTCGCACGAGGCGGATCGCGGCCGGCCCTCCATGCAAGGCGTGAACGGATACCGGAGCGCGTCGTGCCCACGATGGGTCGCCATGGGGAAAGGAGACGGCCTGTGGCGTCGCACCGGTCGGGCTGGCGCCGAGCTGCTGCGGCGTTGCCATGTCGCGAGCCGAGCGCGTCTCCCAATGGCCCGCCGCGGGCAGTCAGGGGCCTCAGACGAATCGAGCCATGTCCTCGCTGGGCACTTCCTGTCGCCGGCCCAGGAGAGACTTGACCCTGAGCACACGCACTGCGAACCAGCGGAGGTAGCGGTACGCGAGCGGCCCCGCCTCCACACTGGCCTTGCGTATCCAGAGCTCCCCGTAGCGGCGGGCGCGCTGAAGCGCGACTTTGCGCGTGGTTGCCTCGTGGAACCGCGAAACCTCACTCGGGGGGCAGAGCGATGCGTTGGCGCGATTGGGCCCCTCCATCTCCGGGGTGAAGAGCCCAGCCTCCTTACGGAACTTGGCGTAAGCATAGGCGAAATCGCCAAATACCACCCGCCGGGTCTGCGACTCGATGATCTCCTCGGTCGACACCTCGAGAGTGCGGAGCCGACCCTCTGCGGCGAGCCGTTCCACGAGAGCACGGGTCTCCGGCCGCCGACAGAGCACGAGGCTGATCCCCGTTTTGGTGCGCACCGTGCTGGGCAGCCATGCGTCCCCCACCACGATATCTGCCAGGTAGTTGGTGTGGTTCACGCAGAGGTGGCAGCGCGGCAGGTTGAAGGAGCGATCGAACGCCACCTGGTACCTGAAGTGAACGCGGCGATTGACCCGGGTTTCGCCCTCGGGCGTCACGAGGCGAAGGGAGCCCACCGGGCCACCTCCTCGGTAGGCGACATCACTGAGGCGACCGAAATCCACGTGGCTGAACCGGCAGATCGCAGCCAGTGAGTGGTGGGTGTAGGTCCAGCCACAGATGAGTCCGATGGTCGTGTGGATCCGATCGCAGAGGTGAGGCTCGTAGCGGAGTATGTACTGATAGAGACCCTCGAGCTGGCACGGGATCGCCGCCAGTACGAAGCGCCCCTCCCGCTCCCTCAACAGGCGGAGTGCGCCACTGAAATCGACGCTGTGGTAGATGGAGCCAGGCAGTTCGTCGATGGATTCTGGCTTGGTGACGAGATCCGGCTCGTAGACGAGCCCGCTCCGGTGTTGGAGGGCGATGACTCCGTCGACGTCGGGCTGGCCCAGCAGAGCCTGCATGAGCTCCTTGATCACGCCGCCCGAACTGGCCCGGAGGTTGCGCTCGCGATCCACGCTCTGCGCCAGGTAGACCGCCTCGACCGCGCCAAGTGACGAGATTTTCTGCTCGGGGAAGAGCAGGCCATGCAGCCACGAGAAGTCCACACCCACCCCGGGACAGACGGTTGCCGCTCGCTCGTCGCCGACTCCATCGGGCTCGTACATCTGCTTCTCGGGGTGAAGCCGGAGCTTCAGGGATGGGCAAGCGGCCACACAGGCACCGCAACCGGTGCACATGCCACTATCCAGCACTCCTGTCAGATCTGTAGGCCTTGTCATCCGCCGCCGAGTCTACTCGAGCGCCCAGGGCGTTCAAACCCGGCTTCACCTTTCTGCCGCAATAGCCACATCCCAGCCAGTGCGGCGCCAACCTCTGCAACGGTCATCCACAGTCTCGTGACGATCGCGAAGGCAGCGGCGACCCCCGGTCCGAGCAGGGGTGACAATAGGAGCGTCATCATGCCTTCGCGGACCCCGACACCAGACGGCGCAACGAGTACGGCGATTCCGGCCACTCCCGCCAATGCGAATCCCCCGGTGAGCTCCAACATGGCGGTGATCGGCAAGGGTACCAAGGTCCGGGCGATAAGCCACAGCCCGGTGCCAAGCACGAGCCAGCAACCCAGCATGTGGAGGACGTCGCCCAGCGTATCGCGAAGGCGGGGCGGCCGAGGGGGAGTCATCACGCGGCCGAACCGCGCAGCGATGCGCAGCGCCAGACCCAGCATGGCCGGATGTACACCCGCCGTCGCTGCGGCGGCTCCGCCGATCGCGAGCCATGGAAGCCACGCGGGTCCCGGGGTGTGCGCGGTCAGTGTTCCCAGCATGAAGAGGAGCGCGGTGGCGATGAAGAGAGCCGCCATCTCCAAGACGAACCCCAGCGCCACCAGACCGACACTGGCTCCGCGCCGTTGGTAGACGTACACCCTGCCCAGGAAGAGGAACACCTTGCCTGGCACGTACTTGCCGAGCGCTGACGCCAACCAACACGCCACGTTGGTGGGCCACGGCAGCTCGGCGATGCTCCGCGTAACGATGCGGTGCCAGAGCAGCCCCCTTCCCAAGAGGTAGCCTAGTGCCAAGAGCAGAGCGCCGAGGGCAGACCCGACCGTGATCCGGGGTTCGAGCTTGCTGACCTCGTGCCAGTTCCTGTAGAGCGTCCGAACCACGAAACCGCAGGTGAGCGCAATGACCGCCACCTGGAATAGACGCACGAGCACGCGCCGGCCAGCGCCCGCCTTGCCGAAAGTGCTGGGTGCTTCGCTCATGATGCTACCCCGAGCAGCTCGACCGCAACGCTTGCGTTCGCTTCGGAAGCACGGACCACGCCCGGCAGGTGGGACGCAACCTGCTCGCGGATTTCGCGCTCTCTCTCCGTGAGCTCCGTGAAGCGCGCTCGGAGGCGTTGCGAGTCTACCTCCACATAGTCCAGCGAGTATGCTTCGAGCTGGAAGTCCTCCAGGACCTCTTGGTACTTGTGGGACCAGCCGATGAGAAGGCTGGGTACTCCCATGGCAAGGCCTGAGACCATGGCGTGGAAGCGTGACGCGACCAGGAATCTCCCCTTTCCGATGAGCGCTCGGAGCACATCCGCATGGTGGGCCCCGTCTGGGAAGCAGCACCACGCCTTTTCGGCGACGCGGGCCAGGATCTCTCGGCATAGGGGGAGGTCGTTGTCCTTGCGGGATTCCGTCCACGGTCGCGTCGAGTGGGATAGCAGCAAGACCCCATAGCCACGCTCTCTCACGAGCCAGTCGATGAACTCACTCATCAGGCCCACGTAGTCCCGCCCCTGCTTTCGGAAGTGCGCATCCACGACGCTGCTCGGCGCGACGACCACGAGGGGCCTGGAGAATGCAAGGTGCTCCGCGAGCCGTGCTGCTTCTCGCTCTGCAGAGGGAGACACGCGCATGGCGAACGCGGCATCGGCGCAGCGGAAGACTCGGTCGCGCTCAAGGCCCATCTTCACGAGGTGCTCCTCCGTTACGCGTCCCCGAGCAATGATGCGACTGACCCTCGGCAGGCAGAAACGTGCCGCCAAACGGTTCACAGGGCGACCGAAGGGCCCCATCGCCTGCGCATATTTGCAGCTCGGAGTGCCGAGCAGCCACGGCGAGAGCGCCGTAATGGCATTGTAGAGAAGCGTGCCGGCGCTTCGCCCGTCGACGAAGCAGATCCCCGACAGGTCGACGACGAGATCCGCCTCCGCGACAGCTCTTGCCGAGGCGGGCAGCAGCCAGGTCGGCCACGGCAACCCGAAGCGCTTTGCGAGCCCCGCACCCACCGCTGCAGGGAAGAACCGCAGCACGATCTCCGCCGGCTTCCATGACACCAAGCGCAGGGCGGGCAGCTCGTTCTCGCGCGCGTCCTCTCGAGGGTAGAGGCTGAGGAGCGTGAAGCAAGCACCAGGGAGCCGTTGCCCAATGTGCTCCACGGCGGCCACGAGCATGGACTCGGCGCCTCGGTTCCCCGTGATGGACGCGCCGACCAATACCACGTGCTTCGTTGCGGGAGGCATGGCCCCGACCGCTAGCACAGCAGGGCGATGGTTGAACCTCATTTCCGTGTCGGCGCGCGTGCTGCAAACCGGGGTGGCAACCTGCGACGGGGGCGTATTGTATAATGGTTGCAGTGGCTTACGAGCGCTTGGGCTTCCCGCTCGATCCGGCGCGCCCAGATGGGTTTAGCCCGAATGCCGTCCTGCGTGGGGCTCCTGCGGGAGGAGACTCCATGCGCGACGTCGTGACGCTCGGTCCCCAGCGTCTGGGTTTTTCGGGGCCGCAAGCCCTGCTCTGGCGGTGGTGCACGTTGAGCTCGGTGTGATAGGGTTCCGTCCCGCCGTTCAGAGGACCGGGGCAGCTTCCTACAGCTGCCAGCGAGTCTCACGCCGATGAAGTCCGAACCCACCCACCCTGAGATACCGACGATCACGTCCGCGGAGCAAGCCCACGAGCTGGTGCCGGGCGGGCCGTGCGACGCGGGCGTGGCGGCAACCAAGCGTCTCATCGTGATGATGCCTGCTCTCAATGAGGCACGCACGGTCGCCAACGTCATTCAGCGCGTGCCTCGGGAGATTCCTGGAATCGACGAGGTTATGGTGGTCGTCATCGATGACGGCTCGACCGACGACACCGTGGCTGCGGCACGAGGCGCCGGGGCGGAGGTGGTTCGACACCGTCGGAATCGCGGCGTGGGTGCTGCGCTCCAGAGCGGGCTCTCTTTCGCCATCAACCATCACGCCGATTTCGTCGTCAATATCGACTCCGACGGGCAGTTCGCTCCCGAAGACATCCCGAAGCTGCTGGGGCCGGTGCTTCGCGGTGAGGCCGACATGGCCACAGCCTCCCGTTTTGCGGACAAGGCGCTCGTACCGAAGATGCCTTGGGTCAAGCGGGTGGGCAACGCGGGGATGGCCGCCATCGTGAGCCGCATTTGCGGCCAGCGCTTCTGCGACGTGTCGTGCGGCTTCCGTGCATACTCTCGGGAGACGCTGCTTCGTCTGGTTCTGACGGGGCGCTTCACCTATACTCAAGAGACGTTTCTCGTTCTGTCGCTCAGCGGCTTTGGGATCTGCGAGGTTCCCATCGCCGTCAGAGGGGTCCGCGAGCACGGCAAGTCACGCGTCGCCTCGAACCTGTTCAGATACGCGTACAACACCGTTTCCATCATTCTAGGTTCGGTGCGCAACTACCGGCCCGCGGCGCTGTTCAACGGAGCGAGTGCGGTTCTCCTACTGGCGGCGTTCGGGTTCGGTGCTTTCTTTCTCTGGCACCGAGCCGTGGCGGGCAAATTCTGGCCTCACACCTGGGCTGGATTCGTTGGGGCATTCTTCTTCGGTCTGGCGCTGCTGGTGTTCTCCATGGGGCAGGTCGCCATGATGATCGCGCGCCTACGGTTCGTGCAGGACGAGCAGCTGTACTTGTTGCGCCGGCACTTGCTCGCTCGCAGGCATTCCGATTCGGACGCGGCAGCACGGACGCCGCATACCTGAGGGTTCGCTGAGCCCTACCCAGCAACGTGCAGGCGCTGTACGGCCCGAAGCACCAACGCGATTCCTGTGGCGAGTGCGACGAGCAGCGGGAGGTGTAGCCACACAGGGTTCTCGATCCCGACGCGCTTGATGACAACGAGCGGGGCCAGGTCCGACGAACGCGAGCCGCCCCACCGGACGAGCAAAGGGGGATGCTCGTCCGGCGTAACGCGTGTGCCGGAGCGCGCAGGATCGCCAAGGCTCGGAATCGCCACAGCAGGCATCGCTAAGCTCCAGGGTTGAGCGGTGCGAGAGAGCCCGACCCTCGCTCGAGCTCTGTGGCGTCAGTCGAGCAGTGTGTGATAGGGTCCGGCTCCGCGTTCACGAACCGAAAGCACCCACTTGGTGGCAGCTCTAGCAGGTCCCATGCAACACCGTCGTAGTCGCACCCAATGCCGACGAGTCATCCACGGACTCGTGGTGGCGCTCTTTGCCATCAAGGTGCTGGTCCTCTGTTGGAACGCATGGGCCATCCACCCCTACGCTTCGTACGATCTCAAACACCACCAGGAGCGCGTGCTCGACGGAGGGGTGGTTCCGCGGCAACGGGCCTACAACGGCCCGCTGTACTACCTGCCCGTCCTGCCCCAGATCTGGGCTGGGGAGAAGGACCCCTACCCTCTGATGCGGCAGCTTCAGTTCGTCAATGTGGCCTACATTGCGGCCTTCTACGCGACCTGGATCTTCTTCCTCTTTCCTCGCGTTCTAGTGCACTTTTCGAACTCCGCAGTGGCGAGCATTACACTGCTCTCATTCCCGGGGTTTCAGCGCTTGGCTGCGTGCGTCCATCCCGACAACGTCCTTGTGTTGCTGAGTAGCTTGTGTTTCGCGACATGGCTTTGGCTGCACCGAAGCCGAGTCGTAACACTGTCGCGATCGTTCGTCGCGGGCGCCGTGATAGGGCTGACTGGTTTGACCCGCCCCTTCGCCGTAGTACCGATTGGGATCTTCACGCTGCTGCTTGCCCTTTTGCAGTTTGGCTCTCGAGTCTCGCGACGTGGCGTAGTACGGGCCGCAGCTGTGTGCGCGTTCACCGCGGCTCTTGCCGGCAGCTGGTGGGTTGTTCGTACGACGGCACTCGACAAGCCAATGAACGTCTACGTATCTGGCCACGATCGCTGGCAGGCCAAGCGATCCGGGTTCGACTACTCCAGCTACTATCGGTCGTTCTACCTTGTCGAGCTCCTTCGTTCACCAAATCGCAACATCAACCGCGCGTGGCACGGCAAGGATACCGAGAACCCCTTCGCGAACAGCTTCTGGACGACGCTCTATTCGGATACTTGGGGGGACCACTGGCTGCATTTCTCGGAGAGCCACACGACGATGTATAAGCACGGGCCCTCAGGCCGTGGCCACAACTGGACGAGGATGGCCGAAGAGAAGCCTCGAGCCAAGGCAGTCCTCCTCGTCGCCGCTCTTCCACTAAGCGTTCTGCTCGTCGTTCGACTTGTCAGCGGGGTTTGGTTCGCGGCGCGCCGCGCGCTTCGTCGTCGCGCGATTTCGCCTGCCCTGGTCGCGAGCGCAGTGTTCCTCGCTGGGTTCGGGCTCTTCGTGTACTGGCAAGTGTCGGATGGGTTACAGCCGGGCAGACACTCCAGCATCAAGTTCCACTACGTCGCATACACATTCGCCTTTGCGCTCGTGCCCGCGTTCGTTCGGGCGTTTCGACGTGCGTGGGTGTTCTACGCCCATTTGGGGCTTGTGCTGGGCGTCTATTTTATCGCTCTTCCCGTTGCTATGGTGTGGCCTTGATTTCCCTCCAGTACGCATGGTCACTTGTTCGCGAGCGGCGCGGGCTCCTTGCGGTCCTTGTGCTGTTCCTCTGTTTCGGAACGTTGAACGTGCTCGGGGTTCCTGCCCTGATGCCCGTCGATGAGCGGGCACACCTCGGCTACGCACTTTCCGTGGCTGACGGCGAGCTCCCCACCATTGAATCGCCCCTATCCAAGCAGGTGTTCGGCAGGAGCAAACGGGGCTACCGCAACTACGTTTGGGTCGCAAATCATCCTCCCCTCTACTACACGCTCGCGGCGCCCTTTGCGAGGTATGGGCTTGCGACCGGTGGCGTGGAACGCTCCGTGCGGCTTGTCCGCTTCATGAGCCTCGCGTTGGGTGCCATTGGGCTCGTATTCGTTCACGCGACGGTGAGGCTTCTCACGAACGACGAGCGTAGATTGGCGCTCCTGGCGACGTTCATGGCGGCTGCGTTTCCCCACACTATCCACATATGTTCGCTGGTGCACAACGACTCGTTGGCGATTCTGACCGCTGTCGCCACGTTCTATTCGGCCCTATTGCTTGTGCAGCGCGGCTACACGCACGCCCGGGCCATTGCTCTTGCTGCTTGTGCGTCACTTGCGCTCCTGACTCGGTTCACGGCGGTGGCCGTCGTCGCCCCTGCTGGAGGGATCGCATGCGTGGCGCTCCTGTTCTCTTCGGGACAGCCCTTGCGCCAGAGAATCATGAGGAGTCTGGCCACCGGCGGGCTCCTCGGCGGCGGCGTGCTCGTTTCGAGCGGTTGGTTCTATCTGCGGAACCTACGCCTCTATGGTGACGTGACCGGCGGCGCTGCGCTCTTCGAGAAGTTTGGGCGGTCCCCCAGAGGCAGCGCCCTGGAGCATGCGCTCAACTCCGAGCTCTGGGCCCAGGTCTATCGAGATCTGTGGACCCGATTTGCTGGAGGAACACAGATCCGCGGACTCGTTTCGGCGCTCGCATGGTTGATCCTTGTCGCAGCGCTGCTCGGTATCGCCCTGCACAGCTGGAGGTTCCTCAGGGGGCGTCCACTCCAATGGTTCTCCGCACAGACACTGTGTGTGGCCGGGCTCGCCGCCTCCGTTGCTTTGACTCTCGTGGCGATGTTCGAGTTCTACAGCCGAGGTGGCTCGCTGCATGCGAGGTACATGCTACCCGTGCTGTGGGTTCTGGCTCTGGTCCTTGCGTGGGGGATCAGTGCATTGGGTAGAGCTGTGGGGCGGACTGCGGTGGGGCTCCTCTGTTTCGCCAATCTGCTAGTCTTCAACGCGTATTTCGACAGCATCGCCAAGAAACAGCATAGCGATGGAGTCGCGCTCGTGAATGCGCTCGAGCAGGCTGGAGTGCGGGGGGCAGTGTGGGTAGTTGCTTTGGTCCTAGTTGCACTCGCCCTTAGTCTGACAACCTTTCTTGGTGAGTCCCGCTGGGCGCGCGACTAGCGTTTCATCCTGCTGCCTCAAGGCGGCCGCGCTGGCCGCCACGGCAACGGCCGGCCTCTTCGGTACCAGCATCTCGGTGCGGTGCGCCTCGTCGCTACCAACGGCTGGCGTGGCGCATCGGGATATCGACCTCGACCGTTCGCGAAACACTGAGCCCCTTGGCCGGCGGCTCCGCCTCGAGCTCTACCTCGAAGGTGTCCGCGCGATTGCACCGCAGCCGTTTCGGACTTGGTTGCTGACGCCTCGGGGTGAGTGGCTTCTGTGTTGTCCAACCAATGGGTTTTATTGGGTTTATCGACCATTCCTTTCGCGCACGACCGATTCGCGAGGACGGCCCGATGGTCTGTGCCTTGGAACTGGCGGAAGTCGGGCTCTCTTTGCTTTACTACCGCCGCCGGGCAGCTCCCGCCCACGTCAGGCTGGGCTGCGACTGCCGAAAGGATTCCCACCATGCCCAAGCTTTCTATCGACCAGGTCGATCTCAAAGGCAAGCGCGTCCTCATGCGCGTCGATTTCAACGTTCCCCAAGACAAGGTCACGGGAGCGATCACCAACACGGCACGCATCGCTGCGGCGCTGCCCACTATCAACTACGCCCTCGAGAAAGGGGCCAGCGTGGTCCTGATGAGCCACCTGGGACGCCCCGATGGCAAGGTGGACATGAAGTTCAGCCTCAAGCCCGTTGCCACCGCTCTCGGAGAGTTGCTCAAGCGGCCGGTGACGTTCCTGCCGGATTGCGTGGGGGCCGAGGTCGAAGCCGCGTGCGCCAAGCTCGCCCCCGGCAGTGTCGTGCTGCTGGAGAACCTTCGCTTCCACATCGAGGAAGAGGGGAAGGTCAAGAACCAGGACGGAACCAGCACCAAGGCGGATCCAAAGGCGGTCGAAGCCTTCCGCGCGTCACTCAGCAAGCTCGGCGACGTGTACGTCAACGACGCGTTTGGCACCGCGCACCGTGCGCACAGCTCCATGGTCGGTTGTGCGCTACCGCAGCGTGCGGTCGGCTTCCTGATGAAGAAGGAGCTCGACGCATTCGCTGCCGTTCTCGACAATCCAAAGCGGCCCCTCCTCGCGATTCTGGGCGGCGCCAAGGTCGCCGACAAGCTTCAGCTCATCAACAACCTCCTCGACCGAGCCAACGAGATCATCATCGGTGGCGGCATGGCCTTCACCTTCAAGAAGGTTTGCGAGAACGTCGAGATCGGCAACAGCCTCTTCGATCCCGAGGGTGCGAAGATCGTGGCCGAGCTCCTCAAGACGGCGGCGGCCAAGGGGGTCAAGATCCACCTACCCACGGACTACGTTTGTGGCGACAAGTTCGATGCGGCGGCGCAGGTCAAGGCAGCGGACGACAAGTCCGGAATCCCCGCAGGGTGGATGGGCCTCGATGTTGGCCCCAAGTCGATTGAGGCCTTCAACGCGGTCATTGCTCGCGCCCAGACGATCGTCTGGAATGGCCCTCCCGGCGTGTTCGAGATGGATTCCTTCGCTGCGGGCACCAAGTCGATGGCGGCGGCCATCGCAGCGGCGACCGCGCGGGGTGCGATCACCGTCATCGGGGGTGGTGATACGGCGACTGCCGCCAAGAAGAACGGCATTCTGGACAAGGTCACGCACTGCTCGACCGGTGGCGGCGCCTCGCTCGAACTCCTCGAGGGCAAGCTGCTGCCTGGCATCGCAGCGCTATCGGAAGTCTGATAGCGGTTTCGACGCCGTTTCGGAGAGGGCGTTCGGTCGTGCAGACCGAGCGCCCTTTTCGTTTGGGCTTGCACTATTCCGAATCCAGCGGTTCGAGCCCGTGGTAGAGATCCGGCCCAGGCCCCGCCCCGTCGGAACGCGAGGCGCCCTTTCCGAATCGACTGGAAGACTTGCCTCGAGTTCGAGGGAGGCACTGACCAACGTCGAAACCAGAGGCGCTTTTTCCGAAACGATTGGCGCTCTCTGTTCGACAATACGAGAGTGAACCCTACCTCTGCCCGATCCGCGCGTTGGCCCGATTCGCCGACGAGGCGACGCACTGGCGCCCTGCTCTCCGCACTTGCTTGCCTGCTGATTCCCGCTTGCGGGGGTGGGGATGACTCGTCGACCTCACTGCCCGACGCCGCGTCCGGAGCCGGCGGTGATGGCCCTGGGACGGGCGGGTCCCAGGGGGGAGCCGCCGAGTCCACGACGGGGACCGGCGGTACCCGGGGCGGAGTCGGCGGGTCTGGGGTGGGGCTCGGCGGCGCTGCGGTTGGCACCGGCGGCAGTTCCGCCGGAACGGGAGGTTCCACGGCGGGGAGCGGTGGAGCCGTGGTGGCGACCGGCGGCTCGGCGGCGGGCACCGGCGGCGGTTTCGTCGGAACGGGAGGTTCCACGGCAGGGAGCGGTGGATCCATGGTGGCGACGGGCGGCTCGGCAGCAGGCACGGGCGGTGCCATCGCTGGAGCGGGCGGCAGCACGGTGGCGACGGGTGGTCGCGGTCAGGGGCTGGGGGGGCGGCCCGGCAGCGGCGGTAGCAGCTCTGGCCTGGGTGGCTCCTCGGGCAGTGGCGGCACCGATCCGCAGCTGGGTGGCTCGTTCGGCAGTGGCGGCGCCGAGGTGGGGGGCGGCGAGCCAGCACTGGGCGGCTCCTCTGGGAGTGGTGGGACCAGTGGTGATACGGGCGGCTCCGATCCCGAGCTCGGAGGGTCGCCTGGCACCGGTGGGAGCGTGCCAGAGGATCCGGTTTGCGAGGTTCCGCCCCCCAGCGAACACCAGGTCAACCTGAGCGTTGGCGGGGGCAGTTCGCCGTATGCGGAGTCCGACCACTTCGTGCTGTTTGGAGCCAGCAGCGCTGACACGGCCCTGAACATCCTGGAAGCAGCCCACCAGTGCTTCGTCGAGGACTGGTGTTGGCGATCCCCTGGTCTTTCCATCCATTCAGATGATGGACCCTACTACAAGTTCAACGTGTACTCCGAGGCCAACCTCTCCGCGGGTGGCTACATGCAGTACGATGCCGGCGCTGGCCTCGCTTACATCGAGGTGCTGGCGAGCCTGATCAACAACGCCGGGGTGTCGGTGCACGAGTATGGCCACGCCCTCACGCTGAGCGCCCACGGCTGGGTCGATCAGAAGAACACCGGCTTCTGGTGGGAGAGCGTGGCGAACTTCGTTGCCGACACCTTCATCACCTCGCCTTTCTGTGAAAACGCCAGGGATGCGCGCGGGATCGCCCAAGGCGGGAGCCTCATCGAACTCGATACGGTCATCGGGCAGTCGTACTGGACCATCTGCATGAACCAGAACTACTACCAGGCGTGGCCGCTGCTGACGTATCTGACCAACAACCCCGACGGCTACCCGGGGCTCGGTCGGATGGTGCTGCCGGATCTATTCGAGAACCACCAGGGCAACAACGAGACGCCCCTGCACGTGCTGGAGCGGTTGGCATCGCCTGTCACCGTCCAAACCATCCTGGGGCGCTACTGGGCGCGCATGGCGTACCTCGACATTAGCCACCCCCAAGCCCAACAGGCGTTCTTCGACGCCCGCTCCCGACTGAACTTCGACAACCTGACCTCGGTGGGCAACGGGCTCTACGAACCCGTGGCAGGTCGTGAGCCCCGGTACGGCGGCGCCAACATCGTTCCGCTCGACGTGAGTGGAGACGGCGCGGTCAGTGTGCAGGTCACGAACCTTGGGAACGGCCTATCGGAGAGTAACTTCATCGCGACGCTTTCCATCCGCGGCGCCGACGGCGCGGTGCGCTACGTCGAGCTCCCGGAAGGCTCGGGGCAGGCGACGGTGGGCAGCAACGAAGAGGCGAGCCTGGTGGTGGTGAACGCGCCAGACGAGCTCTACATGTACGACCCCGAGTTCATCGACGCCGAGCCCTCCTCGGACCCCGCCAACACGGGGTTGAACTACCAAGTCCAGATCACGGGCGCGGTTCCGGCGAGGTGAGACGCCAGCGCGATTCGAGCTCGCAAGCTGGCGATCCAGGGACTTGCGTGTTCTTGGTTCGAAGCGGACGCCGGGATGAAGGCGATCACAATAAGGCCTTACGCACCTGCTCAGCCAAATCCGCGCTAGAGAAGGGCTTCTGGATGAAATGAACCCCCACATCCAGGACGCCGTGGTGGGCAATGACGTCGGCGGTGTACCCCGAGACGAACAGGCATTTGAGTTCGGGGTGAGTTGACTGCAACCGTTTGACCAGGTCCTTGCCATTCATTTCGGGCATCACCACGTCTGTCAACACTAGCGCGATTTCGCCAGAGTCTTCCGCGGCGAGGCGAATCGCTTCGCCCGGTGTGCGGGCAGCAAGCACCTTGTAGCCCTGAGCCTCGAGCATTCTCTTGGTCATGTTGAGGATGGACTCCTCGTCCTCCACCAACAGAATCGTCTCGGTGCCACGGGCGGGGGAGGGTACTTGGTCTGAAGGCAAGGCTACTGGCTCACCAACGTGACGTGGAAAGTAGAGTCTGAAGGTCGTCCCGTGCCCCGGTTCGCTGCACACGTTGATGAAACCGCCGTTCTGGCTAACGATGCCGTATACCGTCGCCAGCCCCAGCCCAGTCCCTTTGCCCAACTCCTTGGTGGTGAAGAAAGGCTCGAAGAGCCGTCCAAGCGTCTCCCGATCCATACCGCGTCCGTCGTCGCGCACCGTGAGCTCGACGTATTCTCCAGGCACATATCCAGCGTGTTGAGTGCAGTACTCCGTATCGAATACACGATTGGCCGTCTCGATGATGATCGAACCGACGTCGTCGATAGCATCGCGCGCGTTGACGCACAGGTTGGCCAGGATCTGGTCGAACTGCGAAGTGTCCAGCCTGACAGTCCATAGATCCACACACGGACCAAAGACGAGTTCGACTTGCTCACCGATCAAGCGCCTGAGCATGTTGAGCATGCCCGAAACGGCTGCGTTCAGGCTCATCACTGTCGGCTGAATGGTCTGCTTACGGGCAAATGCAAGCAATTGACGGGTGAGCTCGGCGGAGCGACGGGCCGCAGACTGGATCTCCAGGAGGTCGGCGTGAATTGGTTCCGATGCTTCGACTTGATCCATTGCGAGTTCGGCGTGACCCAGGATCACACTCAGCATGTTGTTGAAGTCGTGGGCGACCCCACCAGCCAACCTTCCGACTGACTCCATCTTCTGGGCCTGCACGAGCTGCTCCTGGAGCTGCTCCCGCTCCCCTTGCGCCAACTTGCGTGCAACGATCTCGCCAATCAGTCGTGCCGACACCGTCAGCCGTCGTTTTGCCAACTCAACGATGAACGGCGGCCTGGATTCGTAAGACTCGGCATGCTGTCGCAGTTCTTCCACGTCCACTGCGTACTTCGAAGCCAATTGGTGGAGCGTAGCAGCGTCGCGTGGAGGATCGCCGTAGCCAGTGTTGATGGATCCAACGATCTTCTGGCCAGCTCGGATCGGAACCGCAAAGAGGCGAAGGCCTCCAGCGCACTCACGATCCACGGGTTCTCCGGTTCCGATGCAACGTTTCGAGACGTCGGTCCAACACGACTCGTGGCAGTGCCAGCGGCCGCAGGAAAGCGCCTCGCGATTGTCCTCCGTGCCACAGAGCCGACGGGATGCCTGATCCATGAACCGGCACCAGCCAGATGAGAGTATGCCAAATGCGTAGTCGCCATTCTGCTCGTAGACCGCGGCAGATGTCTGCAGTAGATCCAAGTAATCCCCAACGATATCGGCGAGCAATTCTTGGCCTACCGCGTCGAGAATGGTTCGGCAGGTGTTGAGTTGCACCAGATCGCCATAGTCCGCAGCAGACGTCTCGATGCTGGACGCGATCGATGATGCACCACCCTTGCTGAGCATCCATTCAATTCGACGAAGGGACGTCTCTGCGCGGCGGCGATCGGTGATATCACGCAGATGCTCGACGATGTAGAGGATCTCTCCCGCATTGTCCAGAACCGGATACGAGCGACACTCGAGCCAGATCCCGAGTTGCGGGAGGAACTTCTCGATCTGACTCGGCGATTTCGTGCGTACGCATTCGACCGTTGCGCACACCTCGCACGGCTTCCCGCGCCCCATCAACTCGTAGCAAAACTTGCCGTGCACCACCTGCGGAGCCAAACCCAGAAATCGGTACCCAGCGGCGTTGTATCGGAGGATCCGGTGGTGCTTGTCCTGCACGCCCATCACGTCAGGAATGGCGTCGAAGAGCGCCTCCAATAGGCGTTCCGAATCCCCGAGTCCTCCTTCGGACAGCTGACTTTCGCCGCCAAGTTTGGCGCGGGCGGCGCCCTCGTCTTGGTCACGGACAACGTCCGACTCGACGCTGCGTGCATCATCCGGCATCGGTTGTGCTGTTTCTGGTCTGCATGGCGCGAACTTCGACCCAGTACGACAACACAAGATATAGCCAAAGTGTCCGGGGCCGCAATGCCACGGTTTGCCACGTCCGGCGCAATCTCCGGGCCTCTTGGTCGGTTCGTAGTGAGCACCAAGCTTGGTCGCACCGCGGGCGTTTCGAGCGCTGGCGCAATGAGTGGCCGGAGGAGCGAGGTAGCTCGCGACATCGTGTACACTGCGGGCGTCAGCCCAAGGGGACTCGAGGCCAATCAGCTTGAGAAGCAGGGGTTGAGCCGGGCGACAGCGCAGACCATTGAGGGTTGCGGTAGTAGAGTGTAGCAGGGCGTCAGGGATCCTGATGAGCAGGATGGGCTAGGCTTTTGCCTTCGATGGCCGGATCGCTGCGTGATGCGCTTCCCGTATCCGCCCCCGCCCCCGCGTCCGAGGCGCGTCAGACGCTCAGCTCCAGACAGGCTTCGCGCATGAGCTCTGCTATCGGCATGCGCTGCGGGCACGTGCTCTCGGCGTTCGAGTAGTCGCTGTCCAGCAGTTTCGCGCGAGTCTCCGCAGGGATCATGGCAAAAAGCCTCGTTGCCAACTCCCTCGAACCATATCCCCGCGCATACATCAGCGCCTCCATGACGTTGAAGATGGGGATCCGAGCTGGAGTCGCCGTGTCGCAGGAGCCGCAACGTCTGCAGAAGTACCTCGATGTGCTGTCGGCATAGGCGGCCAGCAGGGCCGCGACTTCGCGATCGAGCGGCTGCTCGTCCATCGCAGCCTCAGCATTGGCTTGCACGATGGACGCGCTCGGCATGAGAGAACAGACCGAGGTCACATGGGGGTTCTGCCAGATGGCCCTGAGCTTTGCTTGCTCGAACGACAACCCGAGACGCGAGAAGCTCTCGAGCATCTGGTCCCTGGAGACCGGAATCCCGGGCAGCTCGGCTTCGTCCTTCACGCATAGCCCCATGGACTTGACGGTGAACACCGCGATGCCCTTCGCATGGCATCTGCTCAGAGCCTCCTCGGTATCTCCCGCTACTTGCGTTCGGTAGTTGTAGAAGGCTTGAATCCCGTCAATCCAGTCGAGGCTTGCGGCGCGCCGCAGACAGTCCTCCACTCTCTTGTGGGTGCAGAATCCGAAAAACCGAACCGTTCCGTCCTGCTTTACCTTCTCAGCCCACCGCCTGACATCGTCGGTGAGCACACCGACGTCGTCTACGCCGTGAACGGCGAAGAAATCAATCGCGGACGTCTCGTTTACCGTCAGGGCCTGCTCCAGTTGCTGCTGCATGACAGCCGGGACCGTCGAACTCGCCTTGGCCGACAGGAAAACGCGCTCCCTAACGCCAGGATGCGCCGCGAAATACTCGCCGAACGCTCTTCCGGTGAAGGGGTTGAACTCCCAGCAATCAATGCCGAACCTGAGCGCCTCGTCCATGACGGCTCGGCCGTCTGCGCCAAGGACGGAAGAGCCGCCGAGGCAGAGTTTCGAGACGCTGACCCCTTTGTTGCCAAACGGTCGCCTGGGGACGCCCCCCTGCGTGTCTTGATTGAAAGCCATTTCTTCTCCAGATAGCACACAGCGAGACTCGTGCATTCGTCGCGAGCCCAGCATCGGCGCTGGCGAAGCGGGCTGCCCTCACAGTACGTGATCTGGCAGGGCATTCCCTGCTCCTTCCAAAGCACGATTGCGCATACCGGATGCGGCTGCAGGAGGAGCTCGTGGAGGCGCGCGTCGACACCGCGGCGCTACTCGAACTCAACAGCGTCGCTGCCATCGTGGAGTGCCTCTTGGCAGGAATCGGCGTCGCCCTTCTTCCGGAACGCGCCGCCGCACGCGAACTCGCCGCAGGACGACTGGTGAGACTGCACTGGAGCGAACCCCTGGCGGAAGACCTGTACTTCGTGAGGCATCGAGACAAGCCGCTCGTCGGCGCGTACGGGGCGTTCGTCGCACAGGTCGAGGAGTACTTCGAAGAGCAACGGGCGCGCCAGGCAAGTGAGCCGCGGGGAGCACCGCCACGATGCCGCAGCAGGAGAGGGGGAAGAACTGGGTGACACGGCGACGCTTGCCGATCCGACTGTTGTCGACAGCCTCATCCGCAAGCGGGAGGCCCAAGTGACCGACAGGGGGGCGAGCGCGCGGGGGATCCAGTATCGAGACCGCGTCTGTGGGGCAATGACCGGCATTCCGGTGGCCAGGGATATGAATGCAACGGAGCGCAGGCGCGGTGCTGCGAGTCCTCAGGCCACGTCTCGCCTGCGCTCGCGCCACTTCTCGACTCCAGTCGCGCCCGTTTCTTCGGTGCGCCCTTGCACACGCGAATCGAGCCCGGTCGCAACGTTCCCAATCACGAGTTCGTGCTCCGTGCTGTCCTTGACATCGCCCAGCTTCAGTCCGCTGTCGTTCCGGGCGCGTTCGATGACGTCCAGAACGCGCTGAGGAAGATAAGTATTCACAAGGAGCCACAGATAGGCGCCACGCCGGAAGCGATCCTCATCTACATCACTTCCGGGATGTGAGCCGGGATGTGAGCCGCGCCTCTGCTGAACGGTTCCCGCAGGGGCTGCGCGCCGTTGCCCCCGACCACTCTGGTGCCCACTCTGGCGCAGAGCCGAGCGACAGCCGAGCGACAGCCGAGCGACAGCCGA
>CAYRKE010000003.1:113515-115542 GCA_964424695.1 uncultured Polyangiaceae bacterium
CAGCCGAGCGACAGCCGAGCGACAGCCGAGCGACAGCCGAGCGACAGCCGAGCGACAGCCGAGCGAACTCCCGCGCTCTATAATTCGAATCCCAGCCGAGCGCCTGGGGTGGGATGGAAAGCCGATTGACACGGGGGGCTCGGTCGTGGTGAAGTGCCAGCCAATTTCTGCCTTTCGCGTGGACTGGGATGTCTGGCAGGGCAGATCCTTTTGGAACAAGGAGCCACCGTGATGCACTGGTTGGGTTCGACGAGTCGGTCAGGTGCCATTGGACTGGTCCTCCTCGCGTCGGCTGTCTCTCTCCTCGGAGGGGTCGGCTGCGACGAGAAGAAAAAGGCTTCCAGTTCCGGTATTTCGGAAGAGCTCAGGGACTTCTCCGACGAGATGGCCGAGACGGCCTGCGCGGCGCTTCGAGACTGCTGCGACTCGGTCACCGAGGAATACGACGCCGAACGTTGCACCAACGTCGTGCTGGGCGGCCTTCGCCTTTACTACTCGCAGCGTGTCGAGCTTAGGCGGGACAAGGAGGAGTCGTGTCTCGAGGCCATTACCGACACACTGTCGAGTTGCTCGGGCGCCTGGCCGCCCAAGCTGTCGGCATGCCATGCGGCGCTTCGTGGGACGGTCGCCCAGGGCGGCGAATGTGATTTCGATTTCGAGTGCGCGCCGGTCAGCGGCGAGACCGTCGTTTGCAGCGGTGGCGAGTGCGACACGGGGGACGTGGTGTCGGCAGCCGACGAATCGGCGGGCGAGTGGGGAGACGAGTGCAGCACCGAGGGCGATTGCCTGGGCGAGTGTCAGAACGAGGAGTGCGTTCCGAGTGCCCTGGCGCGGATCTGCACGGGCACGACGCTGCCCCTGGGGGAGGCGTCAACCCTGGGCGATTGCGTTGGGAATGGAACAGCCTGCCCCACTGACGACGAAGAATGCGTCTACAACCCGATTGACGGCGTCTACGGTTGTCAGCCGGTCGGCGGTGTGAACATGCCGTGTCACGTCGACGGGAGCTGCAACGGGGACGCCCTTGCTTGCATCAACAGCCTTTGCACGGAAGCCGGTGCCGAGAGGCAGCCCTGCACCGCAGAACAGGCGTGCGACGAGGGACTCGGTTGCGTCCTTGACACCGTGTTGTGCTCGCTCGACACGAGCTACTACTGCTGCCTACCAGCTGGGGACGAGGGCGAATCCTGCGCGCTCGGCGGGTGCAACCAGGGCCTCGCCTGTGTCGACAGCGTGTGCGTTGCGGTCGGCGCTGAAGCCGCGCCCTGCGATGCGGAGGACAGCTGCGAGAGTGGGCTCGAATGCCGATACGACAGCATGATCTGCGGCTACGACACCGAGTACGTCTGCTGCGTGGCTGTTGGCGCTGCTTCGCAGCCCTGCACGAGTAGCAGGACCTGTGACGAAGGCCTGGACTGTGTCGTCAACGACACCTACTGCCAATACGATTCCGTCGAGGGCGACAGCCAGTGCTGCCTCGACGTTGGCGGTGAGGGGCTGCCTTGTGACGCGGACGGGGGGTGCGATTCGGGCCTCGAGTGTGTCAGCAACTCGGGATACTGTTCCTACGATTCCGTCGAGGGCAACTACCGATGCTGCCTCGACGTCGGCGGTGAGGGGCAGCCCTGCGCTGCCGACGGGGGGTGCGATGCGGACCTCGAGTGCAGAAATGACTCCCAGAACTGCGGCAGCTACGATTCGGAGCGCAACGGGTACTACTGCTGCGAGTCGGCCGGCGCTGCTGGCGAGCCGTGCCGAAATGACGGCACGTGCGACGAAGGCCTGGGGTGTGGCGTCGATAGCATCCTGTGTTCGTATGACTACGGCGCTGGGAACTATCAATGCTGCCTGGAGTCTGGGGCCGAGGGTGAAGTCTGCAATACCGATGGTACGTGCGACGAGGGGCTCACGTGCTCGAATACGAGGTGTGTCGTCGCCGGCGGCGAGGGGGCGCCTTGTCGCGAAGACAGTACCTGTGACGATGGGCTCGAGTGTCGCTCCGATTCGATGGGATGTGACACATACGA
>CAYRKE010000003.1:115642-127630 GCA_964424695.1 uncultured Polyangiaceae bacterium
CCTGTGACGATGGGCTCGAGTGTCGCTCCGATTCGATGGGATGTGACACATACGACTCGACGAGGCTGGGCTATTACTGCTGCGAGGTGGCAGGCGCGTCGGGGCAGCCGTGTCGGAACGACGGAAGCTGCGATGACGGGCTGGGGTGCGGCGTCGATTCGTTTGCGTGCGCGTACGACTACGCCTTTGGTGGCTACCAGTGTTGTCAAGAGGCAGGGGCCGAGGGGCAGTTCTGCAATTCCGACGGGAGCTGTGACACCGGGCTCACGTGCATCGAGGGACTGTGCGCTTCGGTTGGCGGCGTCGGGGAGCCTTGCGGTGCCGAAGGGGCATGCGACGCAGGGCTCGAGTGCCGCGACGATTTCGCGAGTTGCGGCTACGACGCGGCGAGCGGAGGGTACTACTGTTGTGAGGCCGTCGGCGCCGATGGGCAGCCCTGCAAGAGCGACGGCTCTTGCGATGGGGACCTGAGTTGCGCGGTGAGTTCGGGTGTATGCCCGTACGATGACGTGATTGGCGACTACGCGTGCTGCCAGAGTGCAGGCGCTGCAGGCGAAATCTGCCTTGCGGATGGGACCTGCGACGCTGGCTTCGAGTGCCGCGACGACTCCGTGCAATGCGACTATGTTTCTGGTGTTGGATATCAGTGCTGCGTTCCGGTCGGCGCTCAGGGGGAGCCCTGTACTGCCGAGGGAACCTGTGATCCCGACCTGCGCTGCGCGGCTCATCCGGATTGTGACCCGGAGAACGCGTACTCCGATCTGCAGACCTGCTGTCTCGCTTCGGGTGGAGAAGGGCAGCCTTGTCTGGGCGACGGCTCGTGCAGCGATGCCGCGCTGCGCTGCCTACCTCAGACCGACGTATTCGAGTCCTACACCGGGTGCGTCGCGGTCGGCAGCAGTGGGCAGCCGTGCTTGGCCGATGGTACGTGCAACAGCGGCAACGCATGCGTCGTCGGTCAGGGCGACTGCGGGCAGACCTCGTGTTGCCTGGTTTCGGGAGAGTTGGATCAGCCCTGCAATGCCGATGGAAGCTGCGACTTCGACACCTTGACCTGCGACTCAATCACCCTAACCTGCGTTGTGGCAAGCAACTAGCGGCGGACTACCGAGGAGTATCGACGTGCGAGCACTGTTCGAAATGGGTTGCGTGATGACGGTGAGCCTCGTTGCGCTCTGTTCCGGCTGCGGATCGTCGGACGATGAAAGCAGTCTGGACGCGAGATCAGAGGCCATCATCCGCTTGTGCCGTAAGGCCGGGGAGTGTTCGGGTGTGACGCTCTCGCTCTCCGACACGCGGGAATGCCGAGAGCAGCTTGGGGCTCTGGCGATGGTACTCGTCAATCCAACCGAGTTCTCCGACTGCATCAGCGAGCTCAGTTGTACGGAAATGGAGGACGAGACCGCGGTGCAGTCCTGCCTCAACCTGGATCCAACGACGATCGAGTGCAGTGACGATGCTCTCACTGCTTGCACCAACTCGGGCGAATGCGGCCGGATCGATTGCGTGACGGCGTGTGGTTTCGTTGATGGACAGTTCGTGAACTGCGGTCGTAGCTCAGACTACGGGTATGACGTCTGCATGTGCTCCGTCTGAGAGCCGAGTCCGATAGAGGTCGGCTTCGAGCTCGGAAGCCGGCCTTCATCGGACGCCTTGACCCCTGCGCGCGAGGCGGACCAGCCCGAGCGCCCCGCGTCTGGACCCCAGCGACGCCTCAGGAGCGCGTGCGCGTCATCTCCACCATGGTCGCCCCGAACCCCAACTCGGTTACGAGGCGCTGGGCGGCTTCGTTCTGCACCATGGCGCGGGCCAGAATCCGTTCTGCACCGAGTGCTTCGAGCCGCTGGATCATCTCGACGGCAAGCTGGCGCCCAATCCCCTGGCGACGCACGTGGGCCGCGACGCACAGGTCGTGAAACCCGCCGTGCCGATCCACCAAAATGCTCCAATCGCGCGCCTCGATGGCTCCATACGCGTATCCGACGATCTGCCCATCGAGCTCAGCCACCAAGACGACTGCATCGCGTCGCTGGATCTCCTGGGTGAGCCACGCAGCGTACCCCTCTTCAACCTGGTCGAACCAGAAGAAGCGCTTAGGATTCGTCTCGTGGTGGAGCCGCACGATCTGGGCGCCAAGCGCGGCCGCTTGTTTTACGTCGTCAGCGGTTGCCCCTCGAATCAATGCTCTTGACACGACGCTCGCATACCACGCCCAGCGAGGCCTCGCGTCGGGAGCCGTCGAAGATTCGAACGCGGTGTCCGTCATGCAAGAACGGCGCCCACTTGGGCGACAGATTCATGTCGAGCAGAAGCATCATGGCAGATGGGCCGTCTGCTTCCTGAGTTCGCCGTGCGGCGTGGGCTAGGGCGTTCACCGCGACATGCAGCAACGTTTGAACTTCTTGCCCGAACCACATGGGCACGGATCGTTGCGGCCAACTTGTCGTTGCACTGCATGCGGATCCCGAGCTTCGGCTGTCTTGACGTTGTCGCTACGAGATGCCTTGACGGGGATGTCGACTCTCGCGCCCCGATCCTGGCTGCCCGTGCGAATCTTCTTGAAGCTCTCAGCTGCCGCTCGAACCACCGAGCCCATTTGAGCTCGAATGAGCTCTTTGGGGTTCGGCGCGAAATGCTGCTCGATTTCCTGCAGTGTGTGCGGCGGCACCAAGTCGAGCCGATCAGCAAGATATGCGATCCCAGATGCGAACGTCCAACGATCGTCGTCATTGCGCCAAAGCGGGTCAAGCTCGGCGCCAGCGACGTAGCCGGTAGCGAAGGCAGCGCACTCGTCAACCTCGTCGTCTTCAGGCATTATCCCGAACCCGTGATCGACTGCGTCTTGGACCTCGGCCTTGAGCCGAACCAGCAGCTCGATGCAGTAGCGGGCGAGGACAGTGTCACCCGACGCATGGTCGCCTCTGAGCACCTTGCGAAGCCACGCCTCGTCAGGGAGGACGCTTGGTGCAACTGCAATGGCGTGGAGTAGTCCGAGTACGCCGTCGAGATCCAGAGGCGAGTACAGATCGAGCAGTTCGCTCAAACGATCATAGTCTTCCTCCGGAAACGGGTTTGGCGGTGCGATATCCTTGGACACCGGGCACGGATACCCCAGAGTTCAGCGTCTTCAAGAGGAGATACGGTACTGGGCGGAGTACAGCGAAATCCTCGGCCGCGTTTTCCGCGCGTATCCGCCAATCGTCTTCGCGGAAGGCGAGCCTGAGCTAGTAGGGAGGCGACCTGGGACCACGGGTTGCAGAGATGGCGGCAGTGGACAATGCGGCCAGCAGGGCAAGACGTCGAGCGAGCGCCCGCGAGACGGATGGCTCAGTGCTTGACGAGCTAGCTGGAAGTCACAGACGCGCCGGAGTACCCGGACCGGGGAGAACCAGGGATCGACCCGCGACTGATTCTGGTGGCGGGGGCGCGTCTTCTCTGTAGAGTCGGCAAAGAAGCAATGTTGCCAAGAGAAGGACTGATTGGGTGTGTCGCGCTGCTGGTTGGAATCGCGGTTCCACTCATCGGAATGGGAGTGACGGCGTGGCTCGTCGTGCGAACCTGGCAGCGACGAGATGCAGTATCCGTGGCAGCGAAAGTCATGAGCGTGGTCGTCGCATTTGTGGCAGTGGCTGGCGCGCTTGGGACGATGATCGGTATCATCAAAGCCATCGGTGCGGTCGGAGGAGAGAGCATTGACCCCTCCCAGAAGGCGCGCATCCTTGCCGAAGGGATTTCGGAAGCGATGAACTGCACAGCGTTTGGGGTGTTAGTCTGGGTTCCGAGCGTAGTGGTCACGCTGTTACTGATTCGGAAGGACAAGAAGCATGAGGACAAGTAGTACGTTCACCGCGTTCGCGTGAGATGGGCGTACGAAGAAGTCGATGTCGCCGGTGAAGCGCGGGTGGCCGTGGAAGGCTACGGCGTGACCACCGACCACGAGATAGTCAACCCCTCGAGAGTTGAGTAACGCAACAAACTCGCTCAAATCGCTCTGCAGTTTCGCCATGGAACTCCCGATAGTGCTCAACCATCTCGAGAAGGATGTTGACGCGCTCCTCGGAAGGAAGCTGGGCGTAGTACTCTTCGTCTGCTGCGTCCGCATCAGCAAAACTCAAGAAGACTTCAGCAGTACGTTCCATACTCGGCCGAGTCTACCACGACTCCGCGGATTTGTCAGCGATTCGATGACGTCGAGTGTCAGGCAGCAGCCAACCGCCCCCGTTGTCCTGTCTCGACGCCACACCGTGACGGTGAAATCCCCAAGGGCAAACCTGACAGCTAACGCGGCTTGCGAGTCCTGACTCGGGTTCGCTCAACAGGCGTTTCAACGCCGGCCTCTGCGCGGCTTACTAGACCGTGATGAAGCGCGGACGCATTTGCGAGTCTGTCGAACGATTCTCGCAACCACCCGCGAGCTCGATGGCCCGGGGGTGCTCGGCGCGCGTAGACAGGCTCAATCCCGCCATTGCTGGTCGCATCACTCGCGGGCCTACTCGGCGCTAACATCGCTGATGGTCCGCTCCTCGATGCTGGAGAGATCGCACTCAATCGTCGAGAGAGAGACGAGATCGGGCTCGCCGATGTTCTCTGCCTTCAGGCCACAGGATCCATGGATCGGCGCGTCGAAGAGCACCGCGAAGCTCTTGACGAAGTGGTGGTGCTCCGGTGCATAGATCAGCTGCCAGTATTCGGTCTCTTCGAAGTCGTCGCCGTCCAGGGTGCCTTCTGCACCCACGAACGTCCCTGGGATCCGGTTGGGCCCGATCCGGGTGGAGAAGGTCACCTCACCGCCGTCGAAGACCAGCCGATCCTTCTCGAGCGCATACGCCGTGGGGTTGCAGGCATCGAAGACGACGTCATCGATCTCGAGGCACGCCTCGGTCCTGCAGAGGGCGAAATTGTACCCGGCAGACCCCGTGCCATCCACGACCACGGGATCCGGGATTACCCCTTCGTTACTCATGTACTCGACCCACCCGTAGAAGCCCCAGGGTATCGCATCCGACGAGTCCAAGGGTTGGCCGAAGTAGTGGCTGTACATGTCTGTGCCATAGTGGGTGCTCTTCTCAGCGTCGTCCGTTCCTGAAGGCACGAACGCAGGCCCTGGAAGGCCCGGTCCCCACTCGAAGCATACGGGCAACGCGAACGAGAAGGTTCCCGACCACTGAGGCAGCGAATAGGTGCCGGCTGGGATCATGAGCTTGGCCTTGGCGGCGTAGTCCTGCTCAAGGGTGCGCGCCGTGCTGTAGGCGCCACAGAACGCGGTGCCGGCCTCGGTCACCTCGAGCTCGAGCTGCCAGCTCGGATCACCGACATGCGCGGAGCTGTCCGGGCAGTCCTGCCCAGGGCCGCCCCCCGTCTCTCCCCCTGTCCCGGAGGTGCCGGTGCCGCCGCTGCCACCGCCCGGTCCACCGCCAGAGCCTGCCCCACCGCTGCCACCCACAGCGTCCCCAGCGACTCCACCAGTGCCTGTCGAGGCCCCGCCGGAATCAGTGCCGCCAGTGCCGGGGTCAACCACCGCCCCTCCGCCTGCGCTACCACCCGCCGTCTCGCCGCTGCCACCACTCGCCTCGGCGTGCCCGCCGCTGCCCGCACCGCCCTGGGACTGCCCGCCGCTGCCCGCACCCTCTTGGGGCCGCCCACCCGTGTGGCTTTGACCCATTCCCCCGCTCCCATCGTCCCCGCCCGGGCCACCCCCAGCATCGATGCCCACGCCACCTTCGCCACCCGCAGCGGCCGCCCCTCCCGCTGCCCGCCCGCCCGTAGTCTCCACGTCACTGCCCCCCGTCGCGAAGGCACTGCCGGAATGCCCACCAGAGGCGGCACCATCCCCCGCGTCACCGCTGCCGCTCGCGAGTGTGCCTCCCGATGCGCCCTCGTCGTTGTCTTGCCCTCCGTCGTCCCTCGATGATCCCGCGGTGCTCGGCTCGCTCTCAGGGCTTCCGCTCTCGCCCATTTGGCCGCCGACATGATCGGATCTGCCGCCGGCACTGGCCGACTCGCCCCCTTGCCCCGCACCATCGAGGGTCGCACCGTCCTCATCCTCGCCGCAGGCCGAAGGCCCGAGCAGAACCAGGAAGAGAAGGATTGAAGACAGCCAACCTTCGGCCCTCTTCCGGGGACGCCCAAGGAGTTCGGACGATGTCATGGCAACCAATCTCATGTGCGGGGTCCACCCGTTGGGATCACCCAATCCTTAGCGAGGGGCGATGCAACGAGGGACAGATCCAACGGCTTCGACGATGAGCTTCGGAGGCCTCCACCTCTCGACCATCGTGATCCTACGACCGGTTCTCCCACGTGACTCGTCGTAATCCGCGCCTCCATCAACTTCGACCCGGCCGCTGTGCCAATCCTCGACCGTCGAACTCCTGCTTCCTGTACTCCAATCTGGTTGGACGCTCATTTGCCCTCCACCCTCCCCTCAGCAACTCGCCTGGAGACCGGCCGAGAGTCGACACCACCCTCGCCGCCGCGGAACTCACCCCGCGGATGAAACCCCGGCCGTCGACGAAATGGCCCTCGACTCCCTCAGCGACATTCCCCCGCCTGTCGTCACTGCCCACCTCGTCACCACCCGCCCCGCAGGGCTTCGCGAGCCGCTCCACCTCTCCTCGGCGACCATCCACCAGATCCTCGAGCACGACCCGGTACCCGACGACATCTTCTGAGCGCGACCGGCACCAGCGTCCCTCTAAGCACTTGCGCCGATTTCCCTCAATTCACGTGCGCATGCTCATTCTGGCCGCATGCCTATGGTTGGTGGCGCACCAGCGCATGCTACGGACACGCAGGCAACTTCAGTACCCTCGCATGGGCTGACCCAACGACGGGCTGCGCGGTAGCCGTCGTGACCAACGGCAACCGCGCTCCCACAAAGCTCGTGGCACGGTTTGCGGGGATCGGAAGTGGCCTACGAGCGTCCTGCGTCGACTGAAGATGCTGGATCGTTAGTCGGCGTCTCGTCCTGTCATCTACGATTGAGTGCGTTACACCAGGTCTGGACGGTGCGAATGAATCGAGCCCTTGCGTACCGCTCACGCCACGGCTCATGCCCACATCGTTCAATCTCGACGTACTCAAGTCCTGGAATGAATGCCCGAAGCAGTTCGCGAGTCACCGGTCCCGGGTGCGGATCAACCGCGCCGTGGATCATCAATACCGGCGCTGATATCCGGGTGAATCTGGCGGGCTCCACCCCCTCGCGCTGCAACCGCAGAACGTCATTCCAAGTTTCGTTGTGCCCGAGCGCGTCCGCAGGTAGGTGATCAACGTCGTCATCTTGGATGTCGAGTGGTTCGTAGGTTTCAGCTGTCATATAGAGCCGCCCCAACTCGTCCAGAATTCGATTGCGTGCATCGGACTCGGTTTGACCGGCTAGCTCGATCTCTAGGTCGGCAATGCGGCGCACTCCACAGGGCCCGAGAGCCCTTTTCACTTCAGCGCGAAAGAACTTCCGTGAACTTTCGTCGTAAGTGCCGCAGCCAACGAGGACGAGCCCGTTGACGTGATCTGGATACGAAGCAGCGAACGAGAGACCGAGCATTGCTCCCCAAGACCAACCGACGATGGTGGCGGGCACTGGCATGACAGCGCGAAGATCTTCAACATGTTGGGCTACGGTCATGGACACCTGGCCCGATCGGCGCTGTATTGGCTCGAGGACAACAAACTTGTCAGCAAGTGATTGGGCAAGACCGTGCGCTGAGCCGGGTGCGCCGGGTCCCCCGTGCAGAACAACCAGAGTCGGTCCGCCTGTCCCGCACTGACGTACTTCTATCGGTTCAAGCTTCAACATGGTCTTGGTTGAGTCCAGCTAACGGTTGGGCTTCACCTGCGGCCGCATCAAGCTTGCATGAAGACTCACGCTGCCACAACCAGCGCCCGCCACATAGTTGCGGCGAAGCCGCGGCCGGCGCTGAGCATCGATCCAGCAGAAAACAAGACCGCCAGCTGCAAACCAGAGCTGCGCATGCGCAGGGTATTATGCTCGACGCCAATGTTCTGGAATTTGCGCACGAGCCGGTGGCCGACCTCCGAAAATGTGCTTAGGTCGAGTGCCGGTGGACGCAGATGAGGCATGGTTTCTACGACTCTCACATGCCAGATCAAGGGCACCCCACTAACCGCGACGTGCCGGCAGGGCGGCTTGTCATCCTTGCTTTGAGTTGCGTGGCCTGCGCTCACCACCGTGCGTTGCAGTTGGAGCCGACGACCAAGACGCAGTCAAGGCCAACAGTTTCACTCGGCACGGTGCAGGCAACAGCGAGTTCTCGCGGCCCCGGTCCGTCTGGTTCAAAGGCTGAGCTTGACGCGTTTGTGGCTCGATTGCGGGCAGCCTGCCCTCAATATGCCGTACCGTAGTACAACCCGAAGACGGAATCGATATTGCTGCGGTCAGGCATGTAGAAGGTATCCGACGAGTAGTGCTGGCCTGAGTGACAGGTTTCTCGACTTGCGCGACGACGCAGGAGTTGGATTTGTGTCTGCACCTTGCGGTTCTGGGTGAATATCTCCGGCTCAAGTCGGAATGGTGTGCCTGATGAGGAGAGGTAGTGATTCATCATGTTCCCAGTCTGGCGCACGACAACGGTGAGCTTCGCACCAGTTGCTAGCGTGGAGTAGAAGTCGATGAGGAAATCACGCTCTTCCTCTGTGAAGATCCGCTTCTGGATCGCCTTCTCCTCCAGCGTGTCGATTTGTGTCTGCAAGGCTCGCCGTCCGATGCCAGTGGCAATGGTGAATGCGAGTCCAAACTGGCGTCCAGGGAAGAGGACTCTTAGGACCACGAACGATGCAATCAAGCAGCCCACCACCCCAACAGATAACCTCAACTTTCGCCGAATATTTGTGCTCATGGGTCCAGCGAAGGAAACGTTCGGCTACGGCCGTGCATTCCGCATTCCCCCGCCAATCCGTTGTCAACACCTGCGCAGGCGACGCCCACTTGGCGGGTGTAGACCGTAGTAACGCACGAGGGCAATGGAAACTTCAGGAGCTGGCGCACGGACGGCGGCCGCAAGCAAGAAGTGGCCCATGACTCGCAGTTGGCGCAAGCCTGGTGCCGCGGCAGGTGAAGCTTGATGACGGAGCTCCGCGGCGGCGCGGGCTGCAGGCCTCGGCGAGACCGAGATCCTACTCGTCGAGCGTAGACCAACTCCATTCGCACCCGAGGGTGCGCTGAATACGCATCAATTCATCGGGTGAATGCGTGCCGACGTACATGTGCCCGGTTCAGCGGGTGTCGGCCCGCCATTGACCGTGTGCAAGACTCCAGCCACCGAGGAACGGTGGAGGTGTGTTCGCAGGCGCCGAATCCATCCCGGCCCTCGCGCCAGTAGCCGAACTCGCCCGCATCGCCACCATTCCAGTGGGCATCGCACCGTTCTCTGCGCCATCCCGACGCCACTCCGTGACGGTGAAATCCCCGAGGGCAAACCTGACGGCTACCGCGGCTTTCGAGTCCTACCTCGGCCTCGTTGAACAAGCGTTTTAACGCCGGTCTCCGCGCGGAGAACGAGGTTCCCCGCGCCCCGCCGCCGCAAAAACGCTAGATCGTCATGCGGCACCTGCCTGTGCACGCCGCAACGTTCTCGCGAAGGTCCCGGGCATGCCCGACGCTTGGATCTGGCCGCACGAAGTGCCGAAGAATGATCGGATTGCGGGCGCCGGTTGACGGGGCACCTCGCTTGATGGAATTCTCTGCTGCTGATGGCACACATTCGACCTTCCTTTGGCGACGCATGGGCAAAGTTCTCCGAGGTCAACGTTTCCGTTGCTGACGTCGGGAAGAAGATTGGGGGCAAAGTCGAACAGAACATCAAGGGCGGCATCTTCCAGAACGCTTGTCCAATACGAATGAGCTACGTTCTGAACTACACCGGCGTTCCCATTCCCCGGACAGGCTACGCCGTCGTCAGCGGCGCCGATAAGAAATGGTACATGTACCGAGTCAACGACATGATGTCATTTCTGGAAACGACCTTCGGAGTGCCCGACAAGACGGCGAACTCTCCAAAGACATGCGACTTTGCGGGTCTAAAGGGGCTGATCGTTGTGAAGGGGAGCGGATGGTCCAACGCACGGGGGCACGTCACACTCTGGAACGGTGTGACCTGTTCGGACACGTGCCATCTTCTAGCTGATCCAGACAACGGCACGTTCATTCCCGAGGTCGCCGCTCTCTGGAGTCTTCATTGACGACCCGCCACCTTGGTTTGGTCATCGGCCTGGTTCAGTGTATCGCGTGCGGCTCAGGGTCTGTCGGTTCGGCAGAGAATCCGCAGGCGGCGCTACTCAAGAAGTGGGCACTGTCCAGGTGCCTTGCTAAGGCCAGTGCCGACAGTCCAGCGGGTGACGATGCGGCGAAGACAGCCGCCGCATACCTCGAAATGGGGACCGCAGAAATAGAGGTCTATGAGAAGGTCGACGCACTCGCCGGCAGCTATCTCAAGCGCGAATACACCGGGTCGGTGAAGAGCAACTACAACACGATGAAGTGTCTTGATCTGTTCGATAGCGACGAACTCGACCGTCTGGCACGCGATTCAGCCGAATGAGCGAGGCCTCAGAGTCGAAGGTTCGTGACTTCGGTCTCGACGTCCTCATCCGTCAGAAGGCCGCCAGGTGCAAGCCCGTTAGCCAGTGTCGTCCTCGCGAAGGAGGTGGCGCCAGTAGCGCTCCGGATGCTCAAGGATTCCCCGCGTGATCTGATAGTGGGCGGTATCTTCGAGCCGCGTGGGCTCAATACGGTCACTATCAAGAGAAAGGAGCTTCGCTCCCGGAAAGGTGAGGAGAATCGGTGAGTGAGTTGCGATGATGAACTGCGCCTCGCCACCGCGGGTGAGTGCCGCCATCTGTGCGAGTACCGTCAACTGTCGCTGCGGGGAGAGTGCAGCCTCTGGTTCGTCCATAACGATGACACCGGGCTGCATCCAGGATGTGAATATCTCCAGAAATGCCTCGCCGTGGGACCGAGCGTGGAGAGAACGACCGCCGTACCGCGCGTAGGGGTCGCCACCGAAGTCAGGATCAGCATGCCGCGCCTCCAGTAGGTTGGCGAATTGGTCTTGGAATTCCGCGCGGAAAAAGTATGCGTCGCGCGGCTTGCGCCTGAAGGCTGCCCGAAGATGGGCTGCTAGCTCACTGCGGGAGTGGCAGGATGCCAGTTCGTTCCGGCCACCGCCAGTAACGGGAAGGTCGCACAGTGCGGCGATGGCCTCGATTAGGGTGGACTTGCCCGAGCCGTTTTCGCCAACGAAGAATGTGACGGCGGTGTCGAACACGATGTCGAGGCAGTGGACAAAGCGCAGCGACCCAGGGAACGTGTCTTGGGCTAGCTGCGCGTTCGGCCGCAAGAACAGGCGCTCAAGGAACAACCTCTTTACCATGTGCGCCGCTCTGGCAACGCTTCTGTGGGCGATTTCGCGCGGGAGCACCGAGTGATGCTCGCCCCCACCCACCCAGTGGAGCGGGACCTCTGCCGCGAGAAGCGGACGCGCGAAGTAGCGCGCAGATTGGTGCTCCCCGCCCGCGTCAGGCGTGCGTGGGCGCGCCCCAGAGACGTAAGCGATCCGCCGACCGCGGATCGAGCAACGAGAGACTCCAGAAGCTGACCACAGCGCCTCCCGAGGCTAGCCCCTGCTGCCTCGCGAAGAACAACGCGACTTCGTCCGTACCGTCGCAAGCCACGGGCCGCTCGAATTACGGAGATCGCAAGGGCTTCATCGTCGGCTTGGCGAATCAACATCGAGGCACCGAACTGGCTAACGGATTTGGCGTTCTGCCGCAGCCCACCAGGCTACGCCCAGACCCGAAAGACGGCAAGTCGGGCGTGGTAGTCGATCACGCCCGAGCGGAACCACCTTTCACCCGGGAAGCTGCCGGCTGCAACCCCTTGTTGGGCGGCTAGCGCTCAGCGAGAGGAGGCGCGCTTCAACTCCTCGCGAACGACCTTGCGTAGCACAGTCTCGAGCGGACGCTTGCGCT
>CAYRKE010000004.1:0-119397 GCA_964424695.1 uncultured Polyangiaceae bacterium
AGGGCGGCGCGGCGCAGCGACTGCTCCACGATCGCGTCCAGTTCGGCCTTCTGGGATACGCCGGCGAGTCTGGGCGCCAGCGCGACATTGTCATAAACGCTGAGGGGCAAACCAACCGGCAAAGGAAAGACTACTCCGATGCGACGGCGGAGCGCGTAGAGATTCCTCCAGGTCGTGACGTCCTTGCCCCCGATCTTGACTTCTCCCTCGAAGCTCATCCCAGTCGTGAGCTCATCCATGCGGTTCAGCACTCGGAGGAACGAGGTCTTCCCGCTGTTGGCTGGCCCGATGATCCCGAAGATCTCTCGCTCCTGGATGTCGAGGCTGACACCAGAGAGCACGGTCTTGGTCCCATAGCGAACGGAGAGCGCTCGAACCGAGACTTCCGCATTCGATGCCGAGGTGGGGCGCTGTGCTACCACTTCTTCTTTCCTCTTAGGTACATTCGGAACGCGACGGAAGCGGCGTTCATGGTCAGCACCATGCCGACCAGAACCAGCGCCACCCCGAACGGTAGTGCCTCCGGTACGTTGGGGACCTGCGTCGCCACGACGAAGAGATGTAGCGACATCGCCATGGTTTGGTCGAAGACGCTCTCGGGCAAGAACGGCAGGAAGAAGGCCGCCCCAGTGAACATGATGGGGGCTGTCTCCCCGGTCGTGCGCGACACCTCGAGGATGACCCCGGTGAGAATGCCGCTAATGGAATTGGGGAGTACCACCTTGCGTATCGTTTGCCAGCGCGTCGCCCCCATATTCCAGCAGGCCTCGCGGAAGGCGCGAGGTACCGCTTGGAGCGACTCCCGGGTTGCCACGATCACCACGGGCAGAGTCATCACCGCGAGGGTACAGCTGGCGGCCAGAATGCTGGTGCCGAAGCGGAAGAATATGACGAAGGCCCCGACTCCGAATAGGGCGTGGACGATGGAGGGAACTCCGGCGAGGTTGATGATGGCCAGGTTGATGGCTCGAGTTAGCCAGTTGTCCGCGGCGTATTCACTCAGGTAGACGGCTGCGGCAACTCCAATCGGGACCGAGACGGCCAACGCGACGCCCACCAGCCAGATCGTACCGAGGAACGCCGGGAAGATCCCCCCCTCCCGCATTCCGTTGACTGGCTCCGTCGTCATGAACGCCCAAGACAGGACCGGCGCACCCTTGACCACCAGGGTTCCGAGGATGAGGAGGACCGGCAAAACGAGCAAGCCTGTCGTCAGGAGGAGCAGAATCCGTGCGAGGGTTTGGACTTGGCTGTTGCGTCGGTTGAGGGTGGTGGGCTCGAACATCAGGAGCTCCGTACACGCCGAACCAGGATGTCAGCGGTGAGATTGATGGCGAAGGTCACGATGAAGAGGAGAATGCCGAGCGCGAAGAGGGCTTGATAGTGCTCGGAGCCGACCGCGGTCTCGCCCAGCTCGGCCGCGATCGTCGCGGTGAGAGCGCGAACGGAGTCAAACACGCTCGTTGGCAGATTGATGGCATGACCGCTCGCCATGAGAACTGCCATCGTCTCCCCAAAGCCGCGTCCTACGCCGAGCAGCACTGCAGCCACCAGCCCGTGTTTCGCCGCAGGCAGCACCACTCGGACGGCGATCTGCCACCGCGTGGCCCCCAGGGCTTCGGCCGCCTCGCGGTAGCCATCGGGAACGGCCTTGAGAGCATCCTCGGCGATCGTCGTCATGATGGGCGCGGCCATGAGTCCGAGAATCACGCCGGAATTGAGGATTCCGAGGCCAACGGGGACGTCGAAGGTGTCGATGATGAGGGGGTTCATGATGGCAAGGCCGATGAAGCCCCAGACGACGGACGGGATCGCAGCCAGGAGCTCCACAAGGATCTTGAGGACCTCCTTGGTGCGGCCAGTCGCGAATTCCGAGATGTAGAGGGCGGCTCCGAGTGAAAAGGGGACGGCCACCACCATGGCCAGGCCCGTGACGCTTGCCGTGCCGACGATGAGTGCCAGTGAGCCGTAAGTCGGATTCCGATCGGAGGTCGGTCGCCAGTTGGGACTCCCGAAGAACTCAGCCGCGTCGAACCCGTGAAGGATGAACCCGAAGCCTTCACGGGCCACGAAGACGAAGATGCCAAGGATGAAGAGAATCGCCGAGATTCCGCCAACGAACACGAGGACGGCGACGGTCTTGTCGACGAGCCAAGCTCCGTCACGGCGGTCGAGAGGCTCTTCCCGGTCGCGGGGGAATGCGGGGTCGTTCATAACCATAGTGGGGCCTCAGTTTGCTAGCTCGCCTGCTCGCCCCGCAGTGTGACTATCAGCCCATGGATCTCGGAGCTCAGGAAGTGGCCAAGGTCGCTCAACCGCTGCTGGAGCTCCTCTGCTGGCCCCTCGGACCATGGAGGGAGCTCCCAAACGAGGATCGCGGAGTTGTACGGGACCTTGGGGATGGCGCGTCGCGCTTCGGACGAGAGACAGACGATCACGTGGTAGGCGCTCAGTGTTTCGAGGTTGGAGTCAAGGGTTCGGGGAGCCAACCCACCGAGGTCGAGTCCCAGGCTGCCCGCGATTCGCTCGAGCTCGGGCGCAAGGGCGCTCCCAGCATTGAAGCCAACCGCGCCGTACTCGCCGCTCTCCGGAAACGCCCGGCGAGCGAGCGCTACTGCGAGCGGGGAAACCAGCGTCCCCCGGGCGTCGACGAATAGGATTCGATAACGCTTCGGCGGCTTGGTCTCTCCAGTCAGCTCGAAGAGCGTGTCCTCACAGAGGTTCTTGGCTTGGTCGCTGACGCGGCCTAGACGATGGAAGACCGTTAGTAAGGCAAACAGGTCGACCGTTGGCATGACGTTACCCTGGGCGACCAGGTCGTCGAAGGCCTTGGCGTAGATCGCCTCGAGCCCTTTGGTGGCCGGTTTCGTGCGCCGGGCGAGCTCTTCGTCGCGAGCGGAGAAAGCTGCCATCGCCTTGGCCAGCACGCTGCAAGAGTCCTTGGCTAGATGCCTCATCTGGTCCGCAATGGGGGCTGGCGGTGGACTGGATATCTGTACTCCTTCGCGCGCGATGGTTGCCGCGTAGTCTCCGATCCTTTCCAGGGCCACGTTCATTTGGAAGACGGAAGAAACGAAGCGCAGGTGTCCTGCGGAGGGTAGATGCCGAGCGACGAAGGCATGGCAGAGCTTGTCGATCGCGCGAATTTCTCGGTTGATCGGCAGGTCCCCGAGGACCACCCGTGAGCACGCCGCCTCGTCGTGTGCCAGCAGAGCGTCGACCGCCACCTGCACCGCTTGGCCCACCCGAACGCCGACTTCGGACACGCGTCGCCGTATCTCGTCCTTGTCCCTGGCCAGCCTTTGTTCATACAGTGTCATCTGGATCTCCTGCTTTTTGTGGAGCGGCTGCCGTCGGCCTGCTGCCTGTACGGCGGATCAGCGAGCGGTGGGGGCGCTGTTCTGCATGTTCCGGCAGCCCTGCTGAGGCTACTTGCACGTCAGCTTCCGGATCGGTGAGTAGCCCAGCTTCATGATGATACACTGGGCGTCTTCGCTCATGATCCAATCGAGGTAGGTCTTGGCGGCGCCCTGGGGTTCTCCTGGGGTGTACATGAAGAGCGGCCGAGCGATGGGATAACTGCCGTCCATGGCCGACTCCTCGGTTGGTGTGACACAGGGTTGATCGGTGCCCTTCTTGACACAGGGGACGCCGATGTGCGGGGTCGCATAGGCGAGCCCACTGTATCCGATCGCGCAGGGGGTCTTCTCCACGAGGTCTACGACGTCCTTCGAACCGTGCATATCCCGTGAGCCGAGCCTGTACTCGCCGTCCTCGCCAATGACGGCCTCTTTGAAGTAAGCGTAGGTTCCGGAGTTGTTCTGCCGGCTGACGCGGACGATCTCGTCGCTGCCGCAGCCCGGGATCTTGACTCCGAGCTGGCTCCACTTCTCGTACTTGCCGCCCTCTGCGTAGATGGCCTTGAGCTCCTCGAGCGAGAACTCCTGCTTCGGGTTGCTCTTGTGCACGAAGACCGCCAGCGCATCGTATCCAACGAGATGCTCCTTGGGGGTCACTCCCTTGGCTTTAGCCGTCTCGAGCTCCTTTGGCTTGACGGCGCGGCTCGAGTTGGCGATATCCACCGTGCCATTCAGGAGGGACGAGATGCCGACACCCGACCCGCCACCTGTCACCGCAATGGCGATCTTGGGATTGACCTTCTTGTAGGCCTCCGCCCAGGCTTGGGCGACGTTGACGAGGGTATCTGACCCCTTGTTCTGAAGGACCGTCCGGTCGCCTGCGCCGTCTGGCGCGGCGGCCTTTTCCGCGGCGGGGGAGGAGGATGAGGCCTGTTCCTTCTGCCTGTTCTGCGAGGTGCTCCGCGAGCACGCTACCAGTCCCAAGGTGGCGATGGATCCGACGAGAAGAATGCTGAAATCTCTTGTCTTCACGGGTGTTTCCCTGTTCTGAAGGTGCAGCTTGGTTGCCGGAGTCGAAGTCTGGTCTTCCGTCCTCGCTCCCACGGCGTTCAGTAGGGTGGGAGTTGCCCAGCGTTCGGTCGAGTCTCTGGTTCACGAGAGAAGCTAGTGGTGGGCCGTGACAACGGCGTGACACATTCGTGACAAGACCCCCTGCCCGTCGCGTCGCTGCTAGGGTAGCTTCCGTGCGCGTGGCAAGGAAAGAGAAGCGTACCAAGCCTCCCATCGTCATCGGCCCCACCGGGAAGCACCGGTTCCAAACCGGGCTCGTCACTGCGAGCCTGCTGAACCGCGGGCTACGGATGCAGGAGGCTCAGGACATTGCCCGGGCTGTCAGGGAGAGCATCGAAGGGCGGGAGTCCATCAAGGCTGACAAGCTGAACGCGCGAATCGAGCGGCTCATGCGGGAGCACCTCGGGCCGGAACGTGCGGCACAGGTTCGGGCAGAGGAGCCACCCGAGGACGTGCCGATGATCCAGACCGAGCACGGGTGTTTCCCGTTCTCTCGGGGCGTCGTCCTGCGTGATCTCGATACGTGCGGCCTCCCGCTCGAGGCTGCCATGGGCATAGTACGGATGCTCGAGCACTGGGTGAGGGCACAGGAGCAGGATGTGCTCTCGGACGAACTCGTCCGTGCCGAGGTGGCACGGATTGTCGAAGCCGAGCATGGCGAAGGCTACGCCCGGCGGTATCGACTCACCGATTGGGTCGCGCGGTCGCCGACGCCGATCGTCCTCCTCATCGGCGGGGGGACTGGGAGCGGCAAGAGCACGCTGGCGATGGAGCTTGGCTACCGACTGGGAATCGTCTGGGTGACCAGCACAGATCTCATTCGCGAGACCATGCGCACAGTTCTCTCGGCGGATCTGGTACCGGGGCTTCACGATCACTCTTTTCGAGGCATGGTGGTGGGGGGGCAAGTCTTGAGCAACCCGCGCGAGCGCGCGCTAGCCGGCTTTCAGCAGCAGTCGGCGCAAGTTGCGGTCGGGATCAAGGCCGTGATTCGTCGGGCACTTCTGGAGAATACCCATATCATCATCGAGGGAACGCACATCACGCCACCGTTCTCGCAGTATCTGCCCAGCGACGCCGAAGCCCGTGTGGCTGGTTTCATCCTCGCAGTGCCCGACGAGAAGGTGCATCGACAGCGCTTCCCAGAGCGCTCCAAGCTACAGAAACAGCGCACGGCGGCCACTTACCTCGAGGCTTTCCAGTCCGTGCGGTGGATTCACGATCACCTGCTTCGCAAAGCGGAGGAGACTGAGGTCGTGGTTCTGCCGACCACGTCGCGCGCCAAGACGCTCAGCGCTGCGGTGGACTTCCTGTGTCGGGAGCTGGACGTGGGAGAGCGCGTCGCGCCGATCCGTCCCCAGCCGGTGATGCCCTTCCGGAAAGAGGGCGTCCCCACGCTCATGCTCATTCTCGACGGGCTCGGAGACGAGCCCAATCCTGCTCTGGGCGGAAAGACGCCGCTCGAGGCCGCACACAAGCCCAATCTCATGCGCCTTGCGGCCGTTGGCGGCCAGGGGCAGATCATCACGGCAAGAGCGGGGCAGAAAATCCCGTCGACTAACGACGGGATCATGGCGCTCCTTGGAGCGGCCGATGAGGCTTCCAAGGTTGGGCGCGGCCTGCTCGAAGCAATGGGCCAAGGGCGGGTCATTCCCTCCGGCGCTGTGGCGTTTCGTGGCAATCTGGCCACCATGCAGGCGGATGGCGCGATTTTGGATCGCCGCGCTGGGCGGGTCCGAGCTGGGGTGAATGATCTTCTGGCCGACCTTCGGGAGGTTCACCTTACTGGGGGCATTGTGGGCCGGATCTACCCAGGACATGAGCACCGCGTTCTGGTCGTGCTGGGGGGGCACGGCCTCTCGTCGGCGGTCTCCGATTCGGATCCCGGAGAGGGTGCGGTGGTCCAGCGCTTCCTGGATCCCCACCCGCTGGATGACTCGCCTGAAGCGGCACGAACGGCAGACGCCTTGCGCGAGCTGCTGGCGGTGGCTCGCCGAAGGCTGGAGGACCACCCCTTGAACAGCGAGCGGATCTCCCAGGGGGCTCTCCCCGCGGACGCCATCATTACTCGTGGCGCTGGGATGTGGCGCGAACGTCACCGCCCCGAGCAGTGGCTCGGCGCCATGGTCGCGGCATGCCCTACGGCGCTCGGTGTCGCACGCTACGTGGGACTACAGACCGCGACCTCCGCGCGCATGACCGGGAATCTCGATACCGACCTCGATGCCAAGTTCCTGTCGGCTGATGAGCTGCTGGATGAGCAGGACTTCGTCGTCGTTCACATCAAAGGATCGGACATCGCCGCGCATGATAGGCGGCCGCTCGAGAAGCGGGCGTTCATTGGCGCGGTGGATGCTGCGCTTGGACGCTTTCTGGCGCGCAACACCGACCTCAGTGGCAAGCTGCGCGTCGTGGTGTGCGCAGATCACGGAACCTCATCGCTCACGGGGAATCATATGGCGGCACCGGTGCCCCTGCTGCTCGCGACCTGGGACGCCGACTCCGACGAAGAAGAGGAATTCGACGAGGAGAGCAGCGCACACGGCGCGCTCGGGGTGCTAGGAAGCGGGGAACTGGGCGAGCTGCTCGGCTTGCGCGAAGTGGAGCCCGCCATCAGTTCCCGGCGGCTGGCGGGGGGCTGATCCCTTCGCCCGGCGCGACTACTTGCTGCCCGCGTCTCGGCTCTTCAGCTTGGCAGCAGGGCTATAGGTTTGTGTGGGCGGGGGGATATACTCCTCCCGCCCTTCCTCATTTTCCGGTTCCGCTTCACCGTCACCGAACTCCATCGAGGCTTCGAAATCACCTTGGAGCGCAGGCTCCCGAGGAGGTGCGCTCTCCTCAGCGGCAGCCGTGGACGGGGTTTCTGCCGGTTTGGAACTACTGGCGCAACCCATGACTGCGACTCCCAGAAGACTCACGAGCCCGATGAATGTTACTCCGCTGATCAACCTCATCATGGTCTCCCTTCGCCCGAACAGGGGGGGTAATCATAACCTACTCCTCTCCCTTCACAAGCGCCAGGTTCTTGACCCGAGGAGCCCCACCGTGGCTGACGCGAGGAGAGCCGCTCTCGGCCAGAGGTGAACCAACCCATCCCGACTCGAGGATGGCCGCAGCCTGGCAACCTGGCTACCACGTGCCAGCTTGCGGACAGGGCTCCGACCCCGGTGCCGGGCCATTTCCACCGGGGATCTCACTCGGTGCCACGTTGGCACGCGCCATGCTCTCCGTCTCGCATGGTCGCTCAAGCACCAGCTACAGCCATCAGCGGTCGCCCTATAGGGCTCGCTCGAGCACGCGCGAGCGCCCTCGTGGGACTCGATTCTCATCCTGTGCATGTCGAGGTCTGCTGCAGCCGGGGCCCGTCTTCCTTCAGGATGGTGGGACTTGCCGAGGCAGCGGTTCGGGAGGCTCGGGTGCGGGTGGCAGGAGCTCTGGCTCGGCTGGGGGTTCTGCTGGATGAGTACTCTCTGACGGTGAACCTCGCTCCGGCCGAGCTGCGCAAGAGCGGGGCAGCGCTGGATGTCGCTCTGGCGGTTGGCGTGCTGGCTGCGATCGGCCGAATCGAGCCCGAGCGCGTGGATGGTATTCTGCTTCTCGGAGAGCTATCGCTCGACGGCCAAGTCCAGCCCGTTCGCGGAGTTCTCCCGCAGCTTCGCGGGGCAGCTGGGCGCGGGATACGCGATGCCATCGTGCCGCGAGGCAACGCTGCCGAAGCCGGGTTGGTGGACACCGTGCGCAGCGCCATTGCGAGCGACATCTCTGGGATTTGGCGGCACTTGGTCGGCTCGGAGACTCTACCCTTCGCAGTTCGAACTGAGTTTCGCCCGACTGGAGGCTGCGCTCAGCTCGATCTGTCCGAGGTTCGGGGACAGGCAGGAGCGCGTCGGGCACTCGAGGTCTCTGCGGCCGGTCGCCACAATCTGCTCTTTCTTGGGCCGCCCGGTTCGGGCAAGACGATGCTGGCACGCATACTGCCGACGTTGCTGCCTCCGCTGAGTTTCGACGAGGCAATCGACGTGACCGCGATCCACAGCGTGGCCGGGCTCGTGGACGCGGACCGCGGAGTGGTCAGTGAGCGTCCGTTCCGTTCACCGCATCACTCTGTGAGCGAAGCCGGTCTGGTGGGCGGCGGTGATACACCCCGTCCTGGCGAAATCAGTCTGGCACACCACGGGGTACTGTTTCTCGACGAGCTCGCCGAGTTTCGGAGGGGGGCACTCGAGGCACTTCGCCAGCCGCTCGAGGATGGTCACGTTTGCATTGCTCGGGCTCGTGCCCGGGCATGGTTTCCTGCGGCGCCGCTCGTGGTGGCGGCCGTGAACCCTTGTCCCTGTGGGTTTCGTGGACATCCGAGTAGACAATGTGAGTGCTCGGAGCTCGGTCGTCGTCGCTATCGGGCTCGTCTCTCGGGGCCGCTAGTGGACCGGCTAGACCTGCACATTGCAGTCCCGCCGGTCGAGGTGACACAGCTCACATCCCGCATCGAGTGTGAATCCTCCGAGGTCGTTCGGTCCAGGGTTGCGGAAGCCTGGGAAATCCAGCGAGCGCGGCAATCAGGCGGCGAGACTTCGAGGCAGGCGAACGCGCAGCTGAGCGCCAAGGACCTGCGCAAGGTCGGAGAGCTTGGAGGCGAGGCGCGTCGGCTGCTGACCACAGCCTTGGAGCGACTTGGCCTCAGCGCACGAGCCTACCTCAAGGTGCTTAGGGTCGCTCGAACCATCGCGGACATCGAGGGTGCCGAACGTATCGGGGCGGATCATGTGGCGGAGGCGGTCCAGATGCGGCTCCTCGATCGCGAACAGTGGCCCTGACCCAACACACCCTGTGTATTCGTTCACGCCTTCCAACCTGCTAGCACGCTGCGCGATCCACCTCGCATACGGGGGGGCGCCTGTGGTTCGGTGCTCACGTACCCGCGTACGCTCCGCTCCGGTTCTCGGTGCGCCTCGTGGGCGAGGCGGCTTGCGCAGCGGGTATTCTGGGGCCGTGAACGCATACCACTCTGTCGGTTCCCTTGTCCCTGCCCGATGCGTTTTCCGTTTCACCCGGAGCATGGAATGGTGGTTCTCAGGAACTCGTCTAGGTCTTCGAGTTCGTCGAATGCGTCTACCGTTTCATCCGGAGCGCTGGAGGATCAAGTTCTGGAAGGCGTGCGACGCCGCCACGGCGAGTTGGAGGATGTCGGCCTCTGCCGTGATGGGCAGAGCGCGGCCGGGAACGGACTGGGTGTAGATGAGATTCACCACGCGTGATCTCAGGGTGACCGGGGCTAGTAGGATCTCCTCCGGCTTTCCGGCGTTGAGGAGTTTCCAGACGCGTTCTACGATCGCTCCGCCTTCTGTGGGCACTGCTCCTCGATAGGCCTTTCCCGTCCGAGTCACCGTTTGGAACACCGAGGTGCAGGCCAGCGGTATCATCACTGCCTCGACGATCACTGGGTCGAGGTGTTTGGAGCAGCCTCTCCAGCCCAGGGCAACGTCGCCCTTCACGATGAGCAGCAGCCCAGTGCCGAAGGCCGAAGCTGTGAACTCGGCAACGGCAGATGCCACCTCCTCCTTGGTCGTTGAGCGCCCGAGACGCTCGACCGCTCTGCCGAGGAGTGCTGCTGGCGGGATATCGGAAGCCCTGCTCGAGACGATGTTTGGCGATCCCGGGACGCTCCCATCTCGTTTTGGGTTCGCTCCGGCGGGCGGACGAGGATCGGTCCCGACACGGGACCGGGGCCGGGGCGAAGCGGGAATGGTCGGAGTTCGTTCGGCTTTGCTGGTCGCGGCGCGGGCGGGGGCCGGGGCGCGGGCCCGGGCGCCGACGAGGACTTCGTCCGTTGCCATCCCGGCGGAGCCAATGTCTCTAGTGACGGGTTCTTGGGGGAGGGCGCATGACTCAGCCGCCGGTGGCGATGGGGGTAGCATCCCTGCCAGTAGCGCCCCGGCGTCGTCTTCGGCGAGATTCGCGAGCTCCGGAGGGCAAAGCGGCGTCTGAGCTTGGGGGAGCAGCCGCAGGCCCTTGGGAAGCGCGATGTGCTCCGTCGCCGGGCGCCGCCGCTTGGAGAGCCGCGGCCCGGCGCCTTCGCTCGACACGGCCATTGAGGATGACGGATTCTCCGACAGAGTCGGTTCTAGGCCCCTAGCATTCGCGGACAAGATGGCGGGCTCGAGTGGCTCTCGCCCCCACTGCTTGAGGGCGGCCAGGGCAGCATCAGAGGAGGTGTCGACTGCGTCGCGCGCAGAGACCAAAGTGGGTGCGCTACCCCCCGGGGGGATGGCCGAAGCGACGGTTTGGATGGTGGCGGGCAGGCGATCCTCGCGGTTCTGGTGTGAGGACGTGTCCCCTGCCCCTGTATTCGGGGTACCTCGTCGGTGAGGGGTATGGGCTATCGGGCTTGCTGGACCAGATCGACGTAGTCGAGGTTCGACGTGCGGTGCCGCCGGGCGGTTCGCGGTTATTGAGCCCGGCGGCGTTCCGTTGGGGGGGGCGCACAGGTTCGCTCGCGGTGGTTTCCCGGGCGCACCCAGTGGACTTGGTTGTTGCGGACCGTCTGTCGGTTCGCTTCGGCACGAGCCTTCGATGGGGGCGGCGTTTCGCAGCGCTGGCCCGGCGCCCCTTCTGCCTCTCAGGAGCTGCTGGAGCGCCCGGGCACGGTCCCCTGCTAGCGCGCCCTCCTTGGCCCGGGTTTCGGGGGCCGCTCCAGTCCTACCCGCGGCCGCTCCCGGGACGCCCGATGGCGATTCTGGCTTCAGGGGGCCAGGGTCTGGGCCAGCGTGTGCTGTGCTCCTGAGCTGTTGGAGCCCTTCTCGAATCAGGGTTTTTCGAACCGGCTTCAGCCCGTAGAGACGGTGCTGGAGTTGGAGGATGCGCATTTCTGGGGCAACCAGCGGTTCGACTTTGGCGCCCAAGATTACCGCAATTTCGTCGAGCACGACGAGGTTGGAGGGATCTGCGATGGCCACGCGAATCGCCGATGGATTCGTTGCTGACCGTCCGAGGGGGACGGCCTTGTAGAGCTCTGCGGCCCGAGCAGGCAGCATCAGGGCCACCGTCTTGTCCAGGAGTAGGAAGTCGGTCCGTTGTGCTGCGGGCACGCCAAACTGCTTGCTCAGGGCGTTTCCCAAGGCTCCGAGGTCGATGAACCCCAGCTCGACGAGGTTGCTGCCGAGTCTGCCCTTGAGCTTCTTCTGCGTGGCTAGGGCTGCGTCGAGCTGTGCGCGCGTGATCAAGCCATCGGTTACCAGTAGTTCTCCGAGGAGTTGACGCTTTGCCACGTATGATCCCGTTCCGTTGTCGGGTGTGGAACCCGCAGAGACGACGGCTGGCTCGGCTCTTCGGGCGTCCGCCACACACAGCGGACACCCGAGAGTACGGCCGTCCTGGTCAGAAGATGACCCGTCAGGTCAGGTAGCGGCGCGCGGTCAGTGGAAGCATGGGTAATCCACGCAGCGATCACCGAATCTGGAGCCGCGCGAAAGCGAGGGCACCGGCCTGGACTGGCCGTGGTCAGCGGTTCGGTCAGCGAGTGACCGGATTGGTTGGTGCCGCGTCGCCTTGGCTGCGGGCGGTCAGGAGGGGTACGGAGGGGTTCGACGGCGAAAGGCTGTGGGCTGCCTGCTATGGGTTCTCCTTGGGACGCCCACCCGTGCGCCAATGTGTTCTCACGGTAGTGACTCAGGGATTTCGGCCTCGCACATGGTGTGCAGATCAGACGGACGAGAACTAGGAGGACGAATGGGGAGATCCCGGCCTCGCACACGGTGTGCAGATACATGTGAGCCCACGTTTTCAGATCTGGTCGTCCTCATCGTGTGCGACAGCGCCACGGGCTTCCGTTCGTTTGGCGGCGTGCTGCCGCGCTGACGCAATCCTCCGAGCGCCTCAGGCTTCTGCGCTCACTCTTGCCAGTTGGGGGGCGGGGTTTCTCGCGGCTGGGAACTGCATTCTCGCTGGGGAGGGGGGGGTCAGCGCAGGCCAGGGCTGCCGTCAACCCACACTCTGCAAGGGCATTCTGGGCTGCTCGGCACCTACACGTGATGATTCCTGCGTGCCTCGAATCGACTCTGCGCTTCGAGGAACGAGTGGAACTTTGTTTTCGGACCGACCAAACTGCCTCGGACAGGTGAGGAGAAACCATGCAAGGAACCAAGCGCAATTTCGGGTTGCTCAGCATCGTGGTGGCGGCTGGCATGATTCTGAGCGCGTGCAGCCAGGAAAACGACGGAGGTGGTTCCTCGGGCGCGGACGACGATTCGGCGGCGAACGACGATGACTCGAACGACGACGACTCGAGGGACGACGACTCGAGCGACGATGACTCGAACGACGATGACTCGAGGGACGACGACTCGAGCGACGACGACTCGAGCGACGACGACTCGAGCGACGACGACTCGAGCGACGACGATGCTGGCTCCGGTGGAGGGGCGAATAGTGGGACTGACGCTTTTGGGATGTGCAGTGGCATTCCCCTATCCGAGCGCGCCGAAGAACTGACGAGCGAGGATGCCGCCTGCGTGGGGACCCAGCTCGAGAGCGAGGGGCTTCCCATCGACATTTACTTCCTCCTGGATCGGACGGACTCGATGACCTACCCGATCTCGAGTTCGCCTGATGTGACCCGATGGGAGTACATTCAGGGCGCGCTACGGGATTTCTTGAACAATCCTGAGGTCACGGACATTCGCGTCGGCATGGGGTACTTCAACCTGGACGGAACGCGGAACGAGGATCCCAATTGTGTCCTCAGCGAATTCGAAGAGCCAGCGGTGCCCATCGGGGACCCGGCAGACGTGACCGGCGACATCATGGCGGTGATGGACGAGCTGGCGCCTCAGCTTCAGGGGTGGACGCCGACCGTTGTGGCGCTCAAGGGCGCCATCAACTATGCCAAGTCCTACCACCGGCAGAATACCGATCGTCAGACGGTCGTTGCCATCGTAACGGACATGTATCCCACCATGTGCCTTGTCGATGACGTCGTTAGCGTCCAGGACATCGCGGATGTGGCCAAGGAAGGCTTCGAGAGCGATCCCTCGATTAGGACGTTCGTCATCGGTCTCGAGGCCAATTTCAATCTCGCAAGTGTGGCTCGCGCGGGTGGAACGGGGCAACCGTTCCTGGTCGACGAGGGCGATGACTACACCGGGCCCTTCGTTGATCGCCTCAGAAGAATCTCTGACCAGGCGGTTGCCTGCAACCTCAAGATCCCTCCAGTGACCTCGGCTGCCGAAACGTTCGACCCGGCCCAGGTTGTTGTCACCTTCGAGTACGACGGCGAAATCGAGGAGATTCCGCGCGTGTCCGCTGCATCCACCTGCGAGACCAGTCGGCATGGTGGGTGGTACTACACGGACGACGAGCAGACCACGGTCACGCTCTGCCCCTGCACGTGTGCCAATATCGGAGGGGGCACCATTACGGTTGCTGCAGGGTGCAACCCCATCACGATTCTCGGATAGTCGACGGCACCACTGCCGAGAGCGTCACGTCTGACTAGTCTCGACCGCACCTGCCCGGGTCCCTGTTGCCCGGGCAAGTGCATCTCTGGGTAGCACGAGCGCTGAAGACTCGTCTGAGAGGGCGTCCGCCAATCTCGGATTCCACCATCGTTCTGCTGGGTATCCGGTGGTTACGTACCCCGTTCGCGCTTCGGCCCGGTTCTCGCCATGCTCTGCAGGAAACCGAGCCCCGAGGGCAGGCTGCTGGAGCGCCGTCGGCTCAGAAGTAGTCAGCCTCCCGGTTGGCACACGTATTGGCACTGCCTTGACAGCCATCGCGAGCCCGGCTTCAGGTTGGCGTCCTGGGCACTGGTCTGCGGTTCTAGCCAGGGCGGAGGCAGTCTGGGTCAGGGGGGACGGCACCGCTGGGCAAAATCACCGGTGCTGCGGATAGGTGCCTACATCGCGCAACGACGGAGCGCCCAAGTTAAGGCATTCGCTCCCTGGATGAGCCGAACTCTGAAGATTCAGCCACTCACTAGTTGAAAGCGTAAGGCCCACTGGAACTGCGCTTGGCGAGGCGGGTTCGCCCGAACCCCTCTCGCGCTTGGAACAACCGCTTATCCCGAAACCCGCTCAAGGCGGGCGCTCAGGGTACCAGTCGAGAGACGATTCTTGGCGTGCGTCTGGAGATCCGGCTCGCGTTTGAGCAACGCGCCGGAGCGAAATGAGCCCAGCTTACAGTTCCAGTGAAGCTCTACCCGATGAGGACGAGGTTTGCTGCTCCCAAGGTGGCTGCGCGTCGAGTGTCAGCGTCGAGTGGCTCCGGAGCGGCTGGTGTACAGGGCGTAGCGACGAGTCACGACAACACAAGGAGAACGGTCATGTCGAGGAGCGGGTCGCGTGTGCTGCTGGCTTTGGCGTGCGTTGTACTGCAGTCCTGTTCTTCGGATTCCCGATACGAGCTGGGGCCTGGCGAGGGAGTCCCCGACGAGGATTTGGATGCTTCATGGGCTGATGGCGGGGAGGCGTCGGATGGCGGCATCATTGAGCTCACCCAGGGGGAAGCCAGGGAGCTCGAGTCCGGCGCTTGTGCCGGGCAGAAGCTCGAGGGTGTCCTCGTCCCTCCAGTGGTGGAGTTCGTGGTCGATGTCAGCTCCTCGATGGAGGAGCCGGCGCCGGGAGGTTCTGGCGAGACCAAGTGGGAAGCGACCCGAGTTGCCTTGGCTGAGGCGATCGGAATGATGCAGGACGATGCCTATGTCGGCATGCTCCTCTACCCGAACTTCGAGGACCGCGACCAACTCGTTGAGGGGACCGTACCCCGCGATGTATCGGCGTGCGTGAATGTCGACGCGATGATCCCGATTGCCTCGCTTGGAAGCGAGGACTCTGACCATCGTGCGGCGCTGGATGGCATGATCCAGGCGGCCGCTCATAATGTTGGGACGCCCACGTATGATGCTTATCACCATGCGCTGACGCGCTCACTTCTCCCATTTGACGCAAGTCCGGACAAGTACATGGTTCTGATCACGGACGGGATGCCTACCTACAATCCGCAGTGCATGAATGGTCCGAACTCGGATACTCCTGTAGGTTCGCAGCCCATCGTCGATGACATCGACCGGGCATATGCCGAGCTGGGGATTCGGACCTTCGTTGTGGGCTCGCCTGGCAGCGCAAGCGAGAAGGCATGGCTCTCGCGTGCGGCGGTCCTTGGGGGGACCGACCGCGACGGGTGCAGCATCGTCGGTCCCTCGAACTGGTGTCACCTCGACATGGCCGAAGCGCCGGACTTCGGCAAAGCCCTGGCTGACGGACTCAAGTCGGTCGCTCACCAGATCGCCAGCTGCTCGTTCGAGCTGCCGGGGGCGGAGGAGGGACGGATCGTGGATCCCTACAGTGGCGCTCTTGTCTTGACCGACGCAGACGGTGCCAGTCTCATGGTTCTGCGTGACAACGTTGGGGAGTGTTCGGAAGGCTGGAATTTCGACTCAAATGGCCGCGTTGTTCTCTGTGAGGCCACTTGCGAGAGACTCGTGAAGGATCCCGCGCTCCGCGTCGCGGCCTATTTCGACTGCGCGGCCACGGACGTTCCCTCGATCAGGTGAGAGGAGCGGACGCCTCGGGCGACAGGCGCGATCAAGGAGGCTCGTCCTGCCGCGATCTTTGCGCTGACTGGCCGAGCAACCACAAAAGGGCGCGCCGGCCGTCGACATGGGGGGCGTCACGGCCGGCGCGAAGTTGCACAGAACGCACCCAGAGGCGGCTTGGCCGAACTCGGGGCTAATTACTGGAGAGTCGCGGGCGGGTTTTGCGGCTCATCGAATCCGGCGGCGCGCGGGTCCGAGTGACACTCCTCGACATGCCGCGCTGGAAGCTTACTCGCACCAGCATTGCACTGCAGATATCTGCGCAGGGTGGAACCTGCAACCGGCGCGACTACGGAATACTGCTGAATATGGTGCCCCAAGCTCGCAGCCAGCAGGCAGGGTCCGTGAACCTTGTTCGAGCGATGCAGGCTCCTTTCATGAGGCGACCCCCTGGCCGGCAGCGTGCCGAGCGGTATTCGGTTCTTCCCATGGGCACGGACGATGGTAGGTGATGCCCTCTGGGTATGGCTGGTAGTGACGATACGGAAAACGGGCAGGAGGATCCGCTCAGGTCGGCGCCCGGGCTCGGCGGCCGCACTGCGACGGACACGCCAACCTCATGTGGACACATCGATATCAGTGCCGGCTCGCAGCAACTCGCGGCAGATGAGGTCCGGACCAGTCCATCGGCCTCGCGGGAGCCTCAGAGACCCGAGTCAAACGGTTCGAGGCCGAGCCCGGTAGAGCTCCAGCTGCCCTCCTTCGTGCCAGCTGCACGCACCCCGAGTGCTCCGGCACACGACCGATCGCCGAGGGATTCCGCACCATCACCGGAAAGTCGACTGAGCCGCTTCAATCGAGAAGGGCTCGGGCCAGGGGTCTTTGCGGTTCTCTTCGTCGCTTGCGGGCTACTGCTGCTCCTCGTCCTGAGGGCATTTCTCGCTGATGTGGTGATTGCCTTCATCCTCGTGACGCTACTGGGCGGCCTGCACCGCAAGCTGACGCAGTGGCTCAGGGGGAGGTGCTGGCTTGCGTCGGGCATGGTCACCCTTCTCATCCTGGTGGGCCTGGTGATGCCCCTCGGCGCTCTCGCCTACACCATCGTGCAGGATGCCGCCGACGCCTATGACGCCACGATTGAGTTCGTGGCTGCGTCGCATGGCCCTGCGGGTTTCGGCGATTGGCTTGGGCAATCCCTGGAACAGCTTGGCGTGGGCTTCACGGAAGATGACGCACGAGCCCTGATCCTCGAGGCTGCTCAGGGCGCGCGGGCGCTCGGGGTGGAATGGGGCAGTGCCCTCGTTAGCAACACCGTGTGGGCTATCGTCGACTTCTTGATCGTTCTCGTGCTCGTCTTCTACCTGCTTGTTGACGGCGAGCGCCTGAAGAAGTTCATGTTCGAGCTTTCTCCTCTTCCGGAGGACGAAGACGCGATGATCATCGACACCTTTGGTAAGGTCGCCCGGGGCGTCGTGATCGGCAATGGCGTTGGCAGCGCGATCCAGGGTTTCCTTGGAGCCCTCGCCATGGCAATCGCTGGCCTAGCCTCTCCAGCGCTGTGGGGGACGGTCATGGCGGCGCTGGCGTTCCTTCCGATCGTCGGCATCAAGCTGGTCGTTGTGCCTGCCGCCATCGCGTTGGCGTTTCAGGGGAAGTACGTGACGTCGGTCGTCTTTCTCGTCTTCTGCACCGTTCAGGGGCTCTTCATCGAGAATGTGGTGAAATCGAGGCTCATCGGTTCGCACATGCGGATGCATGACGTTCTCGTGCTGCTCAGCATCCTGGGAGGGGTGGCGAGCTTCGGCGTCGTCGGAGTCGTCTACGGCCCCCTCATTGCGATGCTGTTCATGACCTTCTCCGATCTCTACTCGCAGCGCTACCGGCCGCGCATGGCACGCAAATACGCTCGCACACACCCAGTGCCAGAGAGCCTCCCTCCGTCGACCCGGTTCAGTCGAGACGACGGTCCTCTCGACCCCGGGCCGTAGAGGATTCGAGGGGCGGGCTTGGGCCGGTTCCTTTGATGGGTGAGCGCGACCGTCCAGGTCGCCCGGCGACCACTTGCTGCTTCAGGCCTGGGGCAGGAGAGGTCGGAACTTGTAGCCGTAGACGATGAGGCCATCCTTTCCATCCTGGTGGAGCCTGCGGGTCACCATCTCCACTTGCAGTCCGATCTCCGGCTCGGTCTCGCCGAGATCGCAGAGCTGAGCGGCCACGAGGGGCCCCTCATCGAGTTTCACCAGTGCGACGGAGTAAGGCAGCTGTGCGCTGAAGCGCTCAGGGGCCTGAAGCATTGTGGAATGGGAGTACACGGTGCCAAGACCGGAGAACTGGAACTCCGACAAGTCCGTGCTTCCGCACCGCGGGCAGTGAGCGGACGGCGGCATGAGCTTGGTCTCACAGGCCGCGCAGACCGCTCCGACGAGGGCGTATCGAGTTTTCTGATTGCGCCAGTGACGAGGGATATCCATGTTGCCTGGGTCTCCTGCCGAGCTTCCGAGCCGACGTTGCGGGTCAGGTCGCCGCCCTTTCGAGGATCGTGGTGAACACGCTCGCCGCACTCCCGCCGATACTCTGGGCCATGCCAATTCGCGCGCGGGAGACTTGGTTCTGGCCGGCTTCTCCGCGAAGCTGCTGTACCAATTCGACGATTTGATACGTGCCGGAGGCACCGACTGCGTGGCCGCGTGCTTTGAGGCCACCCATGGTGCAGAGAGGGAGCCGTCCACGGATCGAGATCTCCTCGGGCTTCGCCAGTCGCAGACCCTCTCCGCGTTCGGCAAAGCCGCTGGCCTCGAGCGAGAGCACCGTCATGATGGTGAAAGCGTCGTGGACCTCGAAGAGGTTGACATCGTTCGGCCCGAGGCTTGCCTGCTCGAAAGCGCGTTTGGCGCTGACGCGCACAGCGCTGAGCCCGAGAAGGTCCTCGCGGTCATGCAACGCCAGGGTGTCAGTTGCAGACGCGGTAGCGCGAACCCGGACCGTGCGCGCGCCTACGCGCGACGCCTGCTCGAGAGGACAGACGACGACAGCGGCAGCCCCGTCGCATACCGGCGAGCTGTCGAGCAAGTTGATCGGGGCCGCGACCATTTTGGACTTGGCAAAGGCGTCGACCGTAACCGGAAATCGAAACATGGCGTTCGGGTTCGCCAGGGCGTTCGCATGCGCGTTGATGACGAACGGCGCGAAATCCTCATGGCCTACGCGGTACTCGTGCATGTAGCGCTGCATGAGTAGGGCGTTCAACGCCACGAAGGAGAGTCCGACGTCTGCCTCGAAGTCAGCGTCCGCCGCCGTGGCAAGCTCTGCCGTCACTTCGGCTGGGGAGCGGTCCGTCATCTTTTCCACTCCAACCGCGACCACGGTGTCGAGCCTGCCTGACGCAACTGCCGTCACCGCCGAGTGGACGACCGCCCCACCTGAACCACACGCCGACTCGATTCTGAGACACTCGACCCCAGGGTGGCCCGCGTTCTGGGCGATCAATGGGCCGAGGTGCCGCTGCCCGGAGAGCGAGCCGCCGAGCATGTTGCCCACATAGAGTGCGTCGATTCTCGACACTCCGGCGTCCGCGATGGCAAGCCGTGCAGCTTGGGCACCAAGATCCCTGAGCGAGTGTTCCCAGTGCTCGCCGACTGGAACCTGACCGATCCCGATAATTGCGACATCCCTCATCGAGCTACTATTCCTGGTTGAGCCTAGTCCATCCGTATCTTGTCGCGATGCCGTGCGTAGGTGGCGTAGTCGAGCGTGGAGCGGCGGGCGAGGTACTGGGAAAGGAGTGGCGCACGCCGGCGGCGCGCGTCGATGCGTTCGGTGACTTGCAGGCTGAAAGCGTCACTTCCTGCTCCGCTCCCGAAGGATACGACCAGGACTCTTTCCCCAGGTTCCGCATGATCGAGCACGGCCGACAGCCCGATCATGGCCGCTCCGGCGTAGGTATTTCCGATGCGATTGGCGAGCAGTCCGTGACGGAGCGCCCCATTGGGGAACCCCAGAATCTTCCCGGCCTTCACCGGAAACTTCACGTTCGGTTGATGGAAGACCACGTGGGCATAGTCCGCGGGGGTACTTCCTAGCTCGTCCATGAGCGCCCGGGCTGCACCGATGATGTGCCGGAAGTACGCTGGATCACCGGTGAATCGCCCGGCGTGCTGCGGGTAGTGCTCCCCCTCGCGTCTCCAGAAGTCAGGGGTGTCGGAGACATACGAGACGGAACCCTCAAGCACGGCAAGCGACTCGCTTGCGTCGCCGACGACGAAGGCCGCGCCTCCAGCCGATGCCGTGTACTCCAGAGCGTCGCCGGGGCGCCCTTGAGCGGTATCCATTCCGACCGCGAGCGCGTGGCTCGCGGAGCCCGAGCCAACAAGAGCAAACGCTCCCTGAAGAGCCTCTGTCCCAGCCTTGCAGGCGAACTGCCAGTCCGCGGCGAGCGTCAACGGGGTAGCGCCGATGGCTTCGGCCACGATGGTGCTCGTGGGCTTGACTGCATAGGGATGGCTTTCACTTCCAACCCACACCGCGCCAAGCCGCCGCGGATCTACCGCAGCGCGGCGCAGTGCGTTGCGCGAAGCCTCGATGGACATGGTGACGACGTCCTCGTCCACCGCCGGAACGGACTTCTCCTCGACAGGTGACGCCGCCGCGCCTCCGGTCCATATTCGGCTGATTTCCCGGCCCGCGATGCGATATCGGGGGACGTAGGCGCCGTGCCCTACGATTCCAACGGGTTTGGACGGCCTCACGCAGCCCTCCTTGGGAAGGCGGCCTCGGTGTGATTGGGGCGGCCCAGGCAACCCATTTCCGCGTTCGAGGTCATGTGGTTCTCGTCTCCGGACTTGGAGTCAATTTTCGAGGTGTGTGCTACCACGATTTTCGAGCAACAAGGTCTCCACTTCGCCAATTCCTCATGGCGTCTTGATGGAGCTGCGCGTGTTCGGTGAGTGTCTGCGTCATTCGAGCGCAATTGGCCGAGAAGACGTTCCTCGAACGTTGCTGCGGGGGGGGCACGACGTCGAGCATCACCACGACCTGAGGGCGGGGCGGAAGGTTCCGAACCTCCCGCCTGCAGCCTTGCCGACGGTGGGGGAGAGCTCTAGCAGACGGCGCCACTATCCCGCAACACGAGAGAACCGACGTGGTTTATGGGAAAACTCCACGTTAACTCCAGCGATTCTCCACACAGCCGAGCGGCGAACAGAACACCGGTGGATGGGCCTGGCTCTTGCGTTTCCCTCCCGATTCATCGTCCTGTGACGCACGGCGTCAGAGTGACTCGCGGTCCCACGCCACTACCTGGTGCAGTAGACGAAATGGACTGATGGCCCACGATCGTGGATGACAATGGGGCGAAGCCTCGCCGGACCAGTGGAGGCAGGGGTCCACACGAAGTATGGAATGCCTCCCACTGGATGGGGCCTCCACCCAACTGGCCCGGCCGGAGCCGAACCCGCGGTCGCGGTTCCGCCCCGCGAGGGGATCGGTTCCTCAGAACAGTTTGCCCTGCTTGCCGAGGAGCGGTTCCTCGACACCGAGATGCTGATAGGCTTTGCGAGTCGCGATCCGTCCGCGGGGCGTGCGCCCGAGAAAGCCTTGCTGCAGGAGGTACGGCTCGTACACGTCCTCGACGGTATCCCGGGGCTCAGCCAGGGCAGCGGCGATGGTCTCCACTCCGACCGGACCCCCTTCGTAGCTATCGATTAGCAGGCGCAAGAGCCGCCGATCCATCTCATCGAGACCGGACGCATCTACCTCAAGTCGGTTCCCGGCGATTTCGACGATGTGGACGTCGATCGATCCACTCCCTTCGACCTCCGCGAAGTCCCGCACTCGGCGCAGAAGGCGGTTGGCGACGCGGGGCGTGCCACGCGAACGTCGTGCTAGGGCAAGGGCGCCTTCTGGTGAGCAGGGGATGCCCAGCAGGGTCGCGCTCCGCAGGATGATGCGCTGGAGAGCCTCGACCTCATAGAAATCGAGGCGCAGCGTGACGCCGAAACGCTCGTGGAGCGGCTTGGTCAATAACCCCGTGCGCGTCGTGGCGCCGACCAGGGTGAAGGGTTTGAGGTCGAGCGAAATGCTCTCGGCGTAGGCACCGTCCCCCATCATGACGTCGATGCGGAAGTCCTCGATGGCGGGATATAGCGCTTCTTCCACCGTCGCGTTGAGCCGGTGGATCTCGTCGATGAAGAGGACGTCACCGCGCTCGAGGCGTGTCAGCAGCCCGGTTAGTACGCCCTTGTGTTCAACGGCCGGGCCACTCGTGATGTGGAGTTGGCTTCCCATCTCGTGCGCCAGAATGTGGGCTAGCGTCGTCTTCCCCAGACCTGGCGGTCCGCAGAGGAGGATGTGGTCCAGGGGTTCCCGTCGGCGGCGCGCTGCTTCGACGAACACCCGAAGGTTCTCGCGGTGCTTGTCCTGTCCAACGAAGTCGTCGAGGGTCTTTGGGCGAAAGAGCCTGTCGAAGCGCTCGTCTTCGCTCCGGGCCGAGGCGGAGATCAGCCTGTTGTCAGCAGCGGACGCCAGCTCGGGGGGGTTGGGAGAACGACTCATCGGCGGCACGACCATAGCCCGGATTTTGGGCTGGTGCCGGGCCGAATGGGTACCTCCCGACTCTCGCTGCCCTCGTGGCGAGGCTCCGGGGCCGGAATCCCTGTTGCGCGTGCTCTAGGGAGCGATCCAAAGTGCCAGCCGTGCCGTCTCGTTTGCCTCGCACTTCGACATGGTGTTCTCGGGTCCTCCTTCGGTCCGGCATCGCCCTTCGCGGTCTTGCTGTTGCGCTGCTCATGGTTCTGGGTGTCGCGTCTGCTCTCTTGCCCTCGGTGGCGCGATCAGCGCCGCCCGAACGGCTCTGGTGTACCGGCGAGAGCGTGTGGATCTACGCTGGCCCGCGGCGGGATGACAAGCCGCTTGGCGCGCTGCTTCGTGGGGACTCGGTGCTCCTTCGGAGCGCCAAGCCAGTCGCTGGTCCGGGCTGCGCTGGGCGATACCACGAGGTGGAGCCGGCCGGCTTTGTTTGTGACGATGGTTTGGTCGAAACGGACGCGGGCAGCCGCGCCGTGCGTGCGGTCAGTGAAATGCGCCGCCGGAACGGCGCATTTCCGTTCGAATTCGCCATTTCGGACTACGCGCCCATGTATCGGCGACTCCCTACGGGCAGCGAGAGTGCGCGCATCGAGGGGCCGCTTGGCCCCGCGGGAACGCCTCGCAGGCTCCATCCAGGGCATCGGGGACACGAGCGCTTGGCATGGCGAGGGGAGATCAAGCCCGAAGGATCCGCTCCTTGGTTCTTGGAGGATGGGGGGTCGCTTCGAAGTCGCGCGGAGGTCGACGTCCTGAAGAAGTTCGCGCCTGCCGGATCGACCGTGGCCTACGTGCGGGCTTTCGATTCTGACGGGCGGCGGTGGCTGCTTGGTTCCGAGGGCACGATCATTCCCGCCGACCGAGTGCGCCCTTTCCGGCGGTCGGAGTTCCGAGGGATCCTTCTCCAGGGTACCAATGAGCTTCCGGTGGCGTGGACTCGACGCGGAGAGGCCAAGCGCTGGAGGCGAGACGGCGACGGTTTCTCTGACGCCGGCACGGCTTGGCCGGTGCGGCGCGCGGTCGCGCTGGATCCGTCGCTCAGACCAGTCACGTGGAACAAGGACGTGTACCTGAGGACTCGGGAGTGTTCGCCTTCGGGAGATTGCGCGTGGATCCTGCAGCGAGACGCCACGGTGGTGGAGCCTCTGACGAAGTTCTGGTGGAAGGCCGGCGAGCAGGACCGCTCCATTGTCGTTAGCATCACGAGGGGGACTCTCGTCGCATACGAGGGGCGCCGCCCGGTGTACGCGACGCTGATGTCACCCGGTGAGGGAGGGGTGCCCCGGCCAGGGGTCGATCCCGTCAAGGCGAGCACGACGCCTCTGGGAGTCTATCGGGTCACGTTCAAGCTGCGCCACACGACGATGTCGCCCGAAGAGGGTGATCCCAAGGACTTCTGGATGGGAGAGGTGCCCCATACCCAGTACTTCAACATGCCATTTGCTCTGCACGCGGCCTACTGGCACGAGGATTTCGGGCTGCCGATGAGTGCCGGTTGCATCAACGTGTCACCCATCGATGCCGAATGGCTCTTCGAGTGGACGCTCCCCCACGTGCCCGATGCCTGGGGCGGCGCGACGACAGGCAAGCAGAACGGCCTGGGGAGCTTCGTTGTGGTGACTCGGTAGGGGAAGCGTGCCGTGGGCAACAACCCGGAAGTGGGGTCGAGCCTGCGGCCCCAGTGGGAAACTAGCGTCCAGTCGGGTTGGCGTGGGTACTCCTCCGGCTCGTGCCCGGTGAGCTGATACTTCGAGTACGGTCAAACCACCGCGCTTCTCTGGTGCTGAGTCCCACAATCGGAGCCCACCCGAGGAGGGGCTCCGGTCGCAGGCGTGCCAGTGGAAGCATGGATTGCCTTGTCTTCAGGCATCATCTTGTCGACTCGGTCAAGCAGAGCGTAGCACTGCTCGAGTTCGTCATAGGCCTTGTGCACCCAACTGGAGCCCCAATAGAAGTGGCAGCTGGTTTCGGCATAGAGGAGTCGGTCGTATGACTTGTGCAGCAGCTCGCGCGCCGCATCAGGCTCGCTCATCTGCTCGCGGACGGCCTGCCAGCGACGCTTGGTGCGGTGGTATCGCGCGCTGGCTCTGCCGAGTTCCTCGATGCCGCGCTTTTGGAGGAGCGACCCCGTCCATTGCATGAAGTCACCGCCCCAATGGTGGCTCGTGTTCCAAGCGCCCCGGTGGATGTCGACCTCCTCCCGCGGTTCGTGCCGATCCAAGAACTCGTTGATGCTCGTTGGTGTGAAGCTCAGAGTCCCATTTCGGGCGCTCGCCATCAGCGGCTGATAAAAGACACCCCAGAAGCCATACTGCCACTCGGGAATGCGGAACCAGCCGCCGTTCTCGCCGTCCGACCAAGTGGTGACCAGGGCGGGGAAGTCGCAGTGCTGGGTTCTTGCGGCAACTTCCTTGTCAAACCACCAGACCTCGGTCCCGCTGTGCTGGGCGTTGCTGAGCTCCCGCTCGACGGGCACGACGATTATCCGTTTGCCTTCGTAGCTCGCCCAGAAGGGCTGGAATCGCATCTCGTGCCACCGCATCTCGCGGCGCGGCTTGATGTAGGCACAGTCGACCAGGACATACCTATATCCGGCGTCCACCAGGTGCGGGATCATTTCCTGGCAGAAGCCGATCTCTGGAGGACAGAACCCTGGGAACCAGTCGCGCCCGAGCAGGCTCTTCCCAAGCCCACGCCACCACTCCGTCTGCGCCGGCCAATCCTCCCGAGGGATCAGCGGATATACCGGATGATAGAGCCCCGATCCCAAGAACTCGAGGTTGCTCAGCGCCCGATACTGCTCAAGCATGCCCGGTACGTTGACCATGTCGCCGAAGGTATCGGCGGTGGCAGGGTCCTCGAACTGCTTGAGGAGCGTGCCGCTGAATGCGAGGTGCAGGCGCGCGCCGGGCCCGCATTCCCGCACCATGCCCGGCACCCGCTCGTAACACCAGAGGATCTGCCGCACCTCCCAGCGTTCTCCGGAGTTGTGCATCTGGATCAGGTTTCCGGGGGGCTGATGCATCGTGAGGCCGATGGCATGATGAACGTTGGACATCCCAAGACTCCGAAAGTGAGTGTTCGCGGGCCAGGGCACTCCGATGGCGTCTGGATTTCCGTTCTGCTCAGGGTGCCCGCCGACCTCAAGAGCATCGCACCTTCGCGGTCCCCCGTTCCAGCCCGATTCGCGCGCTCGGGTGCGTTTTCGCGACCATGCTCCGCTCCACTCCGATACGCATGGCCTTCTGCGTGCGAGGCGGCACCGAGCGGAAGCTCTCCCGGGTTCGAGCACCTCGATGACGCCGTGGCGCGGCCAATGGTGCGCAGGATGCGCGCGATCATCGAGGCCGCACCTGCTGACCGAGCCACCTCGGCCATGATTTACGATCTCACTTGCCGGGCTCGAGGCCAGGCGTCATACTGCGCGTACCATGCGACTCGCTTCACGGCTCCGCTAGCCATTCTCCGATGTTGTCCCCCTAACCAGGGTGGCAATATCAGAGTCCCTGCGGGTGACGGCTCGCGCCGTTGGCCTGTGGGTTCAGTTGGGCTGCTGTTGATCACGAGCGAGAGCATCAAGCTTCGAACGAGCGTTCGCCGGTGCCCAACATCTCCACGCGACTCGGTTCCGCGCTGACCTTCGGCGTGTCGGTTTCGAGAATCGTTCAGCTTTTACCGCCGCAACAACTGGCGCGATGCGGGGCTCGCAAGCTCCGCCGCGCCATGCCGCGCCCCGCTCGGCGCGTTCCAGGACTCTATGACCAAACCCAGCACGACGCCCACCCACGATCCCGACCCTACCGCGATCGTGATCACCGTACAGTCGCCCAGCCACCACGAGGAGGAGACCCAGGCCTCTCTCGCAGAGCTCAAACACCTGCTCGAAGGGATCAGGGTACATGTGGGCGAGGTCGTTTTTCAGCGACGCAGTGATCCAAGAGGACCGATGGTGCTGGGGGCGGGCAAGCTCGAGGAGCTTCGCCACCTCATCGAAGCCCGACAGGAAGGCGGCGATGAGCACCTCGTAATCGTCTTCGATGGGGAGCTCAGCCCTGGCCAGCAGCGGAGCCTGGCGCGCGAGTTCGGGCTCGAGGTCATCGATCGCACTCAGGTCATTCTTCGGGTTTTCAGCCAGCGCGCGCGGACGCGGGTCTCGCAGCTCGAGATCGAGCTGGTCGAACTCGAGTATGAGGCTCCCCGCATTCGCGACGACGACGCTGTGGGTCAGAGGCAAGGCGGAGGAGGAGGCCGCGCAGCGAAAGGCCACACCAGCGTCGAATTGCGCAAACAGCAGCTGCGGAGACGGTTCGCCGAACTTCGGGCGGAGATCGAGGCCGCGAGCGCCATGCAGCGTGCTCGCCGGATGCGGCGAGATGAGGTGTCCAGAGTTGCCCTGGTCGGCTACACGAATGCCGGCAAGTCGAGCTGGATGCGTGCTCTCACCGGTGCAGACGTGCTCGTTCAAGACGCGCTGTTCGCGACCCTCGATACCACGGTTCGCGCGCTTCACCCGCCTACCGTTCCGCGCATCGTCGTAGCGGACACAGTCGGTTTCCTCCGCAACCTGCCCAATCACCTCATGGCCTCCTTTCGTTCCACGCTTGGCGAGGCGCTCGATGCGGACCTCCTGCTGATAGTCGTGGATGGCTCGGAGGATCAATGGCAGGCGCACTTGGCGACGACTCGAGAGGTGTTGGAGCACGTGGGGGCGTCCGAGATTCCAAGTCTCGTCATCGTCAACAAGCACGACCGCATGTCGGTTGAGGCTCGAAGCGTGCTGGGGGAGTGCCTGCCAGACTCTCCGCTGGTCAGCGCATACGCCCAGGCCGACGTTGCGATAGTGCGTGATCGGATCGTTGGGTTTTTCGAGGGGCGGTTGACCGAGGCGGAGCTGCTGATCCCCTTTTACCAAGCTAGGCTGCGTGCAGAGATTTGGGCTGAAGCGCGCGTGCTCGACGAGCACTACGACGAGGCGGGTGCCCGAATACGGGTTCGAGCTGATGCTGCGCGGCTCGCGCGGTGGACCGCGACGCTCTGTGCGTCGAACGAGTAGATGCGTCGCGGAGTTCGAGCGCCCCATCGGGATGGCGGGGGCAGCGGGGCAACCGGGCTGCTCTGCGGCGTCCACAAGTGTCGGAGGGCGATCCAGTCTTGTCCACGACCCGTCTGGGTCGTAGACGCCCACGGTCTCAGGCAGCCCCAGCTCGGGGCTGCCTTGCCTGCAAGTCTCAGCCGTCAGCGGAGCGGAGAGCGACGTGGGGACGAGCATGAGCCTCAGTTGAGACCCTCGCGCTTCCAATCGCGTAATACCCGAGTGGGCTCCGGGGTCGTGGACCCTGTCGCGTGAGGCGGATCGCTTCCGGACTCTCCGTGCGGGGCACGAACGGGGGTGCGCGAGGAAACCCATCACGTTGCGGGGCGTCGCGTAGGGGCATTCGAACGGTCCGGTTTCGAGCGCGGGGGCCACAGCACCGCCACTCGCTCGGTCGTCACTGGCGGGCGATGTCCGTGCGACAGCGACTTGGCGGGCGTGGTCTCGCCGTCCACGGTCCGAGACCTTCACGGAGCAAAACGCGTGCCGGCAGCAGTCGCCGATAGATTGGCCGCCACAACGAGAGACTCGACGGCCGCATTCGAGACGTGCGAACGTACCGCTCATGATGTCGAGCAAACCAATTCTCCGACTCCGTCGTAGTCTGTCGCGCCGCAGCATCAGTCACATCGGGATGCCGCTTGTTTTGGCTGTCGGCGGTCTCGGACTGGGAACCAGTGGTTGCGGCCACTCCGAGCAAGACTGGCAGGCCCAGTTGCGGAAGTACGATCAGCTCGGGCAACAATGCCAGAGCCAGCAGGCCGAGCTCGCGGCTGCCAAAGCCGAGGTGGCGCGCCTCACGGCCGAGCTGCAGCAGCAGGGGTTCAGTCTCCAGTCGGAGAAGACCAAGTCCGGCGATTTGGAGAAGATGCTGGATGAGGCCAATGAGCAGGCGGCTCTGCTGGAAAGGGTGAGGGCGCGATTCGCGGTGCTGCGCGACAAGCTCAAGGAGCTCACCGAAATCGGCCTCCGGGTGCGGATTCGTCACAACAAGATGGTGATCTCTCTCCCGGGTGACGTTCTGTTCACTTCGGGAAGCTCCAAGCTCAGCAAGTCGGGCGAGGAGGTGTTGGCCAAGGTGACCAAGGCGCTGCTTTCCGACAAGGGCCTCTCCGAGCGATACTATCAGGTGGCGGGGCACACCGACAATCAGCCCGTGGTGAAGACCGCCGAGGAGTTCAAGGACAACTGGGGGCTGTCCCTCATGAGAGCTCGGGAAGTGCTGCTTTTCCTCACGAAGGTTGACGCCGGCAAGGGGCTGCCCGTCAAGCGATGGAGTGCAGCTGGCTATGCCGAGACCGATCCCGTGTCCGTGAACACGACGCCCGAGGGGCGGCGTAGGAATCGTCGAGTCGAGCTTGTGGTTCAGCCGGATGTCGAGGAAATGCTCGATCTCAAGAGCTTGGCGGCTGGCGAGGCTGACGATTCCTGACGTCTCGCCAATGATTGGGTAGAGTGTCTCGGGTCACACGGTGTTGCTTCGACGCTGGCTCGCCGGCGTACCGATCTGTCTGCGCTCGCGACCGGGTTTCCTGTTGCCACACTACCCTGCAGATCCGGCTAGGGGGGGGGCATGCATTCTCATGGTAGGACTAAGCCACTGGCGGCAGGCTCGATGAGGGGTTCCGCGAACTGCCGCGAGGGGGGGCGTTCGACCTACCCAGGTTGCTGCGTTGGTTTGGCGGCAGCAGTGTGGAGCTCAGCTCGACGCGGAAGCAGACGCGGTCGATCGACCGATCCTCGACTCGCAGTGTGCCGCTGTGCAGCTCGATGATGGAACGTGCAAGGCTCAGCGCCAGCGCGAGCCCGCGGTGTTCGGCGGAACCCGGGGGGTAGTCGCGTCCCAATATTGCGAGCAGGCGCCTGGCCGGGTAGCCGCGGCTCGGAACCTCGACTTCCAGAACGACAGTCACCCCGTCCGGCGATACGCCCCGCAGATGAGCCGGGCCGTCGCCACCGGTACGTGCGGCATGCCCGATGAACGTCGCGAGTGCCCGAGCCAGGCGCAGGCGGTCCGCGATGAGCACGGGCACCTTGTCGCCGATCTCGCCTACCACATCGACCAGATTGCTTCCGCCGAGATCGCGCCCCTTTTCGATCGCATCGCCGATCAAGTCGCCCACGTTCACCGGCTCGTATACCAGCGTGAGCTGACCAGCCTCGACGCGGGCCGCGTCCAGGATCGTCTCGATGAGCGCAAGGAGCTCGCGGCCGCGCGACTCGATGACGCCGAGACTCTCCGCTTGCCCTTCGGTAACGCCCGGGCTCGTCCGCACGAGCTCGGTGAATCCCAGGATCGCGTTGAGTGGGCTTTTGAGATCGTGGCTGACGCTGGCGAAGAACAGTCCACGTGTTCGGGTTACGGCCTCGCGGGCGTTGATGGCGCGTTGCTGTGCTTGAGCGAATACGCGGAAGCGTGCTGCGAGTTGTTCGATGGAGCGTCCAAGTGCGGCGACCGCTCGGAATTTCGCCGGGCGAACCCACTGGGTAGTCTCCTGGATGACGGTTTCGGTGTCGAGCACCCGAACACCACGAGTCGCAGAAGTTAGATCGTCGTTGAGCGCTCTGGCGACAAGCAGTCCGAGCGCGACCGCTCCAAGCACCGCCAGAGCGGAGACCAGGAGCGCTTCGGGGTTGAGCACTGGCACGGTGGATCCACTGAAGCGAATCACTGCGCTTCCGCGTTCGAGCGGGGCCGTCAGTTCCGAAAATCCGCCCTTGAGAATTCGCACCCTGTAGTCGCTGGATTCGGATTGGACCCGCGCCTCGAAGCCGCTTGCTGCCGCTACGCGGCGGGCGTCTGCGAGTCCAGCGCCGTCGACCAGCCCGGGTTGGAGCTCCAGGGAGGCTCGGGCCAGGGCACGACCTGTCTCTTCCCTTTGACTGGTGTCATCGCGCCGCAAGTGGGCAGCGATGATCAGGCCGGAACCCACGGTGACGAAGACGATCGGCGTCACCAGAGCCACCAGAAGTCTGTCGCGCAGCCGCTTGCTGGCGAGACCGCGCTCCGCTGCCGGTGTCGCAATCTCGCTCATGATGTCCGGAGGAGCGAGCTCGATGGCGCGCATCAGCGCGGCTCGCAAGAGCACGTGAAGCGGCAAGGCGGCTGCCGTGACGAGGATGCTGCCGAGTAGCGCCAGGCTCAAGGCCGTGTGGAGGTCGAGACCGCCGAGCCCTTTGGCGAGAGGTACCAAGAGCAGGACCACCACCGACGAGACGAGCCAGCCCACGGAAAGATTCCGGTCCTCCTCCAGAAGCTGAGTGAGATCGTCGGTTTCGACTGCCCGTGACCCGATGCTGAGTGCTCTAAGAACGTATCGATGCCGCGAAAGACGCCACCAAGCGCGGATCGACGCGACGCAGCCGCCGAGCCCGATGCCGGCGAGAGACACGGAGGTTGCGGCATCGGCCACAGGACCGCGGTGAAGAAGCAGCCAGGGCGTTACCAGTGCCACGAGGATGGCCGACCCTGCGGTGAAGGCCAGGTGGATGAAGAGGATACGCGGCACCAGCCGCGACGCCCCAGCGATCACAGGGGCGGCTCCGATGTGAAGGCGGACTCCTGCGACCGGTGCTCGCCGCTCTGGGGATCGTCATCTGTCGGGTGACGCGGAAGCGTGATGCGAAAGCGAGATCCGGCACCCAGTTCGCTTTCGAGGTGGACGCGGCCGCCGTGCATCTCGACCAGGCGGCGGGTGATTGCCAAGCCGAGACCAGTTCCGAATCGCTGGGCTTGCTCATCTCCTGCTTGCCGATACTCTTCGAAGACCGTGGCTTGCTCTTCGGGCGCGATTCCTGGCCCGGTGTCGTGTACTTCGATCACAGCCTCGGTTTGGGTCTCCGCCACCCGCACTCGAACGCAGCCTTCCTGGGTGAATTTCACGGCGTTGCCCACCACATTCCCAACGATTTGCCGGACCCGGCGGCGATCCGCCCAGGCCGTGACCGAACGCCCCTCGAGTTGCACAACCACGGGCTTGCCCTGGGCCGCCATCTCGGCCTCTCTCACCACCTCTTCCGCAACGCCGAGGACGTCGACGTCGCCTCGGGTCAGGCGTAGTTCGCCCGATTCCATGGCAGAGAGCACCAGGATATCGTCGACGAGGGAGGCAAGATGTCGCCCGCTTGCACGAACCACGAGAAGGTTCTCTCTGTTGCTCGCGGAAAGCGGTCCATCGACCTCACTCAGCAAGACGTCGGCGAATCCGAGAATTGCGTTGAGCGGTGTCCGGAGCTCGTGTGAGAGAGCGGCCAGGAATGCGCTGCGATCTCGATCATACGCCAGTGCTCGAGCGAGGTCCCTGCGGTACGCCCGTTCTGCCGCCGAGAATCGGGCCACCAGCTCGTTGAAAGCGCTCGCCATCAGTCCTACCTGATCGGCCGAACGCACGGGGACAGGGCGTACCGTGGGCAGACCAGCAGCCGAGGCCATCGCCTCGATCCGGTTCCCGATGAAGGTGACATCGCTGTGGACGTCCCGGGCGAATGCGAATGCCACGAGGGCGGCAGCTCCAATCAGTATTGCAGCGAGTGCGCCCACCGAAGTCAGCAGGGAACGGACCGCGAAGGGGGTTTCCGGGGCGCTCACGAAGGTGATGAGGGTGAGTCCTCTGTAGGGGTACCCGAGCGGAGTTGCCGCGAATCGTGTGCGGCCAAGTCGCGTGTTTTGCTCACCTTCCGACTGAATGAGGGCGTCAGTGACGCTCGGGCGCGACGGTGAGCTCAGGCTGGCGTCGATGATGATGCTGCCGTCGTCGCGAACGAGTAGCATCTCGGATCCCGTCCGACGCGCCGCACGTTCCACGATGACGAGGTGCTCGAACCGCGGTGCCGCACGAAGTCGCTCTGCAAGGGTACGGCTGAGCACGCGACTCCGGAGAGCGGCCGCTTCCTCGCTCTGTTCTCGCATGCGAGATACCCCCAGCGCTGCCATGGCCACGGCTGCGAGTAGCCCGAGCGCCACGACAATTGCCGGAGCGATGACCAGGAAGGGAAACTGAACGCGGCGAAAAAGCACTGGTCAGCAAGGCTACCCTTGCTCACCGGCGAACACCAGGTGTCCATTGGCGTCCCGCATTGAGGCTTTGCCGCGAACCGCGTCGCTGGCGGGGTGCGGCGAGGCGGCTGTCTTCAACAGTAGTCCCGGTGGAGCACTAGCGGAGTCACGGCGCCGCACTGTCACTCAGGCCAGCGACTCTCCGCGGCTTCGTGCACGCCCTACTGCGGCTGCGGGGCGGTCGCTCGTCGCGGATTGCCAGTGTCGCAAATCCACGCGGCAAGCGTGAGCCAGCGGGATGGCTCAGTCCGTTGCAAGCCTGGAAAACACGGCGTGGTCGAGCCACCGGGACCGCACGAGCTCGGCCTGGCGAGCGATGCCCTCAAAACGGAAGCCAAGCCGAGCGATGACGCGGAGACTGGCGTGGTTGTCGGTGGCAGCCGCGCAACGGATTCGGTGAGCGCAGAGCCTCGTGAATGCGTACTGGATGCAGGCGTGACTTGCCTCGGTCATCACGCCGTGACCCGTGGCATCACGCCGCAGCCAATACCCGAGCTCGCACGAGCGGTGCAAGTGTACGCACGAGTCGAGTCCCACGACACCGAGAAGCCTCCGACCGTCAGCCGCGCGAATGGCGAAACGCACAGCTCGCCCGGCGTCCCAGTCGGTCGAACAGGCATCGGCGTACCGCTGGCTCGACTCTGGCGTGGTGTTGAACGGCACCCAGGGTAGCCAGGGTTCGAGGTGCTCTCTCGAGCTCTCGACTGCGTCCCAGAGTGCTGGGCCATCGCTCGACTCCACTGGTGAGAGGACTAGCCGCGGGGTTCGCAGCGGCGAGTTTCTGACCGTCGAGCGCGACGGGATGCTGAGCATCTGTGGGAGGGGAGGCGCCTGCTCTCGCCCGCTCAAGCTACTATGTTCCTTGGCTCGCATCGCTACACCTGGCTCGAGCCACGAACGCTTCTAGGTGCCCGGACTCGTAGTCTCGCCAGGAAACGTACCATTCGCCCTCGGCCGCGCCAGGAGTGACCGACGGGTAGGGTTGGAATCCGCTCACTTTGCCGACGGCCGTTGGAGGGGACACTCCTTCGCGGGTGATTCGGGCCAACTGGACGCGTGAGCTATCGTACCATGCAAGCATGATCTGACCGCCTGCGCTGGCGAGCGCCGGCCGGGAACCTTTCTTCCCGAGTTCCTGTCGCCAGGTTACCCGTTTTGCTGCCATGTCGACGAACGAGACGGTTGCACCGCCGCGCTCGTTGTCCCAGGCGATGAAGCAGCCGGTGGCGTCGCAAGCCACGCGGGCCTGGTCGAAGAGGCCGAAGTCGGTACTGATCGGGATCTGCTCCCCGAGGTAGACATCTCGGGCGCCGCCACCGGGCGGAGCCGCCACGCCCGCGCCGGGGCCACGCCCCTGATACGGAACGTCGAGGGCCACGATGCGTCCACTGCGCTGAAGGCGAAGCGAGAATACTGCAATCAACCTGTTGCTGCCGAACATGGCGGCATGGGGACGGCTCACGTTGCCTGTCTCGGGAGAAAACGCCGTCCAGGGCAGCGGTGGAGAAACGGGTTCGAGGTTTTCGTCGAGTCGTCGCGCCACTAGGTCGTCGCGCTTGGACGAGATTCGACCTTCCCAGAGCACCCAGTAGACTCCGTCTGCTATCTGGATTGCTGCGGGTGAGTACTGCCCGCCCACGTCGGCCGAGACTCTGATCGGGGGGCCCGCTATGCGACCGTCGGCCTCGAGGAGACGAACGTACACGCCAGCGGTCGTCGTTCCGGTATCCGTGAACACGAGCCCAACCCGCTTCCCTGCCGCAAAGAGCTGCGGGTGCATGACGCCAGCGAACTCCGGAGTGATCAAGTGAGGGGCCGAGACCCTGCGCAATTCGGCATCGAGCACAACAGAGTAGGCCTGGCGTCGACGCGCGTCCTGGTGGGTGTCCGCCCAGGCGACCACGGCGCCAACTTTGGTGACCAGCACCGTCGGACGCGTTGATGGAGTGTCGACGGAGAAGGGGCGCGGCCTGCCGAGGCCAGTCACGGTGCACGGTCTACCCTTGTTCTCGAGAATGGCTTCGGCGTGTGCGACGAGATTCAACGTTAGCCCACTGCCGTGCCCCTCAAGCGCCTCGCGGAACATCGTGACGGCGTGTTTCGCGTCACCCTTGGCGAGCCACTCCTGCGCCGAGCCGATCTGGAGTGCCCAGGGCTCCTTCTCGAGGGGTGGCCGGGCTCGGCGGCTGGCGAACAGCGAGCCGACACCGTCGATGGCGTCGCCAGACAGCTCTCCAGCGGCGATGCGCCACACGACAACGCCAGCCAGCGCGAGGCCGAGAATGAGCAGGGTGACGGTTGCGGCGAACCGAGCGCGCGCGAATCGAGGTGATTGCCCGGTCGCCCCGGCGAGCGGCATCGCCGCCGTTGCGCGCGGCGCCGTCGGAGACGCGAGCGGGCTCTGCGGGGACGACCCGAGTCCGCCCAAGGCTGCGAAATCCGCCGTCGCTCCGAACCATGGTCCACCAACGGGAGAATCATCGGAGGTCGAGTCGGGATCGGGTGCTAATGGACGTTGCGCCGGGAGCGCTCTGCTCAGTGCCGAGGCGAACTCCTTGGCGGACTGAAAGCGCTCGGCGGGATCTCGAGCCAAGGCTTTGGCGAACCAGCGGTCGAAGCTCTCGGGGAGGTCGCCGCGCATCTGGCTCGGGACGGGAAGTGCAGACGTGGCGATCTGCGCCAGGATCATGGCGACGCCTTGATCCACCCGCCATACGGTCGATGCTGTGAGACACTCGTACACGATGCATCCGAGCGCCCAAAGGTCGCAGCGATGATCGACGTTTCCCAGACCCTGCGCTTGCTCTGGTGCCATGTACGCTGGCGTTCCGAAGAGCGCTCCCTCTCGAGTCAGTCGAGCTTGCGTGGGAGAAGCGGTGGTCGTCTCGTAGAACTTGGCGAGCCCGAAATCCAGGATCTTGGCGACGAGCTGGCCATCCTCGTTGCGGGTCAGGAAGATGTTCTCTGGCTTGAGATCGCGGTGCACGACGCCCGCGGCGTGTGCCTTGGCAAGTCCGCGTGCCGTTTGGAGCGCGACTCGTAGGGTGGTGTCGACGTCCAGGCGCCGCTCGCGGGCTTGGAGCTCGTATAAGCTTTCGCCCCGAAGCAGCTCCATCACCAAGAACGGTCTCTCCTGGTACGTTCCAGAGTCGTAGACGTCGCAAATGTGCGGGCTATGGATCGCTGCGGCGGCCCGCGCCTCCCTGAGGAAACGCTCGCGCACGACACGGGACGTGATCAAGTCAGCGGAGAGGATCTTTACTGCAACCCGCTTGCCGATATCGATGTTCTCCGCTTCGTAGACGGCAGCCATGCCGCCACGCCCGATCTCCCGACTGATTCGGAACTTGCCTTCGAGTATCGTCCCGATGGGGAGCTGGGAGGGATCGTGGTCAGCCATCAACGAACTTGGAGAGGGAAGGTGAGGTTATCCGACGAGCAGGTTGGCTGCCATCGCCGCGTGGCGAGACGCCTCCGCGACACTCGGCTCGAAGGGTACCGAGGACAGCGTGTGCCAGTAAAGGACGCGGAGCGGTCTATCCGCAGGCGCCGTCCAGGGACGGTCCGGACAGTAAGTCGACCCTGGCCGGCTCCGGGCGCCAATCGCAAGCGCCTCTGCAAACGTCTTTGCAGTATAGGTTGGATCCAGCGGGATTCCCGCCGTAGCTCCGCGGGCGATGGCCTCCCTGGACGCCTCGGTGGCCCGTCCGTAGCCCGCTCCTACCTGCCCTCTGGAGACGGACAACCGGCTTGGAATCTCGAGCGGATTCCAGCGCACGCTCCGCCCCCGCAATAGGCCGAGCGACAGGGCACCAACGCTCAGCAGCGCGATGAGTCGTCCTCTGAGTACCTGAACCGCGCAGAGCTTGGTGGGGAGCCGGTGGCGTATCAGTCCCGCAAGGATACCGGCCGCCGTTCCTCCCGAGCCAACCGCAACGACGATGACGTCCGGGCAGGGAAGTGACGCCGCCGCCAGCTGCGAGACGAATTCGTCTACCGCGGTGTCGTAGCCTCGGGACCCGAGGACACTCGAACCGCCGATCGCGATGAGCTCGTCGCCTCGGCGCCGGTGTACGAGCAGTGCGCCGGGCAGCTCAGCGCGATACCGGCAGGGATACACGTCGTCCAGCACCTCGAGCGAGCGCATGAGTGTCTCTCGGACATGGGGCGTGGCGGGTTGGGGACAGAGCGCCGCTGCTGTCCTGAAGCCGAGACGCTTGCCGAACAGTGCCGTGGCCAGGACATGGTGACTCCCAGCTGCGCCTCCGGTCAGTAGCCGTGTCGCGCCGCGTGCCCGAGCCGCCGCCAGAATCCATTCGAGCTTTCTGACCTTGTTGCCACCATAGATTGGGGAGAGCGCTCCGTCGTCCTTCATCCAGAGCTCACAGAACTCCGTGTCGAATGTCGACAGGCGACGGAGAGGGCTCGTGCCCGTTGCGAGGTGCAGCGGTTCCAATGGTTGTGCGCTCATGGCGGCCGTCTTGCCGCGTTGGGGGGCGGTTGACACTACTCCCAGAGCTTCGGTTCCGCGGCCCCCAACACGCAAGCGATTCGGACCTCATCGGCCGGGGGGGTTATGCGTGCGCCGCCGACCCACTCATCCGACGCCGTTGGGGAGGGCGCCACCGCGCTTGCTGTCGGAAGCATCCCGTGGCCGTGAATTCATTACGAAACATTTCTGAAACAGAGCGTCTTGTACGACATACCCTTGGTGGGCGAGGTTCGTTATTAGTTGACTGACCCGCCAGAAGGCCGTTTCGCCCCAGCGGAGCCGTCAAGCGGAGCGTCCTGTCTATCGAACGTCGGAGCATTCTGGAGAGCCACATGAAGAAGGTCGAAGCGATCATCAAGCCGTTCAAGCTGGATGAAGTCAAAGACGCCCTGTCGGAGGTTGGAATCCAAGGCATGACCGTGACTGAGGTCAAGGGGTTCGGACGCACCGGTGGCAAGAAGGAAGTGTATCGCGGGTCGGCATATGTCGTCGACTTCGTGCCCAAGGTGAAGGTGGAGGTCGTGGTGGCGGATGACCTAGCCCAGCAGGTCATCGACGCGATCGAGAAAAGCGCCAAGACCGGACGTATCGGGGACGGGAAGATCTTCGTGACCCCGCTGGACGAGGCCGTGCGTATCCGAACAGGAGAGCGTGGCGAAGAGGCCATCTGAGAACGACGTGGCTTGAGCGGCGTTTTCTGCCTCGCACCGAGCGACTTCGCACGCGGGGAGGCGTCAGAAGCGGGGCTCGTTTCCTGACCGAGCGGTGCTCTGTTTGGGCCGTCTGACTGCTACACGCTTTGGTATCCTCAGTCCAAGTTCAATCGGGGGTAGATTTTCTGAGGGGGCACGCAGAAGATCCGACCAGCAATGACACCGAGCGAAGCAATCGAGCTGGGCAGGAGCAATGGCGCGGTTACCGTCGACCTGAAGTTCACTGACTTCGTCGGCAAGTGGCAGCACGCGAGCGTCGTATCCAATTGCCTCGACGAGGAGGCGTTCGAGAGTGGGTTCGGTTTCGATGGGGCCGCTGTGAGGGGGTTCCAGCCGATCAACCAGAGCGACATGCTTCTGATTCCGGATCCGGGAACAGCGGTGATGGATCCCTTCACCAAGCACCCAACGCTTTCGCTGCTGTGCACGATTCAGGACACGCTAACGCGGCAGAACTATTCGCGAGACCCTCGTCACATTGCCCGTAAGGCCGAGGCCTACTTGATGTCGACCGGGCTGGCAGACGCAGCCTACTTTGGTCCCCAAGCGCAGTTCTTCGTTCTCGACGACGTTCGCTTCGACGCTGGCGTCAATGAATCCTTCTTCCGAATCGATTCAGTCGAGGCGGACTGGAACACGGGCAAGGACGAACGCCCGAATCTCGGACACAAGATTCGCCACAAGGAGGGCTATTTCCCTTGTCTTCCGCAGGATACGCTGCTCGACCTTCGCACCGATGTCGCGCTGCTGCTGCAGCAGGTTGGCATTGGGGTCGAGGGCAGTCATCACGAGGTTGCGACTGCTGGGCAGAGCGAGATCGGTATGCGTTTCGATGAGATGACTCGCATGGCCGACAAGGTGATGTGGTTCAAATACATCGTCAAGAATGCCGCAAAGCGCGCTGGCAGGGTCGCCACATTCATGCCCAAGCCCATGTTCGGCGACAGCGGCAGCGGCATGCATTGCCACCAGTCGTTGTGGAAGGACGGCAAGCCCCTCTTCTCGGGAGATGCTTACGCGGGGCTCAGTGATCTTGCCCTCTACTACATCGGCGGCATTCTGAGACATGCGGCGGCACTGACTGCCCTCACCAATCCCACGTCGAACAGCTTCAAACGGCTGGTCCCCGGCTTCGACGCGCCTGTGAACCTCGCCTATTCGAGTCGGAACCGCTCGGCCGCCGTTCGCATTGCCACCTATTCGCCAGCGCCCAAGGCCAGACGGATCGAGGTACGCTTCCCTGATCCAACCTGCAACCCCTACATCGCGTTCTCTGCCATGCTCATGGCAGGTCTCGATGGAATCCAGAACAAGGTGGATCCGGGGGATCCTCTGGACAAGGACGTGTATTCGCTCTCTCCAGAGGAACTTCGTGACGTGCCGAGCTTACCCGGATCGCTCGATTCCGCGCTCGACGCGCTGGAGGCGGACCACGATTTTTTGCTCAAGGGCGACGTCTTTACGCGTGATGCCATTGAGACGTGGCTCGAGTACAAGCGGGAGAAGGAGTTGGCGGTTATGCGTCTTTATCCGACCCCCATGGAGTACGCCCTGTACTTCGACAGCTAGAGCCGAGCGCCGAAACCCCATAGTCTGTCCAGCGTACCGAGCGATCGGTGTGGCGCGTTCGGCGCGCGTTTCCAGCCAAGCGGTCGCTTGCGTGCCGAACAAGGAGGTCATTCTCGGGGTCAGGCGGGGCGGTCTCTCGGTTCGGCCAGTCAACGATGTGGAACGGGAAGCGTCCACACAGGTCCATTGTCACCTGGTATCCGTCGAACCCTCGGCCTGCCCGGTGTCTCCGTCGCGGTGTTCGGTCCTCCGACGACCTTTCGCGGTGAGGCACGATCGAGCGGGCGACGCGAGGAAGGCGGCAATCGAGGGCGTTTATGGGAACGACGCCGAGCCTGGACAATCCACAGGGCGACGATGGGTTCCGTGTTCGGGTTGGGGAAACGACCGGCCTTGTCCTGGCACAGATGCGAGGCGGTGCGGAGTTCGGTCTGGAACAGCAGCTGGATCGCCCGATCTAGCCCGAGCCTCGCGGCGGTGCAGAGAAGGTGGATTGAAGTAGCATCGAGTGCGCACGGGACGGCAATTCACCGCGCCCATCACCTTCGTGGTTCGCATTCGGGCATACTGGTCGTCCCGTCGCTCGTTATCACGAGGGGACGGTCTGTTTCCAGCACGAGTCCGTGATAGCTTTGAAAAAGTGTCGGAACTGAAAGACAGCGCCATCGAGGTCACCATCAGTGGTGACCCGCATGAGCCGCCGCCCGAGCCACAGAAGCAGGCGATGCTTGTTTCCATCGCGGGGCCCGGCTTCGGACAACGCAAGTCCCTGGGGGAGGAACCCGTCGAGCTCGGACGCGGAGTGCGCTGCTCCTGGGTCATCGATTCCGACTCAGTGAGTCGGCGACACGCTGTGGTCGAACGCTGCGGGGACGCACACCAAATCCGCGATCTTGGTTCCACGAATGGCACGTACGTCAATGACGAACGGATCCAGGTCTGCGTCCTCGGTGACGGCGACCGCGTTCAAGTCGGCAAGAGCGTGTTGAAGTATCTCGCGGGCGGAAACATCGAGAGTGCCTATCACGAGGAGATCCAGCGACTCATGCGGTTTGACGGGCTCACAGGAGTCGCGAACCGTAGCCACTACGAGGACGCCCTGCGCATTGCGCTGCAGCGAGACCGGGTCGAGCCGTCTCCAATCTCGCTTCTGCTGTTGGATCTGGATTACTTCAAGTCCATCAACGACCGGTTTGGGCACGTGGCAGGCGACGCCGTGCTTCGGCAGTTCGCCGCAACCGTGAGCTGTGTCGTTCCCCAGCCGTGGTTTCTTGCGAGGCTCGGGGGAGAGGAATTCGCGATTCTGTGTCCAGGTACGTCTGTCGATGGGGCACGCGCTCTCGCAGAGCGGATTCGAAGCGTCGTAGCCGACGCTAGGTTCGAGTTCGATGGGCAGCGGATCTCCCTGACCGTGAGCATCGGGCTTGCGGACCGAGCGCCTGCCAGTCGCGACGGCGCGGCAGATCTCTACGAGCGGGCGGACGAACGGTTGTACGCAGCCAAGAGCGCCGGTCGGAACTGCGTTCGCTGAGGACGGAAGGCGTACATGTCGCCTCGAGGCCAATGGTCTGGAGCAACGAACCGCTGCGCGACAGGTGTAACGATCTGGACGAATCCACGAATTGGATTCGTCCAGTGAGGTAGACGGCGCTGGGCGAAGTCCACCAGACGCCGCAGGCGGCAGTGAGATCGAGTGGACGATTGCAGCCAGCTTGCTGCACGAGTCGACGAAGGCCTTACGGCCCGAGCGCAGCGAGGGAACGCCGAAGGCACAGTGAACCGAACTGTCGTGACCGACCAGCACCAAAATCAGCGAGCGCGATTCTCGGACGGTCGGGGCTGCCCTCCTCGGCGCGAGGGCAGGCCAAACCTGTCGATTCCCGAAGTCTGTTCGATCAAGATCTCCTGCGTTCTTCTGGGTCTTCCCACGACCCCGGCCACCGCAGGGTTCCGCGACGCGGGGTCCCACTCGGCTTCAGATGAGTTGGGGGCGCTGGCGGTGGACCCCGAAGGGATGCACCACTTGATGCCACACCTTCCCCTGTTCGAGACTCGTGACCGTTGATTCTTAAGCACCGATCAGTCTGCCTGACGCAGAAAGCGCCTGCCTCCGCGCGCCCAGGCTGGGCGAGGCGCGCGCAGACAGGTGTTTGGGTCGCGATGCCGCCGTACGATCGGTGCTCTAGCTTCCCCATTCTAGAACGACCAACAACCCACTTGTCGTTCTAACGGTGCCGCCCCTTAGTGCCTTTGCTCTTACCCTTGGCTCTGGATGCTGGCTTGGCGGCGGGCTGGGGCACGGGTTTGGCAGCGCGTTTGGGTGCAGGCTTGGCGGCACGCCGGGGCGCAGGCTTGGCAGCACGCTGGGGTACGGGTTTGGCAGCGGGTTGGGGTGCAGGTTTGGCAGCGGGTTGGGGGGCAGGCTTGGCAGCGGCCTTCGAGACGCTGGCCTCCGCCTTGGTGCCCTGCTTCTTGATGGCGGGCGTGTCGGCGTCGTTGCGTGTGCTCTTGGCCTGTCGCTTCGCCAAGAGATCCGCGGCCATCTGCTCTGCGCGCTCCGTGCACTCCCAGCTGAACTCGGGACGACCGAAGTGCCCGTATGCGGCGGTTTCCCGATAAATTGGGCGAAGTAGCTCCAACTCCTCGATGAGGGCCTTGGGACGGAAGTCGAAATGCTCTTCGACGTAGGCGCCCAGCTTGGCATCGTCCACGGCGCCGGTACCGAAGGTGTTGACGTAGACTCCGACCGGCTTTGCGACGCCGATGGCGTACGCGACCTGAACCTCTGCGCGCCGAGCGAGACCAGCGGCGACGATATTCTTTGCCACGAAGCGTGCGTAGTAACACGCCGAGCGATCGACTTTGGAGGGATCCTTTCCGCTGAAGGCTCCGCCGCCGTGTCGTCCCATTCCGCCGTAGGTGTCGACGATAATCTTTCGGCCGGTGAGACCTGCGTCACCAAATGGACCGCCGATGACGAACCGACCCGTGGGGTTGATGAAGTACTTGGTCCTGCTGTCGAGGAGGTGGCCAGGGAGCGCCTGGTTGATGCAGAGCTCCATGACGGCTTCCTTGAGGTCCTTGTACTTCACACTCGCCGAGTGCTGAGTGCTCACTACTACCGTATCGATCCGCACGGGACGGTCATTCTCGTACTCAACCGTCACCTGGCTCTTGCTGTCCGGGCGAAGGAAGCTCACCTCGTTCGACTTGCGGACCTTCGCCAGCTGACGCATGAGCTCGTGCGAATACATGATGGGTGCCGGCATGAACTCGGGAGTCTCGTCGCACGCATACCCGAACATCAGCCCCTGATCACCGGCGCCTTGCTCTTTGAAGAGTCCGGTGCCTTCTGTTACCCCCTGAGAGATATCCGGAGACTGCGGCTCGATTGCCACGAGCACTCCGCATGTCTCGTGGTCGAACCCCATCGACGAATCCGTGTACCCAATGTCCTTGACGACCTCACGCGCGAGCTTGGCGAATTCGATCTTGGATGAGGTGGTGATTTCCCCCGCAAGAATGATGAATCCGGTCTTGCAGAGGGTCTCGCAGGCCACTCGACTCTTGGGATCTCCGGCGAGTGCGGCATCGAGCACCGCATCGGAGATTTGGTCGCACATCTTGTCTGGATGTCCTTCGCTGACGGATTCGGACGTGAAGAGATAGCTGCTCATGGATGCTCCGTGGATTGGCGGGACGCCGACGGTTGAACGCAAGATCGGTCATGGGGCCGTCCCCGACGCCGGGAGGCTAGCATGGTCATCCCGCTTTGCATCAACCTCAACGACAAATGGGCGTGGCTCACGCTGCGTGACGGGGGGCTTTCCCAATCACCAGTCGTGCATGTCGGACTGTCGAAGGCATGGCGCGAAGTCGCGCATCCTTATTCCGAGGCTCTGCCCCACCCGCGGTGCGCTTGCTCAGCCGAGGCCAAGTGGGATTCGGTGCTTCCGGCACCGGCACTGGGTGGAGCACCACTCGTACAGCAGCATCGACCCAAACGCTTGTCAGCGCGCCTGGGCCAGCCTGGGCGCGCGGAGGCAGGCGCTTTCAGCGTCAGGCAAACAGATCGGCGCTTCGGCGCGAGCTGAATTCGGGTCTCGAATGGGTTGGGTCGCCCTCGCGCGTTGGTGGGTAGGCCAAGTCGTCTGGGCATCGCGCTCGCCGATTTGTGCAGGATCCTGGTCCGGTTTCGTGGATTGGGAGCTGGCAGGTGACCGTGGTCAGTGTGGCGTGCGCGGAGCGGCTTCCTCTCGGTCCGGAGGACGTGTTCTACCTACCTGCACCCGCAGTATCTCGTCTCCCCGGACAATCGTCATCCGTACGGTCTGGCCCAGGTTACCCGCGAGAAGCTCTCGGAGCGCGTCTGGGGAGAGACCCCGCACGTCGATGCCATCCACGAGCAGGATTTGGTCGCCCGGCTCGAGTCCGGCGTCGTCGCTACCCAGACCCTCTGGGACTTGGCGAACCGTCACTTCTCCCGAAGGCTGCCGCGCCAGGACGGCTCCGATGGTGCCTCGGGAGGGGCCGCAGGAGGACGTGAGGATGAGCATGGCGGTTGTGACAAGAGGGCTCTTCCACGATCTGACCAGTGCCCCCGCCGCACCGGATGCGGCCGGGAAACGACTGCGCGGGTAGCCAACTGCGGGATTTCCCCCGTGGCGTTTCGTCCGCGACGCACGAGCTGCGGTGCCGACATTGCTCGTAGGCTTCGAGTCTTGAGGGGAAACCATGGTTGGGGGGGGAGGAAATGGGCACCGCCTGGGTCAGGGCAACCGACTTCGGCCGCCCTGGCGTGCTCGACTCCGAATACTACTTCGCCAGGTGTGTCGCCAGAACGCGAGCCAACGGGAACCCTCAGGCGGCTTCCTCGCAGGAGTGTCTGCCAGGGAGGCGCACTCGAGCGAATCTGCATGCGCGGTTGCAGCCCCGGGGTGCCGAGCGGACAGAGAGCCGGAGTGTCTGCCCGGTGTTCGTTTCTGGTTTGCTTCGCGCTTCCCCATCGCCCTTGGCGGATTCGATCCACCCCGCTGGATTTCATCCCGGTCCGGTATGCATTGCACGTGCACGATTTTGCGGTCGCCAGGTTTCGTCGACTGGAGTCAGGGGTTGGCCGCCGCCCCCGCTGGTGTCGATACCCCTTAGGCGCCGGGCCCTCATGAAGTCCTGGTCAGCGGTCGTTCCGCATGCCACAAGCGCTCCGATGGCCCGGGTACTCTACGTGTCGAAGCCGATTACGCCTCCGTTTCACGACGGAAGCAAGTGCCTCGTACGCGACGTCGCGCAGCACCTGTCGGGGCACGAGCCGGAAATCATGACGATCGCCGGTGCACCAGAGGTGCGCGGAGTCGCGGGTCCGGTGCGGAGCCACGATGTCTACTCGAACTCCGGGGCTTTTACGCCGGCGCTTCGGGACAACCTGAGCGCCGCCTGTTGGCTCGCCACTCGGGCTCGTGCCGACCTCTGGCACTACGTGTTTGCCCCCAACCCCAGAACCAGCGCGCTCGGGCGGTGGCTTCGCTGCCTCCGGGGACGGCCAGTACTGCAGACAGTGGCTTCCGCGCCCCGTCGCTTTGACGGGGTCTCGCGCTTGCTCTTTGGGGACATCGTTGTCGCGCAGAGCCAGCACACGGCATCGCGCATTGCCGAGGCGTACGAGCAAGAGCGCGTCCCGGACTCCATCCGGAAGCGCGTCGAGGTGATCCCTCCTCCCGTGCCGGCTCTGGCTCAACCGAGCGGAGCCGAGCTCGAGCGGGCGCGCGCCGAACTCGGTGTCGGGCCTCGGGAGAGAGTCATTCTCTTTCCAGGCGACCTCGAGACCGGCGGTGGCGCCGAGCGGGTGGCCCAGGCGGTACGGCCGCTGATCTCGGCGATCGAGGACGCAGTCGTCGTGTTCGCGTATCGTGCCAAGTCGCCTCGCGCTGCGGAAGTCGCCGAGAGGCTGGGCAGCTCGCTCGCCGGCCTGCCTGTTCGCCTGTCCGGAACGGTCGCGCACATGCACGCCCTGCTTGCGATCTCGAGCGCGGTGATCTTCCCCGTGGATGATCTGTGGGGCAAGGTGGACCTACCCATCGTGCTGCTCGAGGCGATGAGGTTGGGCGTACCAGTCGTGGTACTGGATCGGGGACCTTTGAGCGAGCTTGAAGGGGCGCGCCGGGTTGCCAGTACCGACGCGGCGGCCTGGGTTCAGGCGACTGCGCCCCTCGTCATTTCCGGTCCCGAGAGGGACGCCGTGACTGCTCGCCAACGCGAGGCGGTGGTTCAGCACTACTCCGCCGACGTCGTGGCACGCCGGTATTCGTTGCTCTACGATGAGCTGTCCGCGCCCACACACTGAGGCTCTGCGCCGTTCTAGGGGTTTCGCGGTTCGCCGCAGATTGGTGTCTGCGGTCCCAGTTGGGCACAGGCGGGCCCGCCTCGCGTGGGACCCCGCGATGCTGGGGGCGAGAGTCCTTCGGGGGCAAGGTTACCCGGGCGCGGCAGTGAGTGATGCCTCGGGCGCTCTGGTTGGGCCGTGTTCGACTCGGAGCCGCCGCCGACATCACTGTCGAGGTGTATCGTGGTCGATCGTCACTGGTTACGGAATCTGAACATGTGGCCGACTCGTGCCCCGATCCGTTCAATCGTCGTGCCGCGCTCACCCAGCCGCCGACCGCGGCGCGGGGGAGTGACTCGGTCGGGATTCTGATTGCGCTCGGCGCTCAGGGCGCTGTCCGGGGGAAGCCATCGGTTTCCCTACCGGCGAACCGTCTCTCGAGCGAGGCTCGTGCCGAAGCATGGCCGACTTCCGATAGGGCAGCCGAGCAGCGCGGCTTAGGACGCGGAGGTAGCCTGCGCGAGTCGAGACCTGTGGTAGACCGCGGGCCCCATGAGCACCACCTCTCGCGATTTGCGCCGCGCCTTCCTGAGCTTCTTTGCAGCCCGAGACCACGAAGTCGTACCCAGCGGGCCGCTCGTTCCACCCAACGATCCGACCCTGATGTTTGCCAATGCGGGGATGGTGCAGTTCAAGGATCTCTTCACGGGCCGTGAACGGCGCGGCTACCGTCGGGCCACGTCGAGTCAGAAGTGCATTCGAATCAGCGGCAAGCACAACGATCTGGAGGCCGTGGGGCCGTCGCCACGGCATCACACGTTCTTCGAGATGCTGGGGAACTTCAGCTTTGGCGACTACTTCAAGGAAGATGCCATCCTGTATGGGTGGGAGTTCTTGACCAAGGAGCTGCAGATCCCCAAAGATCGACTGGCCGTCACCTACTTCGGCGGAGAGGGAGGCGTCGAAGCCGACGAAACGGCCAGGGAGATCTGGCGCAAGGTGAGCGGGCTGCCAGACGAGCGCATCATCGGGATGGGGGCTGCCGACAACTTCTGGCAGATGGGTGATACTGGCCCCTGCGGACCATGCAGTGAGATCCACTATTTCAATGGGTCTCTGCCCGACATATCGCTGTTTGGCCAGGAGCAGACCGCCGAGGGGTTGGGCTGGCTCGAGATCTGGAATCTCGTGTTCATGCAATTCGAGCGCAGCATCGGGGATGATGGCGTGGCGACCCTCAATCCTCTGCCCGCTCCCAGCATCGATACGGGCGCCGGGCTCGAGCGCCTTTCTTCGTTGATGCAGGGAAAATCCAGCAACTACGAGTCCGATCTACTGCGGGCACTGGTCGACAAGGCCTCTGTCATTGCGAACAAGCCGTATCGTGCGTCGAGCGCTCCGGACGATGTCAGTATGCGGGTTATCGCAGACCACGCACGAACGACAGCGTTCCTGATTGCCGAAGGGATCCTTCCGGACAACACCGACCGCAAGTACGTGCTTCGACGGGTCATGCGGCGCGCCATTCGGCACGGCCATCGCCTGGGGATCCAGGAGCCATTTCTGCATCAGGTCGCTCTAGAGGTCGTCGCCCTGATGGGTGATCAGTACTCCGAGCTGGTGGACCGTCGCGATCTCATCGAGAGCGTCACGATTCAGGAAGAGGAACGCTTCCGCCAGACTATCGAGCGCGGAATTGGGCTCCTCGAAGACTCCTTCTCGAAGCTAGCCGCGTCTTCCGAGCGCATTCTTCCGGGTGGGGATGCCTTCAAGCTCTATGACACCTTCGGGTTCCCTCTGGATCTCACTCAGGTGATCTGTGCCGAGCGGGGCTACGCCGTTGACGAAGCGGGATATAGGGAAGCACTCGAAGAGGCGAAGCGACGAAGTCAGGTATTCAAGCCGCAGGGGCAAGCCGTGGAACAGGTCTATCGGAATGCGCTTGACCTCGTACCCGGCGGAGAGGTCCGGTTCACCGGCTATGAACGCGTCGAAGGGCAAGGCACGGTCGTCGCGTTGATCCGAGATGGGGTGCTGGTCGACACCGTGGAAGTAGGTGACTCCGTCGAGGTCGTTACGGAGACGACCCCGTTTTACGGCGAGTGCGGCGGTCAGGTGGGAGACACCGGAGTCATCCGCTGCGGCGAAGGGCGAGTCGTCGTCGAGGATACCCAGCGACCCATTACTGGCCTCTTCACGCATCGTGGCAAGGTCGAAGGTGCATCGATTTCCAAGGGCGCCGCGGCCGAACTCGTGGTCGACGCTGGGCGCCGCGATGCGATCCGTCGCAACCACTCAGTAACGCACCTGCTGCACCTGGGTCTTCGACGGCTGGTGGGAGAACGCGCTCAGCAGAAAGGCTCGATCGTGGCTCCGGACCGTCTGAGGTTCGACTTCACGTGCGATCGGCCCCTTCGTGACGAGGAAGTCCAGAGGCTCGAGGACTTTGTCAATGAGCGGATCTTGGAGAATGCGCCAGTGCAAACCGAGATCCTGAGCCAAGATGAAGCACGCAAGCGCGGCGCCATGATGATCTTCGAGGAGAAGTACGGCGACGTCGTGCGCCTGGTTCGCATCGGGGACTCGCTCGAGCTTTGCGGTGGAACGCACGCCCGGGCCAGCGGTGACATTGGGCTCTTCAAGATCCTGTCCGAGCAAGGTGTGGCGGCCGGAGTGCGCCGCATTTCGGCGATTACCGGGATCTCGTCTCTCGAGTACTGCCGCGAGCTCGAGACGAACCTCTCTCGCGTCGCTTCGACCGCGAAGACGGTTCCTGGCCAGCTTTTGGACCGCGTCGAAAAGCTCATGGCACAGGAGAAGGCGCTGACCAAGCAAGTGGAGGAACTCCAGCGCAAGCTCCTCTCCGGCGGCGGGCAAGGCGGTGTCGACGCTTTACTGGCGAAGGTTCGGGAGGTCGGCGGGGTCAAGGTGCTCGGCGTGCGCACCGAGGTTACCGATCGCGGTGCCCTCCGTGAGCTGGCTGAGCAACTCCGGGACAAGATCGGCGAGTCTGTGGTGCTAGTCGGTTCCGAAAGTGACGGTAAGGCTCAGCTGGTCGTTGTCGTAGCCAAGACGCTCACCGATCGTCTCAAGGCCGGTGAGCTCATTCGGGACTCGGCGGCGATCGTCGGCGGTTCGGGGGGAGGCCGGCCGGACATGGCCCAGGCGGGCGGGACTGAGCCGGCGCGACTCGACCAAGCCGTGGAGAGAATCTACTCAACGGTGGCTGCGAAGCTGGGCAGGTAGCTCCCCCGACGCTTCACCGGCAGCAGCACTTCCCTGTTGGGACCACCAACGGTCACCGCGGCGGCCGGCGTCCGCTCACGCCTTGCACAGGGAATTGGTCGCGATTCGCTCTACGCCGAGGCACCCGCGGGGGCTCTCCTGGACGAGGGCGTGGTGTGGTTCAGACCAGGTGCGGCAGGCCGTCGCGGAATCCCGCGAAGCCCCAAAACGCCGGTTCGGGGGCGAGCGTGAGGTGGAACCTCTCGAGGACCGCTTCCTGGATCTCGCGAGCGAACGCGACGACTTGAGTGGCTTTGGCGCCGCCGCAATTGATGATGGCAAGACTGTGCTGCGGCGAGAGCCCAACCGCACCGCGTCGCGTGCCGCGGGGATATCCGGCACGCTCGATGAGCCATGCGGCAGGGACCTTCAGCAAGCCCCCCGGTAGCTCCCACTGCGGAGGGGAAACTCCTTCTACCCTGTTGATCTCCGCACAGTGCTTTGCATCCACGACAGGATTCGTGAAGAAGGAACCACATCCTCGGCTGAGGGGATCTTCGGCGTCGTAGAGCATCGACTTGCTTCGCCGGAGCTCGAGCACGATGCGTCGGGTTTCTTCCAGGCTGGCGGGCGTGCCCTGGGGGACCGCGCTTCGCAGCTGGGCGTAGTCCAGCTTGGGGGCGCCTCCTGGCTCGAGCGCGAAGGTCACCGACAGCACGACGTACCGGTTGTTGCCGCTGCGTTTGAAGGCGCTGTCACGGTACCCGAACTCGCATGCGGTCCTGTCCAGCGTGCGCAAGGCCGCGTTCGCGCGGTCGTAGACCCGGACCTCGACGACCGAGTCGCTGACGTCCTGACCATACGCCCCGACGTTCTGAATCGGAGTCGCTCCCACCGATCCCGGAATGCCGCTGAGACACTCGAGACCAGCGAAACCCTCCGCGACACAGAGGGCAACGAAGGAGTCCCAGGGTTCCCCGGCCTCGGCGGTCACTAGCACCTTTGTACCCTCGCGCCGGATCGCCGTGCCACGAGTTCGCAACGCCAACACCACCCCCTCTACGCCTTCATCGGCGACTACGATGTTGCTGCCACCACCGAGCACCGCGACCGGCGAGCGTTGCTCGCTCGCCCAACGAAGGGCTTCGATGGCGTCTGATTCGGTTTCGACCTCGATGAAACGCTGCGCTGGCCCCCCAACGCCCATCGTGGTCTGTGGTGCCAGGGGTTCGTTCGCCAAACAGGCGTTGATCACAGGACTCAAAGGACGACGACTATTCCGCGCGAACGCTCCAATCGCAAGTGCCCTCCAGTCAAGATTGGGGCGCAAGCTCGCGTGCTGCCCGCCCGTGTGGTTTCCCTTTGGGTCGCGCCGCGCGCTGGCTGTGGGAGGGGTCGACCGAGACGCGCCGGCTCAGGCGACACGCCTGGCCAGCCGCCGTTGTCGACGACGCATGAGGCCAATGAGCATCTGCACCGGGTGGCTGAAAGTACTGGCGTCCACCCTGTATGTCGCGAGAACCTCGGCGAGGATGGCTGCTCTCTCTCCGTCCGAGGCGCCACTGTCGAGGACCACCGTCGCTTTGCCCCGCAATCGGCAGAGACCACCGCGAGACGTGGAGACCGGGTCAACCGGCTCCACCCGGACTCGGAGGTCGAGATCGCTGCAGGTTCTGAGCAGCTCCTTCAGACACGTCGAAGCGTTCATTGGGAGAAGCCACGGGGTTTCTCGAGGACGGTCTTTTCTGGACGCCTCTGCCGAGGCCGCTGCCCAAGATATCATGTCTCTGTCGTGAACCCAACGGCCGCTCGTTCGAGGATGCCCGAGGGACGTGGATCGCAACGACGGCAGGGGGCGCCGAGGTCCCAGTCTCGGTTGCTGTTACAGGCATGTTGAAGCGGCCGAGTACAGGATTCGTGGCCGGGCGCTGGCGAGGTCAGGGGTTGAAACGGACGGGGGCGGCTCGGTTCTAGCGGTGTGGGGCCCACCAATCGATCCATAGGCCGGGGGACCGTACTGTGTCGTGGGCAGAGATGAGGGGGCTCATTTGATCAGCGGGGGGCACACGAAAGTATGGTGCGATTGGAGCCTCGTGGTATTCCGGCCGGTGGAGAGTCGACTGCCGGCGGAGGAAACGGTGCTCGTTTCCCAGGAGTCGACTCAGGGAACCCCTGCCGGGTTCCTGTCTCAGGAAAGACGATGTGGAATGACATTCACCGAAGCTGCGGCGCAGGTCCTGCGCCTCGTAGGGAAGCCCCTGCACTATAAAGAGATCACCGACGTGGCGATCGAGAAGGATCTGCTGAGCCACGTTGGCAAGAGCCCCGAAGTCACCATGGGCGCGCGACTCGCGGCGCTCGTCAAGAAAGGGGACAAAGACAATCCGTTGGTTCGCGTGAAGCCTGGCGTATTTGCGTTGCGCGAGTGGGACCAGCAGACCATCGAGAAGGGGCTTGCTGACCGAACACCGGCTCTTCAGCGCATTGCTGGCGCAGTCTCCATGACGTCGATCGCGGGTGCTGCTGAAGAGGATCAGGGCGCCGAGCCGTCGGCCGACGAGCTATGCGACCCAGAGGATGAGGACGCGGAAGAACCCGGGCTCCCGCCGGCGCGCGACGAGCTGGAGCGCGCCGAGATTGCCGCAGAAGCCGACGCCATCTTCGCGCCAGAGGACGACGACGACGAGCCTCTGATCGGCGGAGCTGAGGACGAAGAGCCCGAGAGTTCCGAACGCACGGATCGGGAGGGGGGGAGCAAGCGTCGGCGTCGTCGCAAGCGCAAGGGTCGCGGCTTGGACGACGGGCGAGATGACGACCTTCCTGGGTACACGGTCTCGGACGCCCCCGTGGAGGGGATCAACCTGGCGGACCTGGAGGTAAAGGCTCCCGAGTACGAGCGTCCAGTCGAGCTGGAGCGCGACACCGAGCGAAATCGGGGCCGGGACAGGGACCGCGAGGGCGAGCGGGAGCGTGGGGGTGATCGCGAACGCAGCAACGATCGGGAGCGCACGTCCGATCGAGACCGCGCGGGCAGGCGAGTTGAGGGGGGCGACACCGTCGGACAGGATCTTGCGGATGTGCTCGCTCGGCTTCTCGCGTCATCGGACAAGAACGGATCGATGGGGCTGCAGAGGCTCGCAGAACTGGCGCAGAAGCGCGACCGGCAGTTGTTGGGTGAAGGGCAACGTGTCGCGCCGGTCGTGCTCGCAACACTCCGTTTGGACAACCAACGCCGCGTGCTGGAAGGGCGTCGGCCGCGTTTCCGGTTGTCCGAGAACCGAGTTTCGCTCGTCGATTCGTTGCTGGAGCCCGAAATCGCGCGGCTCGATGCCGACCTGACGGCCCTTATGGCGCGCTACGCGGAGGCTTCGCGCAGGAGTCTGCTCAAGAGGCTGCAGGATCTTCCGCATCGCGCATTTGGTGATCTCGTGCTCCTGCTTCTCGAACGAGCGGGATTGAGGGCGTTGACAACGGTTCGACGTCCAGGGACGCACGGGGCGGAGCTCCACCTCGCCGGCCAGATGCAGACTGTGGGCGGCACCATCCCGACAGCGATCGTCATCCGGCGTGACGGGCGCGAGGTGGGGCGCGAGCGGGTAACCGAGCTGCGCGGCGCGCTCCACCACTACGGTGCGGCCTCTGCCGGATGGATCGTCACGACAGGCCAGGTGTTGAGCGGGGCTCGCGAGGAAGCATCGGTGTCGGGCGCTGCGCCGGTGGCCCTAACGGACGGGGCTGCGCTCGTAGCACTCTGCGAGGCTCACGGTGTGGGTATGGTGAAGACGCCGCTGCATGTTCCTACACCAGATCTCGAACTGTTGGAGCTGTTGCGCGGCTAGCGGTATGCGACAGGCAGCGAGCAGAGTCCCGCGGCAACCGACTGAGTGCGCCCCTTCGTTCAAGGGAGGGGCGCACCGAATATCGCAGCTTGCCAGGATGGCACTCCTCGCTCTCGCGGGGGGGGTGGCGTGCGGTTCTTCGCCGCCTCCATCCGAGTTTCCCGACGCGGAGGCGCTTCTCAGTCGGATGCGAGAAACCTACGCGTGCAGTCGGGGTATCAGCGGGGAAGCCAAGATCGACTACTTCGAGGCCGGGACACGGGTTCGCGCTGACTCACTCTATGTGGCAGCTCTGCCCAGCCAGGTCCGTTTCGACGTGTTCAGTCCTTTCGGGTTGATGCTCTCGACAATGACTTCGGACGGCGAAGCCTTCGAGCTCTACGATCTGCGGCAGAAGGTATTCCTTCGCGGTCCAGCCAGTGCCTGCAATCTGGAGCGCTTTTCGGGGGTCAACGTCCCTCCATCGGTGCTCGTGCAGCTGTTGCGTGGTGAGGCGCCCGTTCTCGTGCACGAGCCGACGGATGCAGCGGTTGCCTGGGAGCGCGGCTTGTTCGGGGGAGGTCGGTACAGAGTGGACATTGCTGGCCGCCACCAGGCCACCGAGTGCATTCGCGTCGTTCCCGCCCCAGAAGACTGGGCGCTGCCTTGGCAGCGACAGCGGCTCTGGGTGACCTCGGTCGAGGTCCGGCAGGCGGACTACCTCCTGTATCGCGCGACACTCGACGACCACGCCGTCGCTGCAACCTCGGGACCGATGAAAGACCCCGATGGCATTGGGCACGATATTCCCCCCAGCGGGCCGCCCTGCCGCGCCCCGGTACCGCGCCGTCTCCGATTCGAAGTCCTGGAGGGTCAAAAGGACATGGCGCTTCGCATTACGAAGGTGGTCCACAATCCCCCTGTTGCACCGGGGCGCTTCACGCAGCCGGTGCCGAGCGGCGTGGCGGTTCGTGACTCGTACTGTTCCAACTAGCGCTTCGCGCAGCCGGTGCCGAGCGGCGTGGCGGTTCGTGACTCGTACTGCTTCATCCAGCTAGATCAGCGGTCACGAATCTCGGACAGTGGAAGGAGTGGCATCAAGTGGCGCATCCCTTTGGGGTGGGGCCCCGCTTGCGGGGCGGGGTCTTAGGAAGACCCCGGAAAGGACAGGGAATCTTGTTCGAGCAGACTTCGGGACTCGACAGGTTTGGTCTGCCCTCACCCCGAGGGGGGCAGGCCAAACCGTTCGAGAATCGCGCTCGCTGATTTAGCGCGGCGCGGCAAACGCTGCCACGAGCGACGCAGGGGTATCTGAGATCAGCACGTCGATGCCACGTGTCTCGAGTTCGAGGGCAACGCGGCTTTCGTTGACCGTCCACGCCACGAGCAGCGGAGCGTCGGCCCGCCACCGTTCCGCTCGCTTGGAAGTGAGCAATGGCCACTCGCTGCAGACGGCCTGCGCCCCCAACCGTTGCCAAGAGCATTCGCGTTCGTCGCTGTACGTCTGCACTTCGACGAGCCACCCCACCGTGTGGTGCGGCGCAAGCTGGGACAACTTGGAGACGATGCGGGGGTCGAAACTCGAGAGCAACAGCGGAGCTTTCGCCCGCGTCCTGCGGATCGCCTCGAGTAGACTGACGACAAGGGTGGCGGGCATTCTGAGGTTCGATTTCAGCTCGACATTGAGGAAGGCTCCGCGGTGGTTGGCCCAGTCGAGCACCTCGAGAACCGTCGGAATGCGTTCGCCTCCTTGGAGACGCACCAAGTCCAGCTCGGTGCTGGCAAGGTCTTCGATCCTTCGTTCGTCCTCGCCTTGGGTGACGCGCTGCAGTGAAGCGTCATGGTGCACCACGACTCGCATATCCGCATCGAGCCGGACGTCGCATTCGATTCCGATGGCCCCCTCACGAAGCGCCGCTTCGAACGAGGTCATGGTGTTCTCCACCCCGATGCTGCGCGTCCCCCGGTGCCCCAACAGGAGCGGTGCGCCAGCGCCGGTCCGCCTCCAGTGCGGGTTCATCGGCCCCAATCTTCCGGAGGTTCTTGCCCCGCGTGGCGCGCAAGGGGGGGAGACGCGACGACTTTCATCAACCCTTCGAGTTCGCGTCCGGGGGGGGCGATAACAATTCGCATCCTGGCCAGGTAGCTCGAGGTTGACCCATCGGCCACTCCCGCGTGCAACGGGCCATGTCGACGGTATGGTGCCATTCCCTGGGCTCCCTCGGTTTGGGCGCCGACCACGAGCGCCTCTGCGGAGTCCCGGCCCGCTGGACCGAAGAGAATCCGCGTTGCCAGCGGCATCATGCAGCAAGTCTCGGAAAACGACCGCGTGTCAGACAACTGCAGCGCTCGTGCAACCGATGAAGGCCAAGTCCTCCATGACCAGGTTTGTTCAACGGCCGCTGTGCGGCGCCGCCCTTCCGCATCGTCTCGCTGAACTCCCGATTCCGCCGAAAGAGGTTTGGCTCGCGGGCGCCCTGCCACGAATCGCATCGGTGGGTGTCGTGGGCACCAGGCATCCGACGGTTGAGGCTGAGGCCTTCGCCCATTCGCTTGCGCGAGACCTGAGCTGGCAGGGGGCGCTCGTGGTCTCCGGTGGCGCTTCGGGGATAGACAGTGCGGCTCACCGCGGGGCGCTAGCTGCCGGTGGTCCGTCGCTCGTGGTGGCTCCTGCCGGCTTGGAGCACCCCTATCCGGAGCAGAACGCCGGGCTCTTCGATGAGGTTCTTGCTGCTGGAGGCGGCTACCTGTCGATTCGGGCGCCGCACCAGGCAGCGCTGCTCGCATCATTTTTTGAACGCAACGCCGTGCTGGCTGCGCTCTGCGACGTGGTGGTAGTGGTGCAGTCGCCATTTCGGAGCGGGGCTAGGAACGCCGCGTCTGCTGCGCGAAAATTGGGGCGTCCGCTCTGCGTGGTTCCGAGCGCACCGTGGGAGCCCAAGGGGCGGGGCTGCATCGCTGAATTGCGTCTCGGGGCCATCGCCATCGGTGGGGTCCGCGACGTTCTGGAGCTTCTTCGTTCCCGGGGGGCACTGCTGCTCCCCGCTGCCCTTCGCAGTGGAAGAGTCGAAGTCGTCACGAGTGGGGACCTGGCTGCGTGTGCGGTGGCGTTCCCAGAAGGCCCCGGCACGGGGCCGCAGCGCGTGCAAGGCGCCGTGAGCGCTGGAGCGAAGCGCACGCGGGTAACCAAGCTCCGCAGCGCAGCAACAGGTCTCCGGGAGCACTCTGCTCAGCCGATGGCTGAGAGGGAGCCCGCGCCCGTGCCTCGGCCGATCGAGCCAGATCGCAGCCGGTTCTTCATGCGGGGCTCGAACGGAGACAACGCCACGCCATTGGCGAACGCCGCGTCAGGGGCACTGTCGACCTCGGGCCCGGCATCCGTTCAGCTTCCCCTGTTTCGCCGGGGCGAAGACAGGTCAACAGACCGCGCGATCGTCCGAGCCATACAGAGCGGGGCCACCTCGATCGATGCCATCGTGGAGGCGGCAGCGTTGTCCGTCGGCGTCGTCCAGGCGGCGCTTCTCGGACTCGAACTTGACGGAGCAGTCGTACGCGACGCCGATTGCGGATATCGGCTTGCTCGCCAGTGAGTCGATGCGAAGGCTCGGAACTGCCGGAGAAGCGGGTGGCGACGGCGGAAGTCGACCGCACGCGCCATCGTGGCATGGCGCGGTGGGCCGCTCGTCCAAGGCTTCCGATTCGGATCGGCTCTCAGGTCGGTGTTGCCGACGCAGCTTGCCTTTCACCGATCGACCGCTATGGAGGCCTGGCAGCTTGCCATGAGCGGAGAACGCGAGACAAAAGTCACCGTTGTTGGCGCCGGCTTAGCGGGAACGGAAGCCGCACTCCAACTTGCAGACGCGGGCATTCCGGTGCGTCTGGTGGAGCAGAAGCCGCTTTCACGGACCCCGGCTCAGTCGACGGACTACTGCTGCGAACTCGTATGCTCCAATTCCCTCCGAGGCGCGTCACTGAGCAACGCCGTGGGACTTCTCAAGGAGGAACTCCGTCGTGCGGGGGCTCACTTGATGAGGGCCGCGGATCGATGCCGAGTTCCGGCCGGTGGAGCGCTTGCCGTGGATCGGCAGCAGTTCTCTAGCCTGATGACGGAGTGGCTCGACGGTCACCCTCTCATCGATAGGGTGGCAAGCATTGTGGAACGCGTTCCCGATGCCCTACCGACCATCATTGCCACGGGCCCCCTTACTGGCGAGGCGCTTGCGGCCGACATTGAAGGCATCGTCGGGGCCTCCGGGCTTGCGTATTACGATGCGATCTCGCCAGTCGTTAGCGCCGACTCCATCAACTGGGACGAGGTGTTTCGGGCTTCGCGGTGGGGCAAGGGGGATTCCTCGGTCGAGCGTGAGGCCTATGTCAATTGTCCGATGGACCGCGAGTTGTACGAGCGATTTCATGCCGAGCTCCTGGCAGCCGAGAAGGTTGCTCCGAGGGCCTTCGAACAAGCGCGATACTTCGAGGGTTGTCTTCCCATCGAGGTTATGGCGGAACGGGGGCTCCGCACACTGAGCTTCGGCCCCATGAAGCCAACGGGGCTCGACGATCCGCGGACAGGGCGGTGGCCGTACGCGGTAGTGCAGCTTCGGCAGGAAGATGTTGCGGGCACGGCGTACAACATCGTCGGTTTCCAGACCCGCATGACGTGGCCGGAGCAGAGGCGGGTTTTCTCGATGATTCCCGGGTTGGGGCGCGCCGAGTTTCTCCGCTACGGGGCCGTGCACCGCAATACGTTCATGTGTGCGCCAAGGCTGCTCGACGATGTGATGCAGCTCAAGACCCGTTCCGGGCTCTACTTCGCGGGGCAACTCACCGGCACCGAAGGATACGTCGAGAGCGCCGCAGCTGGCTTCCTCTGCGCTGGATTCGTGGCTGCGGCCGTTCGCGGCAACCGGCCCGTGCAGCCCCCGGAGACTACCGCACTGGGCGGGATCATGCAGCAGCTGCGGCGTCCCGCCGACGGCTACCAGCCGTCGAATATTTGCTTCTCCCACCTGAAGCCCTGGGATGGACCACGTCTCGCCAAGAGAGCCAAATACGAGGCGATGGCCCAGCGTGCTCTGGCGGACCTTGACGGGTGGTTGAGCGAGCGGCGGTGTTCCATGGTGCTAGGCACGGAGCCGTCGGCCGAGCCGTCCGAGGCGGGTCGCGGCCCGTCCTCCACGCACAGCGTGCAGGGACACGACCGATGAGGGATCGGGGCTTCAGATTAGCTGGGCGATGATTTCGTTGGCGATGAACCAGCGGCTCGGCGCGATTCTCGTTCTACCCTCGACTTGCTCCAAGGAGCCGTCCCGGAGCAGGCGTTGATACCTATCCGCGGCCCGGTCGCTCCACGGTGGAACCCCGAGCTTCCGAGCTGCTTCCTCCACGTTGATGCCGTCCGAGAGCCGCAGTCCGAGCATTATCCGTTCGAGCAGGCGTGTCTCGGGGCCGAGCTCTTCGAGTTCGCTCTGGGGCAGCCCGCTTCCAGCCTTCAGGAGGTCCGTTTTCTCCCAAGCCGAGGCGCAACGCAGGTACTCGCGGGGGGATGGCGCGTTGCGGTAGCGGATCGCGCGGTTGCTACCGGTGATCGTGCCCCACGCTGCGCAGCCGAGCCCCAAGTAGTCGAGGCCAATCCAGTAGCCGACGTTGTGGCGTGACCGGCTTCCAGGCAGAGCGTAGTTGCTGATCTCGTAGTGCTCAAGACCTCGCCCCGTCAGTTCCGCCCGGATAGAAGAGAAGGCATTGGCGACCTCCTCTTCGTCAGAGGGAGTCAGGGTGCCCTGGCGAACCCTCGCCCCGAAGGGAGTCTCGGGTTCGATGCTGAGTGCGTAGACGCTGACGTGTTCGGCGCCCAGATCGACCAACGTGCCAGCGTCGGACGCAACCTCGTCGGGAGGCTGATTGGGTAAACCGAATATCAAGTCCACTGAGACCCGACGCACTCCCGCGTCCAGTGCCGAACGAACGGCATTTCGGGCCTGTGCTGGGTCGTGGTGCCGCCCCAGGAACCCCAGTCGCTCGGCGCGGAGGCTTTGAACTCCGATGCTTAGCCGATTTACACCGACGGCAGCAAGATCTCGAGCCCGGCCGGGATCGAGGCTCGAGGGGTTGGCTTCGACACTGATCTCGCACGGGTCAGCGACCCGGAGCAGCCGATGAATGGCGTCGAGCACGCGGCCAACCGCACGAGGCTCCCAGAGCGACGGAGTTCCACCTCCGATGTAGATGGTGGTAACGGTGCGGTTGGCAAGGGAAGCGCTGCGGCGGCGGAGTTCGGCGAGGACCGACTCCGCGTAGACCTCGCCGGGGATTCGTGGCGTGGGGGTGCTCACGAAATCACAGTACGGGCACTTGCTGCCGCACCAAGGGAAGTGGACATAGACCCCGAGCGGCGCCTCGAGATCCCCTGTCGCGTTGGGCGCCGGGCATCGCTCGCGGTCCTCCGCAGCCCTCTCCACTCCTGGTCTTGCCGGGTGGAGGGCCGGGGTAGGCTCGAGCCCGACGTCCGGTACCGGCCGAGTCAGGGGTTCGATCTCGCGTCGAGACTGGGCGCTGTTGGGAATCGAGGGCTTTGCGGCGCTCATGCTGGAGTGTTACTTTCCTAGCGCGGCGTAAGTCCCCATGCCGCTGCGTTTGACACCGTGCAGTCCCTGGCAGAGCTCGTTGACCGTGTACAGCGGTACCATCCCGGAGCCGATTTGGACCTCGTCCGTTCGGCCTGGCATTACTCGGAGTGGGCGCACCGCGAGCAGACTCGAAAGAGCGGCGAGCCGTACTTCGTTCACCCTGCGCGAGTCGCCGGGATCATCGCGGAGCTAAAGCTCGACGCCGCGAGCGTGTGCGCAGGGCTTCTGCATGACGTTGTGGAGGATACCCTCGCAACGACCGAGGACATTGCCCGGGATTTCGGGGCCGAAGTGGCGAGTTTGGTCGATGGGGTTACCAAGCTGGGTCAGATCAACTTTGCTTCCAAGGAGGACCGCCAGGCCGAGAATTTCCGGAAGATGGTTGTTGCTATGGCGAAGGATCTCCGGGTCCTTCTCATCAAGCTCTGCGATCGCCTCGACAACATGCGGACACTGGAGTTCATGTCTCCCGAGTCGCAGGAGCGCATCGCCCGGGAAACGCTCGAGATCTACGCTCCGCTGGCGAATCGGCTTGGTATGCAGGCGGTGAAGAGCGAGCTCGAGGATCTCAGCTTCCAGTACCTGGAGCCTGAACCATTTGAGTTCCTGTCCGAGCGCGTTTCTTACTCACAGAAGGAGCGAGAGCGTTACATCGAATCCGTTTGTCGTACCATCTCCGGGGTTCTCGCCGAGCACGGCTTTGTTGCCGAGGTGACGGGGCGGGCCAAGCATCTGTTCTCCATTCATCGGAAGATGAAGGAACAGCAATGTGAGTTTGAGCAGGTATACGACATCATTGCGTTTCGCATCTGCGTCGATTCCGTCGCGGACTGCTATGCGGTGCTCGGAGTGATGCATTCGCGTTGGACGCCGATTCCCGGGCGTTTTCGTGACTACATCGCCTTGCCGAAGCCGAACATGTACCAGTCCCTGCACACGGCACTCATCGGTCCTGGTCGCCAGAGGATCGAGATCCAGATCAGGACGCACGAGATGCACCGCGTAGCGGAGCACGGTGTCGCCGCGCATTGGAAGTACAAAGAGCGCAGTTCCGGCGGCGTAGACCCGAAGGATGCGGAACGCTTCGGTTGGCTCCGGGAACTCGCCGACTACCAGAAGAACCTCAAGGATCCAGCCGAGTTCGTCGAGAGTGTGAAGATCGATCTCTTTCCGGACGAGGTCTACGTGTTCACGCCCAAGGGCGACGTGAGAGTGCTGCCCAGGGGCGCCACGCCGATCGATTTTGCTTACGCAATTCACAGCGAGGTTGGTAATCACTGCTCCGGAGCCCGCGCCAATGGACAGATAGTGCCGCTTCGGTACAAGCTTCGGAACGGCGATGTCCTGGAGGTGATGACATCGCCGTCACAGCAGCCGAACAAGGAGTGGCTGGATTTCGTCACCACGACCCGCGCGATGACGCGGATTCGCAGCTACCTCAGGACCGAGCAGCGGACGAAGAGCATCAATCTTGGTCGTGAGTTGCTCGAGTCTGAGATGCGGGGTGCGGGGCTCAGTCTGGCTCGATTCCTGAAGAATGAGGCGGAGATCAGGCGCGTACTGGAGTCACACAAGGTCGGTTCGACCGACGAGTTGCTGCTCGGTGTGGGCTTTGGCCGTCTCGTTGCAGAGGACGTCGTCGAGAGCATCAAGAACCCCAAGGGGGATTCGGCCGAGAACGAAGCCCCGGCGAGTCTACGTACCGGGCGCATTGAGCAGTTGATGCGTATGGTGACCGGTCGGGATCACGGTGGCATCCGCGTCAACGGCATCGATGACGTTCTTGTGCGGTACGCCAAGTGCTGCAACCCACTCCCGGGCGATGCGATCATCGGGTTCATCACCCGAGGCCGAGGCGTCACAATTCACCGTCGTCAGTGCGTCAAGGCGTTTGATACCGATCCGGAACGCCGGATCGAAGTCAGTTGGGACGCGAAGGCTCGGATCAATCGACCGGTACAGATCAAGGTGACAACCAATAACACGCCCGGGATTCTGGCCATCGTGAGTCAGATCTTCAGCGCGCTTCAGCTCAATATCAGTGAGGCCAATTGCCGGGCAGGCGATGACGGGCGCTCGTGCAACATCTTCACCTTCAACGTGCAGGAGCTCAAGCAGCTCAAAGCGGTGATGAAGGAACTGAGCAAAGTAGACGGGGTCGTGGAGGTCGAGCGGGTCTGAATCATCGAGCGTAATTCTTGGTCGCTTCGGCCAACGCTCCTCGGTGCCGAGCCCGCGCAGGACGTGCCACTTCGCGCCACGCCTTCCGCGGTTCGAGCAACATGACCTCTGGTCTGGCTATCCGTGGGCCGCTTCGGCTCGGCACGCTCCGTTCCGTGTCCGGCCCATCCGGTCTCCGCGTCTTGCGCGCGCGACGGCTCCGGGCTGGAGCTCCCTGGAGTCATGAGCACGCACGGATTGGGGTCAGTCACCTACCGCAATGGAGTCGAGCCATGCGGCACCCCATGCGTGGGTTCGCCGGTCACACGCAGGATATGCGTAGATGATCGGGATCAGGAGGTGTCTGAGCAGAACGCCATTACGTCGGGATGGCACTTTCGAGCCCTGCCTGGGCCAGGAATGCAACCTTTTTGGGGTGCTGCAGGGTGAGGGCACACGAATTGCAATGCCCCCTTGCCGATGGAGCGAACCGGGGCAAGTTCTGGAGTCCTACGCCTGGTCCTCGGCGACCAGCCATCCGTTGTGGTCCTGGAGCTGGGTTCCCGTTCGACGCGTGACCTGGGTCTGGCGATGCTCGCCGTCGGCGGGCTCGCTCGCGAGGGAACCAAGGACCTGCTGCTCAGCATTGTCCACGCGGACGCGGCGGATTGCGTCGGACCCGTTGTCGGGCACACCTCGGTGAGGGGCATGCGAGTGTCTGCGAGGGCTCTTGACGACCGCTGGATTGGCGACTCAGAGGTTTGCGAGTGGGCACACGCGGGACTGTCTCGGCTCATAGTCACGATCGCCGCTGCTAACGGCCCCACGAACGACGCTCGGCGAGGTCTGCCAGGGAGTTACCGGAAGGTTTTCGAGTTGGCCGAGTGCGCCACTCGTGTCGGATTGACGGTGCAGGTCGAGACCCCGTGGCGCGGCCAGTCGGAGCGCGAGGTGGCGCAGCTCCACGGCATCGTGGAGGCATTGGGCGCGGCTGCGTGGACGGTAGAGTTGCCGGTGCACTCTCAGAGCACACTGGTGAGCGCAGAACGAGCAGAGCGCTTTCTCGTGGAACTTGCGGATATTGCGGCGCAAAGCCGGGTCGTGATTGACACGCGCAACGGGCCGCAGTTTGAGCGAGTTCTGCGTGAGCGCTTCCGAGATCGGGACCGGGGTTCGTGGCTTCCGTCGGTCAGTGACGGTCGTGGCATGCTGTGTATCGACGACGAGGGGCGGATCTTGCCGAGCGGTGCACTGCGACTGGTGTGTGGTTCGCTACAGCGGGACGATCCGTTGGAAGTGTATCGCTTTCATCCAACCTTCCGGACGTTGAGGGACAACGAGCTCTTTGACGAGCCATGCCGACACTGCGACTATCGCTCGTCCTGTGGAGGCTCTAGAGCGAGAGCGCACGCTCACACCGGGAAGCTCCTAGCCGCTGACCCACTATGTGTCTACACCGGCGGTGGAGCAACGGGCGCGACGTCTCACGAATGAGGCAGCAGGGATTGGGCGTTCGAAGCGAGAGCCGGTTCGCCGAGAGGAAGCGTTGACACGGCGGTTCCCGCTCTGCATGCGGTGCGGCGGATGTCCTACATTGGTGCTGACCGCTGCGCCCACCACCCGTCCACGCTGGCACTGGTCGAGGTGGTGCTCCCGTCGTTCCGCCACCGGTGCGCGTTTCGGCACCCAGTGAGATCTGGGTAGGTGACCTCGACGGGCGATGGCTGCGTGAAGGTGCCCTGGACGGAGCATTTCACTGCCACCGCGATGGAAGCCAGAATCTCGGCCACTTCGCATTGCTTTGTCCCGATAACGCGGCAATAAACGGTTCGCATGGCGCTGTTTCGTTCTTTGCGTTGGCTCACACTGGGGTTGGGGATGATGGCGGGGGCTGCGTGTAGTAGTCCCAAGGGGCGAGAGATGTGCCCTGAGTTCTCGAGTTGCGGAGGGGAGCTGACGGGGCGTTGGGATGCCGAGAGCTTCTGCGTCGCAGGGGACCGCGCTGAGTATGTCAACGCGTCAGAGCCAGTGCCAGAGTGTCGGGCACTCTACCTTTCTGTGCTTTACCAGAGCGTCATCTCGTCGCTCGACTTCACTGCCGGTTCGTCGCTCGGCGGAACCATTACCTATCACTCCCTCGCCGAGGTTGAGCTGACGAACACCTGCTCGCTTGCCATTCTCGGGTCCGACGTGACGCCGGAGCTCTGCGCCACGTTCTCCAGGAAGCTAGCGTCCCAGGGGTGGGACGAGCCGGTCAACTGCGACGGTAGCAGCGTCTGCTACTGCAGCTCCGCGGTCACCCAGGGTCCCTCGTCAGTGATCTACAATACTTCGACCGGGGAATTGCTGAGCGCGAATGGGGAGAAGCTCTCCTACTGTGTGAAGGGGGATCGAATGCAGTTGAAGGATCGGTCGCAGGGCATCGATATCGTCATCAACTACGTTCGCACTTCGCCACCGGGCATCTAGGGGTCGAGCACGGGGGCTAGACGAAGCGTGGTGGGCCCTTCTGAGCTCGCAAACTATGTCTGTCCAGAGTGCGCAGCGGTCGTGAGGCGGCGTGTTCAGGATCCACCGCCTCGGCGCTGTGCTTTCTGTCATCATGAGGGGCTTGACCGATTCGAACCGGCCAGCTGTGCAACGGCTGGCAACGGCTGGCGCGCTCCGTGTGAGGACGGCGAGCCGTGCGCACGCCTCAGCGGAAGGGAGTGTCCCGGGGGCAAGGGATGCTGACCCACGGGTCTGCGACTAGCCCGCGGTTTCGATAGCGCCGGAAGCATGCGACGCCGATTGGACGATCTCGCGAGGAGCGGGAGCTGAGGTGGCCGGTTGATCGGCGGATTCTTGTCTCAGGAGAATGGGTCTTTGGGCCGGTCATCATCATTGCCCAAACGCAATGGGTATATGAACACCCATGGGTCATTTGCAGCATTTGTTCGGCTCTGCAATACAGCGGCAATCCCGCCAAACTAATGGCACCGGTGGGTAAGGGGCGACCCCCTACCTGTCTCTCTGATGGGTGGCACAGGAGGGGGGTGTCATGGTTTTTCCGCGCATTCGTAGGGTTGCGGGGATGATGGCGCGATGTGTGCATATGCGGAGCCGCCTGCAGGCGTGCTGAATGGCAACGGGGCAACGACCTGCGCGCATTCGCTGGGGCTGGGTGTGACAGGGTCGGAGACCAGTTGGTGGGCCGGCTCGGTTACCAAAAATGGAGCAAGTGCAGGAGGCGACTATGGGTGTGGCACGATCGAACGGTTCTAGTGAGGGGGATCGGTTCATGAGCGCGGCTGTCGAGGTGCGCGCCGACTATCACTACGATGAGCGGCCCTCGGGGGCTCATCCGGTGGCGCGGGAATGTGATCTCGTATCTGATGCTCCGAGCAGTGTTGGACTGCCCTCGAGTGAGCATCGGGCCCGCTCCGCCTCATGGGATGGTTTCGAGCGTCTGGGCGAGCAGCTGCGCACGGGGCTGTCGCAGCATGCTGCCGTTCTTCTTCAGGGCGAGCGGGGGGTTGGCAAACGGTACTCCATCCGGACGCTGCATCAGTCGGGAGTATTGGCCGAATTTGGGACACTCACCGATGTCACTGACAGCGAGTCGCTCGAGCGCGAGCTCTCCGCGTGGGCCAGCGGCGCAAGTGCAGAGGCGCAGCGAACCACGTCATCCTCGACGAGCGGCTTCTGGCGTAAGGCCGTCCCGGGAACGCTTGTCGTTCACGAGGTCGCGCGCCTCTCGCCTCCCGGGCAAGCGAGGCTGCACGATGCGCTGCGGCAGTTTGCCGCGCTGGTGCCCGGTCTGCACCCGCGTTTCATCGTGACGTCGAGCGACGACCTCGACCGAGCAGTGATCTCTGGTGGGGTGCTTCCCGAGCTGTTCGCTCTGCTTCGGCCGTCCCGGGTGTGGCTTGCGCCCCTCCGGGCCCGTCGCCATGAGATCGAGCCTCTCGTTCGACGCTTCTTCGACACGGCCAAGGGGCGCACTGGAAATGCGCACCCGGTTTCGCTCTGCCCTTCGGCTTTGGCTCGACTTGCCGGCTATGACTGGCCGGGAAACGTTGCGGAGCTAGAAGAAGTCATCGACAAGGCGGTTCGGCGCTGTACCACGCCGACCCTGGGACTGGACGATCTGTGTGCCGTCGAGCCCCAACTGGCATCGTCGCCCCTGGTGCCGACGATCCTTCCGCCTGCGGGGGTCGATCTTCGTCAAGCGGTCGAGTCGTTCGAGAACAGCCTGATCCATCAGGCGCTTGCCCGAACGCGGTGGAACAAGAACCAGGCCGCGAAGCTGCTGGGGCTGAACCGAACGACACTGGTGGAAATGCTGAAGCGCAAGGGCATCCGCGAGGGGTAGACGCCACTGTGGCGGATCCGTCGCGGTCGGCGCGTTCTCACGGAGGTCTTCGCTGTTGTCAGAATCGGCGATGGTGACTGCGGCGGGCTCGCAGTCACACCGTCGTTCTGACGTGGGCATGGCGCGTGCGCGGGAGCCCTGTGCACGCGCCGCGACGACCATCAGAGGGTTCAGAGACGCGTGGACGGTTGGACACGCGGGCAAAGAACCGCCTGGCTGCCCACTGCGTCGGGGTGGAGTCGGGGTGCTCAAGGCGCGCGTGGGGCTCGACAGTCCGGTTCGTCTGCAGCGCAGCAGCCTGTCGCTCTAGAATACGTCTCGGTAGCCGAGCAGCGGGGCATGGAGGGCCGTATCGGGCGCCTCTGGAGCGTGCGAATCGGTCGTGGAGTGAGTCAGGACTATCACGCCAGTTCCGGCGCAGAGCGCCCCTGCGGAGCCGAGCACGATGGGACCGAACGAATCCTCGCGATTTGCAGTATATGATACCAAGGCACCCGCGAGCGCCCCGAGTCCGGTGCCGAGGGCAACCCAACCTACCCCGGTCCACGGGCTTCTCGAAGGCGACAGGATCGGCGCTGGGCGAGCCGGGCGGATTCTTCTGGGTGCGAGTGCGGGCACCCTGACTCGCTGAACCCCGGGCACAGGCTCCACGTTGATGGTGGTACTCCACGGCACGAGGCCGGGGGCACTGACGTCCAGCGTGTGACGACCCGGATCGAGCGGAAAGGGTAGTCCGATCAGCTCGGGACTGACTGGGTGCCCATCGAGGTCGAGGTTGACTCCGGCCGGGACTGTCTCGAACTGCAGCGACAGCAATGTGAGGCTTTTGCGGAGCGCTTCGGCGTGGTGTGTTGCGGTAGTCTCTCGTTCAACCTGTCCAGATTTCCGAGCCTGGAAGGCAGCCTCACGAAACGTGACCCAGGCGCTGGCAGTCTTTCCCAACGAGCGGTAACAGTCGGCGAGATAGAGGAGCGTGCCGATGCCGGGGTCGAGACGCTGGCTTTCGGCGAGCTTGGGGCAGGCGGCGCCGTTGTCACCGGACTTCATCAGGCGAAGGCCTTGGTCGAAGAGCGCCTCGGCGGAAAGCTTTCTGATGTTGTCAGGAGACTGTGCGCAGACAGGGGGCGACCACGTGCCGAGTAGCGCGGCTGCGACGGCGGGGGCGTCGAGCCAGTGAAAGCCTTTCCGCTGTCGCCTCCGGCTCATTTGCGTTCTCCGAACTCCTCACGGAGTCGAGCCCGAGCTCCGAACCCGTTGCCGGATTCCGCTTCTGATTCTGTCGAGACTCGAGTGTTCGCCCTTCGCGTTCTGTGGGCACGCGGTGGGCGCGAGTCTGTACGAGAACCAGGATTTGCGAGCGAGCCCGATGCCATACTGGGTGAGCCACTCCCCGCCAGCAGGACCTGTGGCATCTCCGCCGGACCGGCTGGTGATGACGTAGGTGCGGGGACCAAGGCCTGCCGTGTGGTCTGCGTGCCGTGCGGATCTGGGACTCCAGGATGCGGAGCGCTCGCAGTCGCTGCCGGCGGGCTCGGTGGCTGCGTGGAGACCGCCCGTGCGCTTCTGCGCGAGTCGGTTTGTGTCGTTAGCATGACCCCCATGGCGCTTCCGACCAGGATCGCGACTGCAATCGTGACCATCGTGCGGCGCCGTCCCTGCCCCCGGAATGTTGTCGAGATCGCGTTGGCCCACCCACCCGGCACGGGTGACGGGCGACCGTCGGGCTCAGGCTTGCTCGTTCCGGTATCAGGCGGAACCGTGGCGACGGATTCCGGAAGGCTGCCGCCGCGTTGAAGGCGCGCCACTCGTTCTATGCTTGGAAAACACCGCTTGGGCGCGAATGGCGCGAGCGCCAAGGCGAATTCCGCCACCGTACCGTAGCGTTGCTCAAGGTCTTTGTGCAGAGCTCTGAGGACCACGCCGTCGAGGCCCGACGGCAGGGGTATCTCCCGCGCGTCGTTGGGGTTGGGCACATCGTCGATCAGGATCTTCGCGCTGAGCTCGGGCACACTCTCGCCGCTGAACGGGGGTTTTCCCACAAGAAGTTCGTACAGGATGGTTCCGAGCGCCCAAATGTCCGAGCGCGCGTCGACGTTTCGGGCAGAGCGCAGCTGCTCGGGTGACATGTAGATGGGCGAGCCGAGCATCCAGGAGGTGCGGGTCAGGGAGACCTGGCTGCCCCTGCCAGTATCGGTGAGCTTGGAGATCCCGAAATCGAGCACTTTGATGCGCGATGTGCCATCGAGCTGACGTGACAGAAAGAGGTTAGCCGGCTTGAGGTCCCGGTGAACGATGCCTAGGACATGGGCTTCGCCAACCGCTTCGCACGCCTGCACGACGAACCCGACTGCGTCGCCGACGGGGAGCGGTCCTTCTGATTCGAGCACTGCGGCAAGGTCTGCGCCGCGTAGCATCTCCATGACCATGTAGGGCACACCAGAGGGAAGGGTGCCCAGGTCGAATATCTTGACGACGTGGTCGCTTGCCAGTCTTGCCGCTGCCCGAGCCTCTTGCAGAAACCGAACACCAGCCTCCTCACTTAGCAGGTGCCCCGGTGAGAGTACCTTGATGGCGACTCTGCGGTCGAGCTGGGTGTCTGTTGCCGCAAACACGATGCCCATGCCCCCTTCGGCAAGCACGTGGTCGACAACGTACTTGTCGGCAACGATGTCGCCGGGCTGCAGGGGTATGGACATGGTCGCCTTCGAGGATAGAGACGGCCACTGTGCGGCAGTCCTAAGCGCACCGACGAGGCTCCAAAAACGAACCGGCCGAGCATGCGCCCGGCCGGTTGGGTGGCTGCGAGCTGGGAACCTGTTTCGGGGTTGCTCAGCCGCGGCTCCAATGGGCTCCCGGCTTCCCGCGACGGCGGGGGGGAGCATCATGGAGCCTTCGCGCGATGTGGTGCTTCAGCTGCCCAGCAGTTTGTCGATCTGCTTCGAGATCGCGTCGAAGTCGGTGGCGTTCTGAACGCGCGCTCCGTTGAGGAAGAGGGTAGGGGTTCCGCTCACTGACACTTCTTGCCCGAGCTTGAAATCCGCATCGACCTTGTCCTTGAACGTCCCATCGTCGAGGGCTTTCTTGAACTTGGCCATGTCCGTCACGCCAACTTCCTGCGCGTACTTCTCGAGCTGTTCGCGCCCGAGAGCCTTCTGGTTGTCGAAAGCCTTGTCGTGAAACTCCCAGAATTTGCCCTGCTCGCCGGCGGCGAGTGCCGCCTGGGCGGCCAGGTGAGCATCCTTGTGGAAGCTGAGCGGGAAGTTGCGGAGGACGAACCGCACCTTGTCGCCGTACTTCTCCTTGAGCTGTTTGGTGGCCTTTGCTGCGCGGCTGCAGTAGGGGCACTGGAAGTCGGTGAACTCGACCAGGGTGACCTTGGCGTCGGTGGGGCCAAAAGACGGAGCATCACCAGTAGCGATCTTCTCCTGCTTGTCAGCGGGAAGTGGCTTCTTTGCATCCTCGCGGCGCTTCAGATCGGCGAGAACGGAATCGTAGCGCTCCATCATGGTGGCGCAGCGCTCCGGCGGGAAGTTGGCTGACTGCTTCTTCACCATCTGGCAGGATTCGGTTTCGGTGCCGAGGTCCTTGCAGAGCTTGGAGACGAGCTCGTCGCACTTCTTGCGCGCGCTGGCGATTTGGGTCTTCGTGAACGCGATGTCCTTCAATGCCGCCTCGCAGGCTTTGGGCGAGAGCAGCGTCGCAGCGCCCTTCACCTGTGTGCAAGCGGCCGAGCGATCGCCTGCGGCTTCACAGACGGCAGACACGAAGGGCCCGCAGGGACCCTCGATGGCAGCACCGGCAGAGCCCGAGCCGGAGGGGGCGGCTTTTGCTGCGGCGGAGGAGCCGCTCGTGGTCTTCGGCTTGCAGCCAGATGCCGTGATACCGAGGCCCAGGAATGCAACCGCAGCCAGGCCGCAAAGCCATCGCTTAGTTCTAGATTGAGTCATACATCTTGTCCTTCATCGGATGGGGTTTCACGACACCCCGCGTCGGCCGCCGTCCTAGCAGTTACTTGGTCGAAGCGCGAGCCTCCCCGCGTCGTGCGGTCCGAAGAAGGCGTGGGTCCGAGCGTGGAGGGCGCTGCGGCGTCCGGCGATTGGCAGGCCCGACGGCTCACCGCGTGAGGAGAGATCCGGCTGCACCAGTCCGTGGTCACCTAGCTCTGCAGCTGGAGCGGCTGGTCGGCGCGTCGCGTCGCCGAGTTCGGAGAAGAATTCGTGTTGGAATCGTCGCTGTAGCGAGACTGTGAAGGACTCGAAGCGGCGCCCGCGACCCAGCCGTGGCGGTTCTGGTCCGCGGCGATTCGCCAGGTCAATCGCCGGGCCGCGGTCTGACGCCACGAATCGCGAAGTGGGCAAGCCGACACTCGATGTTGCCATTGAGCAGGGGGATACGGCGGTCCGCCCGGAGCCCAACGGACTTGAGGAGCCGAGGGTTGCCGCACAGCACCCAGGCGTCGTACCCGTCGTAGCTGTGCTTCAAGCGGTCCCCGAAGCTTCGGTAAAGCCCGGTCAAGTCATCGTCTGCGAGTCGGACGCCGTAGGGGGGGTTCGTTACCAGCAGACCAGGCCCCCGCGGCGGATCCAGGGTTCGGCAATCGCTAACTGACAGACTCACGAAATCAGCGACGCCGGCACGTTCGGCGTTCTTTCTTGCCATATCAATGACGTTTGGCTCGATGTCGCCGCCTCGGAGCGGCGCGCCTGGCGACCGGCGTTGCCGTTCCGCATCCGCGAGGAGTCGATTCCAGAGAGCGGCGTCGTGGTCTCTCCAGCGCTCAAGCGCGTGAGAGCGCCGAAGGAGTCCAGGTGCGACCCGAGCTGCCATCATCGCCGCTTCGATCAAGATCGTGCCTGACCCGCAGAACGGATCCACGAGGGGAAGCTGTCCGGCGTATCCTGCGGTCAGGAGGATCGCCGCGGCCACGCACTCATTGAGGGGGGCCTCGCCCTGCTGCAACCGGTAGCCCCGGCGATGCAGGGACTCGCCGCTGGCGTCGAGGTACACGGAGAACTGGGTGCCTGCAACATGGATCCTGAATCGCACAGCGGGTCGTTCCACGTCGACGTCGGGGCGTCCTCCGAGCAACTCTCGAAGGCGATCCACGAGAGCATCCTTGGTCTTCAAGGCCACATAGTGAGAGTGGCAGAACACGTCCGAGCTGAGGGTCGCGTCGATAGCGAAGGTCGTTTCCCGATTGAGCCATCGCTCCCACCGGATATTCCGCGCCTTGGTGTAGAGCTCGTCTGCATCCGTGGCGCGAAACGTCGCGATCGGACGGAGCACGCGAAGCGCGGTTCTGCACCAGAGGGTGGCTAGGTACAGCGCCTCCCGGCCACCCCGAAAGGCCACCATGCCGCGCCCGGCGGAGCAGATCGGCACTCCGAGTGCTTCGAGCTCGGTTCGACACTGGGTTTCGAGTCCGGGAAAGGTCGTCGCGATATTGCTGGGGTCTCTTGACTCACTCGAGGTGTGGGGAGCTTCCCTGTCGCGCTGCGGTGTGTGCGGATTGGTCATGGTCTTGCTTCGGGGATGTGTTTCGCGGCCGCGCCAAGATTGAGTGCTCGAAGTCGCCACGAGCCATTCAGATCGAACTCGGCGATGATGGGGCGCTCCTCGGCGTGGAGGTCGCCGTGTTGGGACTCGCTCGCTACGACGAGTGCTTCCAGGCGCGCGCGCGTCCCAGTGACGTGCACATCGACGTTGTTGAGTGCGATTTGCTTCGGTCCGTTGGTGGTGAGATACTCTCCCACCGAGCGAACGAGCTCCGCTCGCGTGAGCTCGCGCTGAATGCCAGCAACGCTCACGGATACACGCTCCGCGACATGAGCGGACAGAGAAGTCTCGGCTTCGTGCTTGGGGAGGGACAGCACAGCGGAGAGTGTTCTCGCGACGTCAGTGACAGCGTCGCTCGAAGATGGCCGTAACGTCCACCAGAGACCCAGCAGAACGAGGACGCTCAGAAGGGCCGTACGGAGCCATGACAGTCGGGTCGAACTCACCTCTTCTCGCCGCATCCGAGAACGCCTCCACGGTGCGGTAGGGCCATAGGTACCCACCCGCCGAGACCGTCGTAGCGCCTCAACGCCGCCCCTTGAAACCCATCATCTGTTGGACGGCGGCCTCGCTTTCCTGGGCGATTGCATTGCCCGAAGCGGCCTCTTCGGCGCACTCCTCGCAGAGCTTTTTCTTCTTGCCGTCGACGGTGACGGACACGAGTTCATCGACTTCCTCTCCGCACGCTTTGCATTTCGGCATGGGGCGGAACATACACGATCGGCGCCCACGGGCGAGTCGCGTCGCTTGCTCGCGAGGAACTTGCCGGGCGGTTGGCCTGCTCGTCTCGGGCGATCCCAACTCTACTGCGGAGCCAGCGACCGATGCCAGTGCGTCGCGGAAACCACCATCGCCGAGCTGCTCGACGCAGCACACTGCACCGATGAACCCGGCCGTATCCGCTCACGCCATGCATGGAGGATCGGCCGCGATGGGCCTGTTGTGACGGGGGTCTCGGTTTGGGGGCCCACCATGGCAGTGCTCGAGTGGGGAGCGCGCCGGGAGTTGCCGCCGTGCCCTGTCCATTGCTGAAAGCGAAGGCCGTTCACTCTGGGATGGCGCTCACGTTCCCACGTGACGCTCCGCTTCGGTGCGCTCTGGGCCTGCTGCGCAATGCGGCTCTGCCCCGGGGATTTCCGAGGCCGTGTACGTGTGGCCTTCTTATGGTAGCGTTTCGGGCTGGGACGGGTCGTCGTCGAGGGGCGAGATCGCATCCAGGAGCCGCTGCGCATCCTGTTGTCGATATCGGCCATACTGACCTTTGGCGAAGTGTCTGAGGGCTGGGGTTGCTTCGGCATAGCGCCCAAGCCTCACGAGGCAGAGAGCTCGGTTGTACCGAGCCTCAGGCGCAAGCCGGTCGCCGGGGTGCCTTGCAAGATAGCGATTCCAGGCTGCGAGCGCCCGAGGGTAGGCGCGCTCAGCGAAATGCGCGGAGTGGGCCTCCCGATAGAGCGCGTATGCCTGGGCCTCCTCTGGGGTCATCGTACGCCTGACCGTGCGAGCCGCCGAGGCCGGAGTTGCAGGGGCTTGCGTCAGTTCGTCGGTCGGCGTTTCCGAGACCTCATTGGGGGCCGCTTCCGGTTGAACGGCCTCGGGCGCCAACGTCGGGAGGCTTGACGGTGGCGGTACCGGCATTCGGCGAAGCGGGCGCGCGCGGCCGCGCCCAGCTCCTTTGGGCAGCGAGGTGCGCTCAGACACATGTTTGATGCCAACGACGCTGGTAACCGCGTTCCAGACCCGCGGGAGATTGCCGCTGGCGGCTGCTGCAGACGCTCCGATGAAGATGGCGGCGAGCGGAAACCAAACCAGAGTACGGGCCACGCCGCGGCGCTTCTGCCGATGCAGGCTTTGCATGACACGAGCGCGCGTCAGATCTCCGACCGCCGGACGCTCCGGTGTCGCCTCACGAAGAGCTCGGGTGGCTTCGTGGAGGATATCGTGGCTCATCGGAACCCTCCTCGCTCGAGCGACTCACGCAAACGCTTCTTGGCATGGTGGAGGCGCGTGCGCACGGTGGCGTCCGGGATTCCCAGGATCTCGGCCACCTCCTTGGAGCTTCGGTCCTCCACCTCCGCGAGGACGAAGGTGATCCGATGATCGACCGAGAGCTCGTCCATGGCTAGGGTGAGCGCCCGCGCCAGCTCGGCCTGACGCGCGTCACCCTCAGGTGTTCGTCCCACTTCATCTGGTTCCCGCCCCAGTCGTTCCATGGCCGCTCGGCGGCGGGATGCGGCGCGGATGTGATGGCGAGCGTGATTGATGGCTATCGAGATCAGGAAGGTTCGCAAGGAGGAATCGCCTCGGAATCGGCGCGCGGCCTTCGGTAGAGCAACGAAAACATCGTGGACGAGATCTTCCGCCAGTTCTGGATCTCCCACGAGTCGCCATGCAAAAGCGTGAACCGCGCGATGGTGCGCGTCGTACATCTCACCGACAGCGGCTGGCTCACCCGCTGCAAGGCGCTCGACCAGTGTGCGTTCATCAACGACAGCGGAGCAGTCGACCACCATGGGCTGGGCTTGTACACCTGGATACAGCATCGGGCGAGGTAGGATCCTGTGGCGGACAGTGAGCCGGTGCTCACGATTGGCGAACGCTTGGAGTTGGTACCCGGGCATCGCGCGACCGTTCACAACAACCTGAGGGCCGGAACCCGAAAATCGCGAACCGACGGGTAGCGCGGACGGCCAAGCTGGTGGGGAGTGAAGGGAGCGCTGAGTGGCTGGCTGGCTCACAGTAGCTCCAGCCCGAAGAACCCCTCCGGAACCGGCTTCCAGGAGTCGTTCCCCTCGAGTCTCGCTCCTGCTCCGAGCAACACCCCAATGCGCTCGCTCGGCTTGTATCCAACGCTGACCTCGGGACCCAGCAGGTGGCGCTGCGAGGCGTGGAAGTCCTGACTCTCGCCCATCAGACTGTACTCAATAGCCGGATCGAGGAACCAGACCCTGTCGAGGACAATGTGCGATCCGACCGCAAACGCTGCGCGAAGGGCGGGTTGCTCTGCGTGCTGCGAGGCGAAGGCGGGCTGGAACCCAAGTGCGGTACGAGTGAAGTACCAGGCCGTCGCGGATTTGATGCCAAGGTTCGCCATCGAGAGGGTCGACGTGTACGCCGAGATGCTCGTGTCGATGTTGTCGGCGAAGCTGGCGAGCCCCCAGAATGCTCCCTCGCTGTGACGACTGACATTGATCAGCCCGAGCTGCATACCCGTGTGCGCTCCGGCGACGTTGACCAGGCCCACTTGGGTTCCTTTCTGGTCGCCCGAGAGGTTGACGAGCCCCACCTGAGCGCCGCGCGATGTGGAGCCAACAACGTTCACCACAGCGACTTGGGCTCCCTGCAGAGCACCAACGATGACGTTGGCGACGCCGATCTGTGCGCCCTCCAACCCCCCGCAACCCACGTTTGCTGCTCCGATTTGCCCGCCTGCGCTGGTGTTGCGCTTCTCCGCCTTCTTGTACCAGTCGATATTGACTGCTCCGCCTTGCAGCCCCTGGATGGCCCCACCGGAGAGGTTGACCGCCCCGAGTTGGGCGCCCTCCACCGGTCCGGTGGCGATGTTGGCCGCCGTGGCCTGGATGCCGGTGACGGAGCCACCGACGTAGTTGAGGAAGCCGCCGAATTGCGCGCCCTGGAAGGTGGCCCCACCAGCCCAGTTGTCCCGGATCGAGGTCCCGGTGGCGCCAAGCTGAACTGCGGCCAATCCTGACGCTTGGACGCCTCGGAACCTCCCGGTGCCGCCGACGAAGAGGCCGCTTGCCGCGAGTCCGTCGGAGTCTCCGCTGGCCCAGCTCCCTACACCCGTCGCGACGAGGCCGCGAAACCCGCGATGCATCAGGGTAGCTCCCACTGTCACCCCGAGCCCTTCGATGGCACCAACGCGGCTGTAGCCCAGGCCGAGCTCCAGGTGGATGCGGCGCAGGTGGCTGTCCCGGTAGAGCGCTACAGGATGCCAGAGGCTCGCGTTGAAGTCGGAGTCAATGAGTGGGGGAGCAGTTTTGGGCGACGCGGCTTGGGTCTTCTTCGGTGCCTCGGCCGGGACGGGCGCAGCAGTTTTTGGCGCGGGTGGCTCGGATGGCTTCTCGGCTGCCTCGGGTGGCGTCGTCGCCGCGCCTTCCTCTGCGGCAAGCTCGGCGGATCTCCGGGCTGCTTCGGCCTTGCGAGCCAGTTCCTCGAGAAGCTCGTCCGCCTCGTTCCTTACGAGGTTGGCAGCAAGCAGGGCGATCGTCTCGAGGGCACGGTCGTGGTCCTCCGGCAGCGTCACCGAGCGGCCCACGGATGCGCCTTCGGGGGCGTGGAACTCCACTGTCGCTTCGGTGCCGGAGACGCGAATCATCAGGTAGCGTTCCGCTGTGTCTGGCACCGGACCAACGCGGAGTTGTGTTCCGAGTTCCTCTGCCGTAGCTCGGGCGATCTCAGGGCGTGTAAGATCGGTGTTCTGCAGGGTGATGGCGGTGCGCAGGGTCTGGGTGACACCAACCGGGGCAGGGGTTCTGCCCGAGCCCGAACTGGTGGGCGGCGCTGCCGCCGCAACGGTGTGGCTCAACAGCGTGAGCGCGACGACTGCTCCGGAGCGGCTACCCTGCAGCCACGCCTGCGGGACCCAGGTTGGCCTCGACCCCCGGCGATCGGGGGGGGTACGGTTCGACGTCGGGGCGGGTCCACCCTGAGAAAAAACACGGACGCGGCTCATCGTGCAGCTTCGTGCCCGCTCCCTACTAGGTTGTGCACGCCCAGGCAACACGCGGCGCATGAGGCCCGCGCTGCCGCCCCGAGAAGCGGCTCGGACGAGCCCGGCCGGTGAGCGCGCAAGGCGATCCCGCCGCGCGGCCGTACCTGGGGCATGCACGGAGGTCCCCAAGGGACGGCTGCGGGTCTTCGTGCGCGCAAGGCGCAGCGATCGTCGGAGCGGAGCGTCAGGCGGACAATGGAGCACTCCAGCACAGCCACAACTCCTCGGGCGCCCGACATTCGGGCGACACTCGAGCGTGCCCCGCCCGCCGTGCCATCGCGGAGGGGCCGCCGTGCAGGACGCGAACGGAAACCCTTGGGCAGTGTGAGACAGCGACGGTCAGCTGACGTTCGGCGCGTGATCCCTGGCGGCGGCGAGCAGCGGCTCGAGGTACTCGCCCTCCAAACTGTCACTCCAGATCACCAGGTGCGCGCCAACCTGAATGCTGAGCTTGGTGAACCCGATCCGATCCAGTGCGAAGACCGATTCCATCAGCACCAGGGCGATGGGACGCAGTGTGGTGGCAAGCTCGGTGGCGTCGACGAGATCCGCCTGGGCGAGCTCGATGCCCTGAGCGGCCGTCGCGCGTTTGCAGAGTGCCACGAGCCGCTCGGTACCACGAACGACCAGCACGGTCGGGATGCGGGGCTTCGGAGGCTCGGTCGCCGAAACCAGGTCCGCCTCGTCCAGCTCGATGATCTCTGCGTCGGGTGGCTCCGGTGGCTCGATGGTGACTGCGCAGGCCGCTCCGTTCAGATCTGGTGGGGGGTGCTCTGATACCGCCAAGCGCACCGCACCAACCGGTTCGGGGCAGCGGAGCGACACCACGGGCTGCCGCGAGACGGGGGGCGTTTGCGGGCGTTCTGGAGTCGGCGAGGCATAGAAGGAATCGAGCACGGCCTGCACCTGGGCCGGGGAAGCGACCATCAGGCGCACCTCGCGCCCGCAAGCCCGGGATGCTGCTTCTGCCAGGTCTTCGTCCCCCGGGTCGTCCGTTGCCGCGAACAGCACTTCGTCGCCGCTGGTGCAGATGGGTACGAGGCGGCGTTCCTGCGCGATTGTGGCTGGCAACGTGGCAACGAGCTCAGGGGTATACTTGACCCGTTCAAGGTTGGCGAAGGGCAGACTGAACTGATGTGAGAGGACTTGGGTGAGCTTGGTCGCGTGAACAATGCCACGCTCAACCAGAATGACGCCTAGTCGGCGTCCGTCTGCTTCCTGCAACTTCAGAGCTTCTGCAAGCTGTGCTCTGGAGACTAGCCCCCACTCCACCAGCAGCTCTCCGATGCGCTTGCGCCCTGTTTCCATCGTTTCGGGTGATACGGGCAAGTCTACCGAAAGGTAAGGGGGCGCCGGGTTTCCAGGGGGTGGGTTTGCGTGGGACGCGTTGCCACGACTCGGACTCGACGGACCAACCGCGGACCTGCGATAGTGTTGGTGCGTGGGCCGTTCTGTCTTCGCGGGGAGGAACAAACCACCAGGATCACAGGAGTTCGTTTGAGAGCCCAAACGCGGACAGAAGGTCCATGGCCGCCTGCGTCGCGGTGACACGCTCTTGCATGACGGCGCTCTCGAGCTCGCTGAGCTTCGTTTGCACTGCCGGGTGCTGGCGAAACGCTTGGACCAGCCTCTCTTCGACCATGCTCCACATCCAACGTGCCAGCTGCCGACTGCGACGGGCGCGGAGCTCCCCGCTGGTTTCCAGCAGCCTCCGATGCTGAAGCACCTGCTTCCAGAGCTCGTGGAGTCCCGTGTTACCAAGGGCGCTGCAGGTGACAACCGGGGGCGTCCAGCCCGCAATCTTGGGGCGCATGAAGTGCAAGGCGGTTGCGTAGTCCCTCCGTGCACGTTCTGCTCGGAGCACGTTGTCACCGTCCGCCTTGTTGATGGCCATGATGTCGGTGAGCTCGAGCAATCCCCGCTTGATGCCCTGAAGCTCGTCGCCTGCGCCTGCAATCATCAAGACGAGGAAGCAGTCGACCATTTCGTCGACGACCGTCTCGGACTGTCCCACGCCTACGGTCTCGATGAGGATGACGTCGAACCCTGCCGCCTCACAAGCGAGCATGGTTTCTCGGGTCTTCCTCGCGACTCCTCCGAGGGTACACGAGCTCGGCGAAGGGCGGATGAACGCATTCGGGTCCGTCGCCAGCTGGTTCATGCGAGTCTTGTCGCCCAGGATGCTGCCGCCGCTCAGGCTGCTCGACGGATCGATGGCGAGGACCGCAACACGGTGCCCCTCACGGGTCAGGTTGGTGCCGAGAGCTTCGATGAACGTGCTCTTGCCGGCACCAGGAACACCGGTGATGCCTATCCGGTGTGCACGACCCGTGTGGGGCAGCAGACTCGAAAGCACTGCCTGAGCCTTATACTCGTGCTCCGGAAGGCTGCTTTCGATGAGGGTGATGGTGCGGGCGAGAACCACGCGATCGCCGGCCAGCACGCCTGCGACGTGCTGGCCAACGCTGAGCTCGCGCCGACGTGCTGGGGAACTCGTCTGCACCTTGGGGTGTGGCATCGCGCTTGACCTACGTTGAGGCAGCGATGCCGAGCTGCGCGCAGAGCTTCTGCAGGAGATCGACCGCGGCCTCGCTGATCACGGTTCCGGGGGGATATATCGCCGCGGCGCCGGCTGCGATCAATGCGTCGAAGTCTTGCGGGGGGATCACGCCGCCCACCACGATCATGATGTCCTCGCGACCGTGCTTGGCGAGCTCGGCCTTCAGCTGCGGAACGAGCGTGAGGTGCCCGGCGGCGAGCGAACTCACCCCCACGACATGCACGTCGTTCTCGACAGCCTGGCGGGCAGTCTCCTCCGGAGTCTGGAAGAGTGGCCCGATGTCGACATCGAACCCTAGGTCGGCGTACGCGGTGGCAACCACCTTCTGCCCGCGGTCGTGGCCGTCCTGTCCCATCTTAGCAATGAGGATGCGCGGCCGGCGTCCTTCCTTGGTCGTGAACAGCTGGAGGAGTTGGTCAACCTCTTTCGTGGTGGGCTGCTCTGCCATTTCGCTTCCGTACACTCCGGATATCGAGCGGATCGTGGCCCGGTGCCTGCCATAGACCCGTTCAAGGGCATCACTCATCTCTCCGACCGTGGCACGAGCCCTGGCGGCTGCGACGCAGTGCTCGAGCAGGTTACCCTCGCGAGTCTCAGCGCACCGTGTGAGCGCGTCGAGGGCCGAGCTCACTCGAGCGCCGTCCCGCTCGGCGCGGAGCTTGGCAAGCCGTTCAATCTGCGCTTTGCGGACGGCCGCGTTGTCGACCTTGAGCACCTCGACGTGCTCTTTTTCGTTGAGCAAGTACTTGTTGACGCCAACGACCGTCTGGCGCCCCGAGTCGATGCGCGCTTGGGTTCGTGCCGCGGCCTCCTCGATGCGCATCTTGGGGATCCCCGCCTCGATGGCTTTGGCCATGCCGCCGAGGGACTCGACCTCCTGGATATGCCCCCAGGCTCGGTGCGCCAGCTCGTGGGTGAGTCGCTCCACGTAGTAGCTCCCTCCCCAAGGGTCGGCCACGCGGCACGTGCCTGATTCCTGCTGAAGAAAGAGTTGAGTGTTGCGTGCGATCCGCGCACTGAAGTCGGTCGGCAAGGCAAGCGCCTCGTCGAGGGCGTTGGTGTGTAGGCTTTGTGTGTGGCCTTGCGTCGCGCCCATGGCCTCCACGCAGGTACGCACGACGTTGTTGTATACGTCTTGCGCTGTGAGGCTCCAGCCCGAGGTCTGGCTATGGGTGCGCAGAGACATGCTCTTCCCGTTCTTGGGGTTGAACTGCTTCACCAATTTGGCCCAGAGCATGCGCCCGGCGCGGAGCTTGGCGACCTCCATGAAGAAGTTCATTCCAATCGCCCAGAAGAAACTCAATCGCGGCGCGAAGGAGTCGACGTCGAGCCCCGCCGCGATGCCGGTGCGGATGTATTCGACACCGTCGGCGAGGGTGTAGGCGAGCTCGAGATCAGCCGTCGCCCCTGCCTCCTGCATGTGGTAGCCGGAGATGCTGATGCTGTTGAACTTCGGCATCTTCGTCGAGGTGTACGCGAAGATGTCGGCGATGATTTTCATCGAGGGTTCGGGCGGATAGATGTACGTGTTCCGCACCATGAACTCTTTCAGAATGTCGTTCTGGATCGTTCCGGCGAGAGCTTCGGGCTTTACCCCTTGCTCCTCGGCCGCGAGGATATAGAGCGCCATGATCGGCAGGACGGCGCCGTTCATGGTCATCGAGACGCTCATCTTGTCCAGGGGAATGCCGTCAAACAGGATGCGCATGTCCTCGATCGAATCGATCGCAACCCCGGCCATGCCCACATCCCCGAGGACCCGCGGATGGTCACTGTCGTAGCCGCGGTGTGTCGCGAGGTCGAAGGCGATGCTGAGCCCCTTCTGTCCGGCGGCGAGGTTGCGTCGGTAGAAGGCGTTCGACTCTTCCGCCGTCGAAAACCCCGCATACTGCCGGATCGTCCATGGCTGCATGGCGTACATCGTCGAGTACGGCCCTCGGATATACGGGGGGAGCCCTGGCACTGTGCGTAGGTGCTGGACTCCGTCGAGGTCGGACGCAGTGTAGAGCGGCATGACCGGGAGCTGTTCCGGCGTGGTCCACGCCATCCCGTCGAGGGAAGCGCCGCGACTGTGCTCGGCCTCTGAGCGCCAGCGCTCTTTGGAGCTTCCGCCAGCTTGAGCCATGAAAGGTATGTCTTGGTAGTTGGGAATCTGGGTCATGAGAGGACTCCCTCCGCGCGCAGAAGGTCGGTCAGAGTAGCGAGCACGTCACAGCCGATGAAGATGAAGCCATCGACACCTGCCGCGCGGTAGGCGGCTTCACGATCGCCGGGGCGCCCGGCAAGGAGCAACTTGGGCAAGCCCGAGGCTTTGAGGGCAGGTGCAACTTCGGGCACCATCGATTCGTACAGGGTGTCAGAGGAACAGATCACAGCGAGCCTGGCGCCACTCGCGCCGAGCGCCGCGGCGGCGGCGGCCGCATCCCGGAAGCCGGAGTTGGACAGAACCTCAAACCCACCGGCCTCGAAGAAGTTCTGGGTGTACATGGCGCGTGCGGTGTGGTGAGCCACCGAGCCGAGGTTCGCCAGGAAGACCTGAGGGCGCTTGCCGGTCTTCTCGAGGAAGGCATCGCTAGCGTCCCGAATCGCCTCGAAGTCCGATGCGAGGCGCCACTCACGCAGCAGTGCAGGGCGGTTGACGACGCGGGTCGCAGACGTGGTGAGGGAACTCAGTGATGCCCCGAGGCTCGCGGCGCGTATTGCGGCGTCGAGCCTGGCTCCGTGAGGTGCGGCCGCGAAGGCAGCCTGGGCGGCGTCAAGGCCCGCCTGGGCACTGGCTCGAGTTCGAGCGGCACTGCTGGCGCGAACGGTATCGAGGTTCGGGAGCGCTCGCTTCACCGGGGCCTCCTTCACATTGGGGAACTCGCTGACACCCGTGATGGGGTCCTTGCGCTTCGCGATGTTTTGGGCGCGCTGCTGCCGGACGGCCTCGATGCTTGCGGCGAGGCTTCCATCCTTCAATACGGCGGCCATTCCGCCACGGCCTTCGATGGACTGGAACTCCTTCCAGGCTGCTTGGGCAAGCTCCTCAGTGAGCTTCTCGACGTACCAACAGCCGCCAGCCGGATCCGCGACCCTGGCAAGGTTGGACTCCTCACGCAGGATTACCTGGGTGTTTCGCGCGACGCGACGGCCTAGCTCGTCGGGCAGCCCGATCGCGGAGTCGAACGGCGCAACACTGATGAGATCGGCTCCGCCGACGGCCGCGGCGAAGCACCCCACCGTCGTGCGGAGCATGTTGACCCACGGATCGCGCTTGGTGAGGACGCGGGCTGCCGTCGTGGCAGCTATCTTGAGTCGATGGCCGGGGCCGTCGACGCCAGCACCGCGGAGCACCGAGTGCCACAACGCGCGCAATGCTCGCAACTTGGCGATTTCCAGGAACTGGTCGCAGCCAACCGGGAGCTCCACGATCATCTGTCCCTCGGCCTGCGCGACGGGTAGCCCGGCTCGCTCCATGGCGCGCAGATACGAGACTCCGGTGGCCAGGGCTGCGGCCAACTCCTGAATGGCAGTGGCTCCGGCGGCGTTGTAGGGCGCGGTCGAGATGAGAACCGCCGTGGTGTTCGGCAGCTCCCGAGCCGTGAAGCTCGCCAGCTCACCGAGCGATTCGAGGTGTTCAGGCAGAGCGTCGAGTGACAGCAAGCCGCGCGCCGCGGCACCGATCGGATCGGCGTTGAACGCGCCGCGAGCGTCCGCGAGCCCAATACCTCGAGCCTTCCAGACTCCAATGAGCATCGCGGCGGCTTCGAGGAAACCGCCACCAGCGTCGAGAGCCACCGGGACCGTTCCGAGCGGAACTCCCCGGAGTGCGGTGTCCAAGTCTGCCAGGCTGTCGACGACGACGCCCCCTGCGTCCGCCTCACCGGCGTGGGCCAGCTCGAGCCAGACTCCATCGACGCCGCGCTCGATTTCTGCAGCAATGAGCTCAGCCACCCTGACAGGGTCAGGGTCCGAGTACCGCTGGATTGCCATCCAGCCTCGGGCGGGAGGCAGGGACGAAAATCCTCTTGTCGCAGGCGATTGGCCAGGCAGACCCGAGGCTTCTCTCGAGTGAGGCCAGTCATCATCCAAGTAGAGTGGAGAGACGGACAGCCCTTCGTAGAGGCGGGTGATGAGCCTCTTTTCGAAGGGCGCCCCCTTGAGATCGCGCTCGACGACGTTGCGCCAGGTCTGGCGATCCAGGGGAGGGAAGTCCTCGATCAGCCGCAGGGGTGAATCGGTCATGCTGGTGTTCCTCGTCCCGGTAAAGGCGCGTCGCTGCTTGAGACAGAGATTCGCACCTGTGGGCTTGCTCCGTGGACGTCAGTCCCGGGATTGCACTGGGGCGGGCGTCGGGAGAGTTCGTGCCAAATTGCCCACGAAATGGCACGGACTTTTTAGCTCCGGATCGGTAGACCTCAATGCGCCAAATTTACGCACCGCCCGGGCGTGCACGTCAGGCGTGCGGGGTGCGAAAGAACACTGGACGCTCGGGGGCGAACGATGTAGCTAGTCAGCGCCGGCGGTCCCAGGCGACCGTCCGTATAGTGATTGGAGTTCCAGGATGGCTGCGAGGCTGTCCTGCGGTTTTCGGCACGCTTCAGGATTTCGCAGGCTCCCTCAAGGGGGTCCGTTTCTGTTGGATTGGGTCGGTTTGACTGGGCCGAGTGGGACCGGGAGCGGGTTTACTGGTCAGCATGTCAGGCGATTCGGCCCGCGCCGAATCGACCGGCAGCTGAGCCCGTTCCTCTGGAAATCCACGGGTGCGGCGCTAAGTAGACAACGCAGTCAGAGCAGCCTGCTCCGCGGAGCACCCGGTTCTGGAAGACGAAAGAAGTGGAGCCTCCCATGATTCAACGCATCGATCACCTCGGAATCGCGGTTACATCCCTCAAGGATGCCGTTCCGCTCTACGAAAAGGCTTTCGGGCTCAAGTGTGAGCGGATCGAGGAGGTGCCCTCCCAGAAGGTGCGCACGGCGTTCTTCAATGTCGGAGGGGTGCACATCGAACTCCTCGAGCCCACCAGCGACGAGAGCCCGATCGCGAAGTTCATCGCGAAGAGCGGCGAGGGCGTCCACCATGTTGCATTCGCGACGGATGACGTGGTTGCCCAGTTGGCCCATGTCAAGGCCGAAGGGGTACGGCTCATCAATGAGACGCCAGTCCCCGGGGCCGGGGGTAAGCAAGTCGCGTTCCTTCACCCCAAGAGCACCCGCGGCGTGCTCACCGAGCTTTGTTCGGGAGGAGATCACTGAGTCCTACTGCCGAACACTCTCAGGCAGCCTGCCCGCAGGCCTCGGATTCTGGGGAAGTGCTGCGAGAACCGGCGCCGAGCGCGACCAGCGCAGGTGAGCACCGGAAGCGCAGCACAACGAATCCCGAAGCCGAGATCGTCGGGTGTCCTCTCACACAAGCTCTCGGCACTATGACGATAGTGGGTCGATGGCCCACCACGATGGATGCGAACTGGGGAGCGATTCGGCGCAGCGGCGGGCACCCACACGAGGTGTGGGACGCCCCTCACTTGGTGGGGCATCAACCCGATTGGCCTGCCCTGGATCGAACCTGTGGTCGCGTATTCTCAGGGTAGTGCTAAGCAACGCCGCGCATAACGGTCGACGTGGTTGGCACGGCGGTCGTTGCGGCTGTCATCCGCCAGTCTTGCTCTCCAGTCTTTGGTATTATTTGCGGTCACGCGTCGCGCGCGACTCATCCACGATAGGTTGACCATGAATTTGCCCCGCATCTCCCCTGAAGAAGCCGCTAGTTACATTTGCGACGGTGAGACCGTCGCGTTCTCTGGGTTCACTCCAGCTGGCTCGCCCAAGATCATCTCCCAGGCGCTCGCCAGGCGGGCGGAAGAGGAGCACCGGGCGGGCAGGAACTTCCAGATCGGCATGATCACGGGGGCCTCCAATGGGCCATCCCTGGATGGAGTGCTGGCCAAAGCCGATGCCGTACTGTGGCGTACCCCCTACCAGTCGGACTCGGAGATGCGCAAGGCGATCAATAGCGGTCGCGCTCGCTTCTTCGATATGCACCTATCGATGGTGGCCCAGGCAGTTCGATACGGATTCCTTGGGGATATCCACCACGCCATCATCGAGGCGTGCGACGTGACCGACCAGGGCGAGGTCGTTCTCACCACGGGCGTGGGCTGCTCACCGACGTTCGCAGACAGGGCCCAGAAGGTCTACATTGAGCTCAATCGTCGGCATCCGACGGCGTTGCGCGGCTTCCACGACCTCTATCAGCCTCTGGATCCGCCGCATCGTCGCGAGATTCCGCTCTACACGGTGCGGGATCGAATCGGAGTCGAGACCCTCAAGATCGATCCCGCCAAGATCGTCGGCGTGATCGAATGCGACAAGGACGACGAGACTGGTTCGTTCCGGCCGTGTGACCCGACGACGCTGCGAATCGGCGCCAATGTTGCTGCCTTCCTTGCCGGCGAGATGAAAGCTGGGCGGATCCCCAAGACGTTTCTGCCGCTCCAGTCCGGTGTGGGTGAGACCGCCAACGCGGTTCTGATGGCCCTGGGCGAGAACCCGGACATCCCGGTGTTCGACATGTACACCGAGGTGATCCAGGACGCTGTCATCGGGCTCATGAAGGCCGGTCGGATCGGTTTCGCGAGCGGCTGCTCGCTGACCGTGAGTCCCCAGGTGCGTCAAGAGGTCTATGACGATCTCGAATACTTCCGGAATCGGATGGTGCTTCGCCCTCAGGAGATCAGCAACCATCCCGAAATCGTGCGCCGTCTCGGGATCATCTCCTGCAACACTGCCCTGGAAGTCGATCTCTTCGGCAATGTCAATTCGACCCATGTTCTGGGACAGAAGATGATGAACGGCATCGGAGGGTCCGGCGATTTTACGCGGAACGCCTATATCTCGATGTTCATCTGCGCCTCGACCCAGAAGAACAACAACATCTCCACGATCGTGCCGCAGGTGAGCCACACGGATCACAACGAGCACTCCGTCCAGGCCGTGGCCACCGAGTGGGGCGTGGCTGATCTTCGCGGAAAGGCGCCAGCAGATCGCGCAAGGCTCATCATCGAGCGTTGTGCCCATCCGGATTTCCGCGATCTACTTCGGGACTACGTCGGGCGCGCTGGCTTCAAGCACACTCCAACCGCGCTCAGCTCAGCGTACGCGATGCATCGCGAGTTCGAGCAGAGAGGGACCATGCAATCGGTGAAGTGGCACGAGTAGCCCCAGCTATTCGGCGCCAAATAGCTCCAGATTGAGGCTCTAACGCTGCGCACGCGGCCGGCTGCGAGGAGCGTGCGGAGCACACGAGAGTGCGCTCCGCAATGGCCAAGGATGCATCTGCGGATACTGCAGCCTCCATCTGGACTTGCTTGGAATGCGCATGCTGCGCGGCGCTCCCAACTGCCGTGTTCGAGATAGGGCCAGTTCGCGTCAACTCATGGACTCATCGCGGACTGGCCCGACGTCTTTCTGCGCCTGGCGCTCCGAGTATCTGACGCGCTTGCTGGCCAGGCAGGTCCGAGGCGAGCGAACGCCTGGCCAATGAGCTGCGTGCTGCGGGGACAGGACCGCTCGAGCAGCGGCTATTCGCGACCGAAGTGCGGGATGAGGTTGGAGGACAAGGGGGGGCTTGTTGGCCGACGTCTGTCGGCGGCATGATGATGACGTGGACCTTGGCCCACCCGAGCCTTCAGGAACCGACGCATGAGAGATGTCGTTCTTCACGCCTTCAACTGGCATTACGCTGAGATCGAGGGAAACGCGGCGGCCATCGCCCAAGCGGGATATGGTGCCGTGCTTTTTCCTCCGCCTCTCTACAGCCGCGAGGACGTGCCTGACTGGTGGCAGCGCTACCAGCCCAGGGACTACCGGGTCCTGCGGTCATACCTCGGCAACAAGAAGGGCCTCGTTGGTGCCATCACGGCCCTAAAATCCCACGGTCTGAAGGCGTACGTCGACGTCGTGTTCAACCATATGGCGAACGAAGCGGGCATGCGCCCGGACCCCCTGGACTTCCCGGGCAAGGCGCTCTTGGCCCGCTATCGGGATTCCTCTGAAGGCTTCGAGGACGACCGCCTGTACGGCGATCTCAGCGAGCCGCTCTTCGATGAACGCTCCTTTCATCCCAACCTAGGGATCAGCGACTGGCTGGATGACGGTGTCGTCGCCGAAGGTTGGCTGGGCGGGCTTCCCGATCTGACGCTCAGTGTGTGGGTGGTGAGGCAGCAGCTGGCGTGTCTTGCGGCTCTCAGCGAGCTCGGTTTCGATGGCTACCGCATCGATGCCATCAAGCACCTTCCGCCGCATCACATCCTGTCGGTTTTTCAAGATCGCGCGCTGGCTGGGAAGCTCGTTTTCGGCGAGATATTGACCTTCAATGCCGAGGAGAATGAGGTGTTTCTGTGGCCAGCACTGCACGAGTCGACGATGTCGTTCTACGACTTTCCGCTGCAACAGACGATGAAGCGCGCTTTCGGCCCGGGGGGGTCCCTGCGCGAGCTAGTGGCTCCAGCGCAGTCGGGCCGAGCACTGCCTTGGCACCGCGCCATTACCTTCAGCGTGACCCACGACGTGCCGAACAACGAAGGGTTCCGCGGCATGCTCCTTGACCCCACGGATGAGCTGTTGGCCAATGCCTACCTGCTCGGTCGCGATGGCGGCCTTCCCCTGATCTACTCCGACCACGGTGAGAGCACGCGCCAGCACATGGAGGACGCTGGGAGGTGGCACGACCTGTGGAAACGTCGTGAGATTGCCGACATGATTACGTTCCATAACGAGGTTCACGGTTTGCCAGAGCGGTGCCTCTGCGAGCATGATGGGTTCCTGGTCCTTGGTCGAGGCGACCGCGGAGTGCTGGCCATCAACAAGACGACTGACTGGCAGTCATTGACTCTGCGAGGCCACGGGCTTTCCTTCGGTGAATACCGGTGCTTGCGCCACGGTCATGTCATGAGGCTCGATGCCGATCCCTTCCCACTCGCCATTCCGCCGCGCGAGGCGCAGCTATGGGTTCGTAGGGGCTAGCGGATGCGCAAGGCTCAGCGATCAGGGGCAGCTACAGCGTCTTTGCAGCAGCGGAACCCGGTCGAGTAGTCGTGATAGGTGGGTTCGTGGCCTGGGGTGAGGTAGTGGCATCCCTCGCCGTGCTCGGCCGTCGTGCTGTAGAAGCCACCGACAAAAATGCCGTGGCCCCGGTTTCGAGGGATGCTTCTGCGGATATCTTCGAGAAGGGGCACTTTCGACGGCAGGTCATCGTCGACGGTGTCGGAGACCCACTCGTGCAAGTTGCCCACCAGGTCATAGACTCCGGTGGTCGTCACGCACTGGGAATACTCTCCAGCGCGTGCCAGGTAGCCGGGCATGCCATTTAGTGCCGGCGAATTGAAGTGCGCACCGTACTGCCAGTTCCGTGCGTCCCGCCCGAAGAGTCGAGTGAGTAGGTGGAGCTTGCCGTTGTTGCAGGCTTCTCGGAGCCGCCCATCGCCGTAGGGGAAGGTGGTGCTTCGTCCGTTGGAGCAGGCCTCGAACCACTCCACTACGGAGCACAGTCGCTTGCCGGCGAGGGCGCACGCCGCGGCGGCTTCGTGGCGGTTGACGTAGCCCTGGGGGAACACGCTGGCGAGGGCTCTGGCCGTGTATCGAGCGCCTTTCTCAGGCCGCTCAGTGTGGGGATGGATTCTCTCACCTCCGCCGGCGGAGAGCTCCACCAAGTGGGCCTCGTAGCGGTCGATGCAGTAGCGGCCCAACCGCACCATCTCTGGCCCGCAATCGGGGCGCTCAGCCGCCTCGAGCGGGGAAGCAGAAGCGTCGGCCGCAGACAGCGGTTCTTGCGGCGGGCGAGGGCTGAGCGCAGCTCTTTCTTGGCTTGACGCGGCGGGGGCTGTCGCGCGAGCGGGCGTGGGCGCTGCGAGCCCAGCGATGGCCGCGAGCTCGCGCCGAGGCGAACCGCTTCCGGTTTCCATCTGGCAACCCGCGAGCCCCAGAATCAGCGCAGAAGCCCATTCCAATGCCCTGGAACTGGCTGCGACCGGGCAGGCTGGACTCGTCCGAGCCGCCGAGCGCGCTGTCCAGCGGTCGGCGGGATGGTGTCCGGTTACCGTGCGCCTTGCGAGTGGGTCGGTCGCATCAATGAGGCCTGCTGCCTGGCGGGGCGTCTGGTGTTCTCGGAGAGGCTCACTACCCATCGACACGAACCCCGCGCTGCGGCTCCTTTGCCCACGGATCGAGGTAGGATAGAATGCGTCTTCTGAACGCTTTCGGCGGTTCCACGTAGACGCACCGCCCGCTACGCACAGCGGTGTCGCGCAACGCCGCCCGTCGAACCCGCGCCAGCGTCAACACCGCAGCGATGAGGTCCGATTCGGCGGCGGGGCACTGCTCCACCACGATCCCCTCGAGATCGACGAGATCGTGCTCGTGTCCTAGGGTTTCCCCAAGCACGTCGAGCTCACTCGCGAGCCCCCGGAGTGGTTTGGGCCAACAGGGCTCAATGAGCCGTATCGAGTACCACAGATACTTCACTTGCTTGCGCCAAGCGTGGAAGGCTTCCGGCGACTCGGCGGCGAGCGCCCGTCCCATTGCCTTTCGCCCCTTGGCGTAGATAGCCTCCAGTCCGGCGCCAAGCGCGGCCCACTCCAGACGGTGGAAACTCCAATCGGTGACCCGAGAAAGGGCTGCCTCCAGAAGGCCAATCGCCTCCTCGAAGGGCTCCGCCGCTTGGTTGTGGTGGATGGTGCAAATGTCCTCCAAGCGCCTGCGGATGGTGGCAACGTCAATCGGGGCGAGGCCGGTGTTCGTTCCGCTCACCAGCTCTCCGAAGCACTCGAGGGAGGCGTCCGCGGACCTCATGCGGCTGAGGAGGCGCGCGCAGTCTCGGAAAGCGGCGTTCTCTCGCTCAAGTGTTGCGGGGGAAAGGGCAGAACGCCCCAGGTGAACGAGTGCCCGCAATCGCTTCAGACCCTTTCGGGCCTCGTGCACACGTTCATCTCTTCCGACGAGCGACCGGTTCTCGAGCAGACTGATCGTGAGGGAGAGCTCCTCCGCAGCAACACGCCGTAGCGCGTCGGACACGGGCTCTGAGTTGACGAAGTAGTAGGGCACCTTGGTCGGGCTTCTGCGGAGGAGCCTACCCACTCAGACAGTCGAAGCAACCGCGGCGTTCGGGCGGAGCGATATCCCCGCCGTCCGGTCTCGACTCGGGATGGGGGACCGCGTCCGGTATCGCCTTCTTCCCTGCACCAGCGCCGCGGTGATCACGCCGGCGGTGCTTGGCCAGCCACCTTCAGGAACGTGTTTCTGCTCGTCACGTGGGGGGCGTGGGCAGTCCCAGATCATGGCCATACCCATCGCGGTAACTTGGGAACTCCAGGCTGAACCCTTTCGCCAAGAGGCGCCCGTTACGGCATCGCTTGTTGCCTCCGCGTCCAAGGACCGGCCCCTCTACTCCCTGCGGAGCCGGAGCATGGAGCGCCCGAGCGAGCCACTCCAGGACCTCGCGCCGCTCGGCCGGGCAACTGTCTGCGGCGATGTACACCCCTTCCGCGTCGGGTGCTTCGAGGAGAGCCACGATGGCGGCAGCACAGTCCTGCTTGTGGATGCGGTTGGTGTAGACGGGGCCACCGAGCGTATAGGTGGCCTCTCCGCGCCGCACCGAGTCGACCAGTTGTGCTCTCCCTTGCCCATAGATTCCGGCGCATCGCAGCACGACCGAACGCGGAACCCCAGAGAGGAGGAGCGCTTCGGCTTCCATCATGATGCGCCCCTGGAAACGCCGGGGGATCGTCGGCGTTTCCTCGTCCACGCATTCTCCGGAAGTGTGCTCATACACAGTCGTGCTGGACGTGAAGAGGACCCTCGGAAGTGGGCCGGGGCGGTTACGCAACGTCTCTACGAGACAACCGAGGGCTTGGATGTAGATCGCTCGATAGGCGGCTTCGGTGGGGCCGTCCGCCCCGGCGCAGAAGACCACGTGGGTCAGGTTCGAGGGAAGGCTGTGCACGAAGTCGGCGTTGCAGAGATCACCTCTGCGCCACTCGACTCCCGCAGGGACCGGACGCGGATTCCGGCTTACTGCCACTACCGCCGCCCCGCGCGTGGCGAAGCGCTGTGCCACGACATCTCCCAAGAACCCATGACCAGCGACGAGCACGCGAGACATGGCGGCCAGCTTGTTCCGGTGGAGGTATCGGCGCCACTGGCCAAGGCAGGAGGTGGGGGGAGGGGACGACTCTCGGCGTGCGCGGGACGCCTTGCCAATTCAAGTGCGGGCAGGTCGATTGGTCGGACCTCGCCGCCGCGATGGCACGTTCCGCGCAATGCGCCCATGGGAGCGGTAAGGCTGGAGGATTGCTTCCTGCGCGGGTGGCGGTTCTAGATTATACCGCTCCCAGCTGCTCAAAAATGGGCGAGCTATCCCTCCGTGACGAGTCCCGCCGATGCAAGCCCTTCGTCGTGAAGTCCATCAGCGCCTAGAGCGACTCGAGCTACCGTTCAATGCGGACGGCGTCGATCCCTACGGCGTGTCGCGCCGGCACCTGGGGGAGGGAATGACCTGGTTGGGATGGCTCTACCGTCACTACTTCAAGGTGAGTGTCGTCGGCGCAGAGCGCATTCCGCCCCGCGGCGCCGCGATGCTCGTGGGGAATCACTCGGGAGGGTACGCGGTTGACGCGCTCATGGTGTACGCCGCGTGCTTCTTCGAACTCGAGCCGCCTCGCCTTGCACAGTCCATGGCGGACAAGTTTCTCGGCCGCTTGCCCTTCGCCTCGGATTGGGCGACCAAGCTCGGGCACCTGACCGGGCTTCCCGAGCACGGCCTACGGCTCCTGCGCGATGGGCGCCTCCTGACGGTCTTTCCCGAGGGAGTGCGGGGCACCGCCAAGCTCTATTCCGAGCGATACACGCTCGTCCGTTTCGGGTCGGGATTTATGCGCTTGGCGCTCCAGGCACGAGCCCCAATCCTTCCCTTTGCGTTCATCGGTGCGGGCGACGCCGTGCCCACCGTGGCGAATTGGAAGGGCATTGGGCGCATGCTGGGGATTCCTTACTTGCCGGTAACGCCCTACCTTCTCAACCTACCGCTGCCGGTCGCGCTCCAGATTCGATTTGGCCAGCCGATCCTGCCCGAGGGTACCGGCCACGAGCCGGACGAGGTGATCGCGGACAAAGTCGACGTGGTGAAGGCTGCCATTGCGGCACTGATGGATGAGGGGATGGCGGAGGGCGGCTCATCGTGAGAGTTCTCATTACCGGGATCAGTGGGCGAATCGGACGCCTCGTTGCGGCGGAACTGGTTCAGGTGGGCCATGAAGTGATTGGTATCGATGTCGCACCGTGGAATGAGGCGCCCGCTTCCATCGAGGTCATCGAAGCGGACTTGCTGAAGCGCCCCGCGGAAGACGTCTTTCGGACGCGCAGCCCCGATGCCGTCGTCCACCTGGCGACCGTCAGTCACCTCACGGCCGAGCGGGAGACTCGCTGCAGGCTCAACCTGCTCGGCACCAAGGCAGTCTTCGATTACTCCCACCGTTACGGGGTGAAATCCGTCGTTTTCGTTGGGCGTCACACCTTCTACGGGGCCACTGCCGACTCTGCCCTATACCACGTGGAAGACGAACCCCCGCTCGGGCTCGCAACCTACCCCGAACTCGGCGATCTGGTCGCAACAGATCTGTTCGCAGCATCGGCCCTCTGGCGCTATCCGGAGCTGCAGACGTGTGTGCTGCGGCTCTGCTTCACGCTTGGCCCAGCCGCAGGTGGAACGTTGGCGACCTTCCTCCGCGCCTCCCGGGTTCCCACAGTCATGGGTTTCGATCCGCTCATTCAGCTGATGCACGAAGCAGATGCCGTGCGAGCCATCTGCCTCGGTGTCCTTGGTTCGCTCAGGGGCGTTTACAATGTGGCAGGGCCCCGTCCGATTCCGCTGAGCTTACTGATCCACGACACCGGCCGCCTTGCGGTGCCGGTGCCCGAACCGCTTTTCCGGCTTGCTCTTGGCAGGTTTGGCCTGCCAAGACTGTCCGAGGGTGTCACGAGCTTCCTGAAGTATCCGATCGTCATCGACGCTCAGAACTTCCAGCGACGCACTGGGTTCCGCCATGAGCACGATGAGCGGTCCACCATGATCGGTTTTGCTGCGGCCGTACCGATCGGCCTTGGGTGACGAGCCCACGCCTTCACTCATCGAGACGTCGAGACAGCTCCAGCGCACCCTCGAGGACTCCGAGTAGCTCACTGTCGATTCTCGCGTAGTACTGCCTCGTGGATGCGAGCGCCTCCTCCTCATTGTTGGATTCGATGGCCTCGATGACTTCCTTCAGGTGACCTGGAAATGACTCGTCGAGGAGCCACAACCCAGGAAACTTGTCCATCAGCTCGCGGTAGGCGTCCAGAAACGGGTTGCCAACCCAGCGGATGGTCACCGAATGGCTCGAATCGATCAGAGCATCGAGCCAGCGTTGGAAGCCATGGGCGATGACCACGGGATCGCGTCGTTCGAAGGCGGCGATGAGCAACTCCGTGACATCCTGCAGCCGCTGGCAATCGCTCCGGGTCGCACGCCGTACGGCCATTCGAGTAGCGAATTCCAGTACCATCAGGCGGGCTGGAAGGATGTCCTCGACCAAGTGGTAGATCTCGGAGATGTCTCCGGAGAACTCGACGAATGCCGGGAGTAGCTCCATCGTTCCGGTGCGTCTGAAGTCACAGACAGTCACGCCCTGTCCGTGCCGTACGGTCACCAGTCTGGATTGCTCGAGGCGCCGGACCGCCTCCCTGAGCGTGTTGCGATTGGTGTTGTACTTGGCAGCGAGCTCTCGTTCCCCGGGCAGGCGAGCTCCCGCCGCGAGCTCACCGGAGAGTATTTGGCGTCGCAGGGCCCGAAAGACCCCATCGGCGATGTTGGACGAGTGTGGAGGTGCTTCCATCTAAAGAAGGAAATTGATGCCAAGTGAGACATATGGCCAGCCGAGCCTCACGACGCCGCCCACCGTATCGGAGAACATGAACCTGCCGCCGGCCCAAAAAGTCGGCTTGAGGTCATTGTCGCTATCGTCGTTGCACCGGCGGTCGACGCAGAGCTCGTCGTCCCAGGTCGTGTGCCGAAAGGCCAGACCTGGCTCGCCGAAGACGCTGATGACGTCGGTCAACCAGAAGTTCCACTGGAGCACCACGGGGAACCAGAACTGGTTGACGTCGCAATCCCTGCCGACGCAGTGGCCATCGTGGGAAGACCAGTCGACACCGAAACCGATGGCCATACTGTTGTTGATCTTCGTGATGGGGCCATCGTCCACGATCGGAATCGCGAACCGCATGCCCGGGCCGAAGCCATCGTCGTCAGCGTAGCGATTCCCACCGTCGAAATCGAAGAGGAGGTGAGGTTCGAGTTCCACACTGTAGTGCGGGTGCATCCCCGGTTGCTTGATCGTGCTCACCGCGTGGGCCGTACCCGGGCACCAGAAAAGGGAGGTGAGGGGAAGCATTGCGGCGAATGCGGTTCCGAGCAGGTTTCGAGTTGCCATTGCCGTCTCCGTTGGTTGTCGCCGGCGGCCGCGCTGCACCAGCAGTGAGCGAACCGGCAACCCCGCCCGTCGCGGGGAGCGACTGGCTGCGGGGGACCAAAGCTACGGCCCACAGTGTCGCAAATGGCCAGAAGTTAACAAGTTTTGTCCTGCCAATTGGGCGAGGTACCAGGCGGCCAAGAGGCTGAGGAGGGTTGCGTAAGTGTTGGATTTGTAACTGGATTCGTCGATTTCTGGTGAGCCGTCCTTCGACGAGAGCGGTCCCGTGCTCACGTGGCCGAGTTTAACGAGCCGTGCGCGATCCCGCTCTGACGAAGGGTGAGCCGCGAGGTCGGAAGGTCCCCGTATTGAGGAGATGCACTGCGTGCCTCTTCGAACAGGAGTGGGAGCCACTCATTCGCGGACTCCGAGCGGTCTCGAGCCGGGTTGCCCGGACCTTGCCGCTGTCCGCGATCGCCGTTCATGGGTTGGTTGTGTTACGATGAACGATTGGCGGAACGCCCACCGACGCACGGTCGCCGGCATTCTTCGAGTGTAGGCGCTCCCACGCGCTCGCTGGCAGTATCCATTCTATCCAGGGTGTCGAAATGCATTTCTAGCAGATCGAAGGTTGGGGCTAGGACTCTGCCCGCGGGATGCATAAGATGCCGACCATGTCCGACGAGCAGAAGCCAGAATTCCCTTCAAGCCTCGAGAAGCCCGCAGAGCGGTTTCTCTCCAAGGTACTACAGCATTCCATGGCCGAGAAGTGGCGCACGCCAGACGACTTTCTTCGGCACTTCCCGCCATCGGCGCTGATGAAGGCGCTGGCGAAGGCGGATTCGCTCCGCTCCTCCATCTTGGTGGAGGCGGTCAATGTGCACGTCAAGCTCGCGAAAAAGAAGTCAATCGAGTCTGCCACTGAGGACCTCGAGCTGGCTCTGCAGGAAGGTGTTACGACGCCTGACGACCTGATGAAGCTTCTGCCGGCGGACGAGCAGGTGCGATATCTCGGGGCTGCGGACCTTTGGAAGTTCGCTTTCGAGGAGCCCTTCTGGAAGCTGAAGAACGGCAACGGCGCCGAGCGTGAACGCTGTATCGCGCGTATGAGTTTCCTGCTGGAGTGCGGACTCCAGCAGAAGCTGCTCACGCTTCAGAAGATCGCTGACGGCATGACTTTCGAGCTCATTTCTAGGCATCTGCCGGCGGAGCTGCTGCGTCAGGTGGTCGTTCATGCCCTCACCGAGGCGCGCAAGTCCAGGCCTCTCAACGAAACGAGCCTCCTCGAGGTTGTTCCGCTCGCGAAGCTCACGGCACTCGTTCCACTTCAGAACACGTGGGATGGTGTGGTCATCGAACGCCTCGCTGCGGAATGCGGTTTCGTTGAGCGAGGCGCGAAGGGCGCCGAGGTTTCGGCCGTCCCGAGCGAGACTCCCAAATCGGCTCCGAGCGCGGTTGAGCCTGCTGCTGGCGAAGCCAAGCAAGCGACGAAACCCGCGCCTCAGGACGAGGACGACACCGCAGACTGGGGAGACGATGGGGACGATGAGCCGGCGCCCGCCCGTCTCTCTGGGGCGCCGCCCAAGCCAACAACGGGTTCATCCAAGTCTGCCGCGCCACCTCCTCCGCCCCCACCGCCGAGCGATGGCGCGGGCGGAACCGCCGAGGATGCTGCTCGTCAGAAGGCCATAGCCAAGCTTACCGACGTGGAGCGCCTGCCCCCGAGCTACCAGACGTTGTCTACTCCGGTGCTGTTGAGTATCGAGTCCATGTACGCCGACCTCCTCAACGTGGACGACGATGAAGACCGTGAGGCGTGCATCATCGATTCTTTCCCGAACGAGGCGCACCTCAAGACCGCAATGCTAGCGCTGATCGAACTGCTCGATCCCAGCATCGATGTGCACCGACCTCCGATCAGTGACGCCGACGCCGAGTCGCTCGTGAAGGTCGTGGCGTTCGAGGAGCGTCAGCGCCAGGAGCGCTCGGATGGGCGTCGAGGCTCATCCGTGAAGCCCCCGCCGCCTCCCCCGGGGCACGGTCGCCGGTAGGGAGCGGACGCTCCAGCCTTTCCATCCCCGCCGAGGCGCGCCGACCGCGGGGATGGGAGAGACTCTGTTCGACGTACGCTGGATTGCGTATCGGTCGCTCGTTGGTCGCGACAATGGGGTTCGCTGAGCTCCGAACCCTATTGTCGCTCCGGAGACTGCATTGGCCTTCTGCCAACCAGACCTCCATTCGTCGTTTCAGTGCCTGGATTGAGGGGCTTCGCGCGGTGCCCCAAGCCGGATCGCAGAAAGGCGTTTTCTCGCGTTGGGCGCAGCGAGCCGTTGTTCGCGGGGTTCGGCGACCGCAGGTGCATGCCGGTTCCCGCGCTCCTCAGCCACAGGTTTGGCCTTGCTCACTCAAGGGAGCTGAGCGTACCGGGTACCTGGCTAGCACACGCGGTGCATCCACCCGTCGGGTGCCGCGATTCTGCCATTCTGGATATCCAGCAACGTTGCGCGGAGCCTGCTCGCGACAGGTCCAGAGCCTCCGTCACCGACGAGCCATTCGCCGGTCTTGTCGTGAACCTTACCGATCGGCGTGATGGCGGCAGCGGTCCCGCAGGCAAAGGCCTCGGTGAAGCGTCCCGAGCGAACTGACTCCCGCCATTCGTCGACAGACACGGTTCGCTCCTCCACGGCGTATCCCAGGCTTGGGCCCAGCGTCAGGATAGAGTCCCGGGTCACACCAGCGAGCAAAGTCCCGGTGAGCTTGGGTGTCACGAGCGTTTGCCGACCGGAATCCTGGCAGACGAAGAACATGTTCATGCCGCCCATCTCCTCGATGTTGCAGCGGTGAACCGCGTCGAGCCAGACGACTTGATCACAGTCGTGCTCTAGGGCGACCCTCTGCGCAGTAAGGCTTGCCGCATAGTTGCCGGCGCACTTGGCCTCACCGGTTCCGCCTGGAGCCGCGCGTACATAGTCCTCGCATATCCACACGGACACTGGCTTGAGGCCGTGGCGGAAGTAGGTGCCCGAAGGGGAGCCAAAGAGGATGAAGAGGTATTCGCTCGATGGTTTGACGCCAAGCCCGACCTCGGTCGCGATAAGGAGAGGCCTCAGGTACAGGCTTTCACCCGGTCCAGACGGAACCCATGGCTCTTCTTGGCGGATCAAGTGATCCGCAGCCTCGAGGAACAGGTCCTCAGGGAGCTCGGGCATCGCCATGATTCGGGCAGACGAGCGAAATCGGCGCGCATTGGCGTCCGGTCGGAATGTCGCCACTCCGCCATCCGGTTGCCGGAAGGCCTTGAATCCCTCGAAGATCGCCTGGCCGTAGTGGAGCACCGAAGTTGCCGGCGACAGTTCCAGGGGACGTATGCGTTCGAGGCAGCCACGCCCCCAACCTTCGGCCGAGCGATACGGAATCGTCACCATGTGCTCGGTGAAGAGGCGACCAAATCGCAGATCCTGCATCAATCGTGCGCGTTCCTCAGGAGCAACGCGCGGCTCAGGGCGCAAATCGAAACGGCTTTCGTCAGCCATGGCGGGTGCATACTACAGCTCTGGAGCGGATGCGAACGCTCCGCTCACTGTTTGCGTCGATCCCGGGTCCTTTCGGCGGTGAGGGTGTCACAGTCTGGGAGTCGCGCCGGCCAGCGGAATCTGATGCCGGCCCGCAGTTCCGCTTCGAGCGCAGGCAGCGAAGCTCTGACGCAATGGAGCGTGGAGTCGACCCAGAGCGCGATTTGGGGGAGCGTTCCCGCATCGACCGCCAGACGTCGACGGTTCGCAAAGGTCCTGGCAATTCGGGCCGCGATGGTCATCGGCTCTGGAGTCCAGAGGGTGGCGCCGCGCGCGCGCACTGCAGCTGCGGTGTGGGCGAGACGCGCATGACAGTCCTCATCCATCGGGAGCGTCTCGCGGAGTCGCTGCGGTTCGAGGGTGCCGAGTGCTGCCCGAAAGGTTTCGCGCGCAGCCGGGCTGTCGGCCATCGCAACGTCGACGAGCATTTCGACACCGACATGCGCAACGGCTCGGACGGGCCCGCGGGGCAACCTGCCTTCCGTGAGGGCTTGGGCAGCGGCGCGATTCAGTTCTCGGAATATCCGGGTTTCGTGGAAGACGCGATCCGTTTCGTGGTGCATCGCAATGCCGGCTTCCAGCATTGCGTCGCGAGGTTCCGGTAGGGAGATCCGTAGGAATGTAGCAAAATCGGGCACCATCGAACCGAGCAGGAACATGGGCTCGCTCGAGAACCATGAGGCCACGGCGGAATGGCCCAGGTAGTTCACGCGAACTCCGACGAGAGGGCGTGAGGCGACGCGAGGCGATGCGGAGGGGTCATCCGGACACCAGGGCGTCGCGCTCCTCGGCTGACCATTGCGAAAAGGGACGCTGCGACAGGCGTGCGTTGTACAGGTTCGTGTTAGCGGTCACCTCCCGCAGCACCCACGGTGGTTTTCGTCGGACCGCCTCGTCCAAGGCCTCCTCCGTTGGTGCTTCGATCTCGGCCACGACAAGACCCGCATTTTCTGCCTCGAACACGTCAATTTCCCAAACGAGCCCCCCGTAAGGCACGCGGTGGCGCTGCTTGCGAATCACTTGACCCGTGCACAGCTCGAGAAGACTTCGGGCGTCTGAGGGAGGGATCGCGTACTCGTATTCGTCGCGTGCGTGTCCTCGGGTTCGCCCCTTGATCGTCAGAAAAGCGCGATCCCCTTCGAGCCGGACGCGCACTGTGAGCTCCTCCGAGCGCTGCAGATAACCCTGCTCGATGCGCGACGGTTCACTGCTTTGGGGCCAGGCCCCGTCGACAACCAAGAACTTCCGCTCAAGCTCGACTTTCTGTCCCATGTTGGTAGTCCGATTACGATGGTGCGAGGCGCTCGTCTCCCCAAGCTGGGGCGTTCTTCTTCTGTACCATGGGGGGGGGCTTCGGGGCTCGCTGCCCGGAGCGAGCGCTCGCACGCACACTCTGATAGACTGGCCGAGCCATGGATCAGGTTCGGATTGACAAGTGGCTTTGGGCGGCGCGTTTCTACAAGACCAGGAGCGAGGCGCAGAAGGCCTGCAGTGGTGGCCATGTGAAGATCAATGGGAGCTCTGTGCGACCCAGCCATGCGGTTCAGGTGGGCGACCACATTGAGGCGCATGCTCCGCGTGGTCTAGTCATCGTGGACGTCCTAGCGTTGGCGGAAAAACGGCTGGGAGCGCCGCTTGCGCGGGCGCTCTATGAAGACCATTCGCCGCCACCGCCCCCCAAGATCGAACCCATCGAACTACGGGATCGCGGAGCTGGGCGACCCACTAAAGCAGATCGTCGAGCGATGGAGCGGCTCAAGGCGGGCTGGTAGGGCTCAACACTCCCGGCCCATTCCCGGAGCATGCGGTCGGCGCGGCTTTACCCTACGGGGCGCAGTCATCCTCTCCGATCTCCTCGCTCGGTGGGGTCGCGTCGTCGAGGTCGTCGAGGTATCCTGGCGGGAGGGAGACCGATTGCGTTCCCGCTCCCTTTCCGCGGGGGAGTCTGGTGGCGTGCGGGGGAAATGGCTCGTCAGGGTTACACCCGGCGAGGACCGACTCGAGCTCTGCGAGTCGCGCCACCCCCATGAGCCTTTGTCTCAACTGCGCGCTCCCACGAAAGCCTTTCGTGTACCACGACGCGTGGCGCCGAAAGGCTCGCATCGCCGCAGCTTCGCCCATCCAGTCCACCAACGCGCGGGCATGCTCCAGCATGATGGCGACGACTTGACCGAGGTTCGGCGGAGGCAGCGGCGCGGATTCCGAAAAGGCCCCGGCAAGTTCGGCGAATAGCCAAGGTCGCCCGAGGCAACCCCGGCCGACGATCACGCCGTCGCAACCCGTCTCACGCATCATGCGCAGGGCATCATCGGGCTCCCAGATGTCCCCATTGCCAAGAACGGGAATGTGAAGTTGGCTCTTGAGCTCGCCGATGGCTTCCCACCGCGCGCGCCCGTCATAGAGCTGGGCCGCCGTTCTGGCGTGAAGCCCCACCGCTGCGCACCCCTCGTCCTGTGCGATCGCACCAGCGGTGCGAAAGGTCAGGAGGTCATCCGTGATGCCGAGTCGGAACTTGATGGTGACCGGAACGCTTCCGGCTGCTCCAACCGCAGCGCGTACGATGCCGCGCAGTAGGTTGGGTTTCACCGGTATTGCCGCGCCGCCTCCACGGCTGGTCACCTTGCGAACCGGGCAGCCGAAATTCATGTCCAGGTGATCCACGCGGCCCTCGCCGACGAGCCAGCGCACCGCCTCGCCAACGAAGTGGGGATCAACGCCGTAAAGCTGCAGACTCCTTGGATGTTCGTCTGGTCCGAAGTCCGCAAGCTTCCTTGTCTTCCTGTTGCCTTCCACCAGCGGCCGCGCGGTGATCATCTCACTAACGCACAGACGAGCGCCAAAACGACGGCACAGGTCTCGGAACGGGTAGTTCGTTACGCCGGCCATCGGTGCGAGCACGACCGGTGGCCAAACCACGAGCCCACCCAACTTCAGGGGTTGGTGGGTCCCGACCGTTGCTGGCCGTTCCGTCGACGGAATGCTTTCGACAGCCTTGATCAAGATACTAGGACTACTCCCGTCCCCGCAGGCGCCCCCGGATGCGATCGCGGATCATTCGGGACAGCGCGTCGCGAGCCAGAATGGGCGTCGAGGCGAGGCTTCTTACCAGCGATGCTGCCAGCGCCATGGGAGACGTTCCGTGTGCCTCGAGCGCTACTTTCTCGCCGCTGCTGGAGTCCTCGATAGCCCCCCGAGCAATGGTTCGAAGACCATCGGAACGGATTTCGATGATCATGCGAGCCACCACGGGCGGGTCCTCCGGCTTCTCCGCCAGGGCGTGGGCAGAGTGGACGACGGGCTGTTCCGCGCGGGGGGAGTCCGAATCAGACACCCGGTGAGCATGGGATCTTTCCTCCCTGGAGTAAAGCCGCGCCGCCACCCGAGGCCGGCCAGTTCTCGCGATGGGCAGTCTTCACTCCCGGGTCTACTGGGGGCGGCGACGCCCGGGCGGAGGGCTGGAAGTATCCAGGGTGAGGGAGTAGCTGCCGCGGGTCTCGCGCCGAGGATCCGCCGAGCGCCGTGATGCGGGGGCATTGTCTTCCTGAGCGGGATCAGCCTCCGTGCGCCCACTTGGTGCTTCGGGCGATTCAGGCAGCGCAGCGGGCGGGGCGACGGCAGGCAGGTCACTGCGGGGCAGGCGCCGACTCGCCTTCGGGGGTTCCGTGTCCGCTGACGTGGCCGGAGAGGGCGTCTCCTCGAGACCATCCGCCTTCCGGAGTGCGTCGGTTTCCTCTATCGGGCTCTGCCCACCCGTGAACGAGCTGCTGTCGCGTCGGATGGGCGGGACTGACCGCCGCCACCCGGTGGGTTGGGGGGAGGGGGGCGCCGGGATGTCGGGTACTGGGGCTGCGCGCAGGTGCCCGTCGGGCGGCAGGGAGATGGGGATTTCCGGGCCGGGCGGCAAGGTGCTGGGGGTTACCAGTGCTCGCAGCTGCTCGAGCTCTGCCACGGCCGAGTCCAACCTGCTGAGGGCTTCGACGGTCTGACGCTGCGCTTCGTCGCGCTGCTGCTTCGCCCGAAGGAGTACCTCGCGAGGGAGCTCCTGTTGTACCTTGAGCACCTGGTCGGAAGAGTAGGAACCGGCTTTCCCAGACCGGAGCTGCGCCTGAAGTTCACTTACCTTCCTCCAAGCGCGTTCGCAGTCGTCGCGCAGAGCTTCGACACCGCGCTCGTGATCGTCGAGGAGAGTGCCCAGAAACTGGTCCTGCTGCTCAACGAGTGCCTGACGCTCCTTGGCGGCTGTGGCTGCGGCCTCCTCTAGCCTGCGATTCAACCGATCCACTTCGAGGTTGAGCGACATGTGCCTCGAGTGCCAGCGGGTGAGCTGTTCTTGGATCTCCTCGAGGTAGACGGCGAGCTGGTGTTCGGCGTTGGGAGTGTTGACGGCGATGTGCAGAGCCGTATCGACGAGCGCCAGCATGTCCGCCAGCGCGAGGGTGCTGCTTCGCTCCGCTAGGCGTTCTCTGCTCCTCTCCTCGTCTATGGGATCGCCGAGCGATCCGTCCCGCTCGGCAACGTCCCAGTCTTCCGAAGCAGCGGTGGCGTGGCCGGCAGTGGATTCTCGGGGGGGGGAAGACTGAATCGACACTCAGCTAACGATGGTACGATGGGCGAGGCGCAACAGGTAGGCTGCTTGATGGCGAAGTTCAAGCGGGGAGCTGCGTGCACCATCTGCTGAGATGTCGCCCAATGTGTCACCAATCTGACGGAGGCGACTCCACATTCCAATGCCTGTCGTGTTCCCGCTCATCGGCTTTTCCTGCTCCATGGGCCCGTGGGCCTGATGGGGCACCAGCAGGATTCTGCTCTCGCGACCACTGTTTCCCGGAGGAGGGTGGCCGTACCATCAGGGACCATGCGATGCGCGACACGACGAGCAGGATGCCAGCCTGCGAGAAGGGCAAAGCCGGAGCCTGAGGCGCTGGCGAGGTACGCGGTCTTCGCGCGGGCTTTTTCTACTCTTGGGGGAGAAGGGCAGACAAGTCTTTGCAACGAAGGGCGGACAAGGTCGGGGGGACCCGGCTGGACGCTCGCGCCGATCATGGCAACACGCGCTCTCGAGGCTAGCAGATGGAGCGCAGCACGCGGACTACGGGAACACGACGATCAGAGAGCTCACGGTGGCGGTTGGAGCCCGGGGGAGCTTGCGGAGATGATAGGCTGATGGCGCGCATCCTGGTGGTAGAGGACTCGCCGAGCATGCGCTCCTTCGTGCGGGCGTCGCTGGAGACCTCCGAGCGTCTTTCGGAGGTGACCGTCGAGGAGGCCGGGAGTGGCTTTGATGCACTGCGGATGCTCCCGAGGGGCCAGTACGATCTGGTGATCACTGACATCAACATGCCCGATATCAATGGGCTCGAATTGATGCGCTTTCTCGCGTCGAGCGACCAGCATCGTTCCACACCAGTGCTGGTGATCTCTACGCAAGCTGCGGAACGCGACCGAGAGCGCGGCCTCGCGCTGGGGGCTCGCGGCTATCTGGTCAAGCCCTTCACTGCGGACCAGCTGTGCGATACCGTCGCCAGAGTGCTTGGGACCGTTGGGGGAACCGCATGACTGACCATTTCGACAAGGCTCGCGAGGAGTTCTTCTCCGAGGCGCAGGAGCTCGTCGAGTCCTTGTCGAGGAATCTTCTGGCTCTTGACGAGGGGACGAAGCACGGTGCCGTCGATCCAGGCACCGTCAACGAAGCGTTTCGGGCTGTTCATACCTTAAAGGGGTTGGCCGGCCTTTTTGGGGCTGCCACCCTCGGTCGCGTTGCTCACAGGTTGGAGGACTTGCTCGATGACCTCCGGCTCGGGCGTCTCGACTTGAACCAGGACACCCTGGACCTGCTTTTTGGTGCTGTCGAGGTGTTCAACAAGATCCTCGCGGACGAACGGACTGGGCATGCCGAAGCGGCGTATGCCGACGAGTTCATTCGAAAGCTTTCTACCGTCGAGGAGGCTCCTGAGAAGCCAGTGGATGAGGGACCCCCCGAGTACGATCTGGACCCGAGCGTCCTTGCGGTACTCACGGAGTACGAAGAACACAGGCTGACCACCAACATCCAGGCTGGGCTAAGACTCTACCGTCTGCGGGTCGACTTCGATCTCGCGTCCATCGATCGGGCACTCGAGGCCACCAAGGAGCGCGCCAAACAGTTCGGCGAAATCATTACCTATCTTCCGACGGGAGAATCGAGCAGCGTCGATCGTATCCAGCTCGACATACTGCTGGCGTCGCGCGAAGAGCTCAGCGCGATCGTCTCGGCACTCGGGAGTGACGAGGTCTTTGTCGAAGAGGTGGCGCGCAAGGCACCGCCACAACCTCGGAGTTCGGCACCCGCGCCGGCGCCTAGCCCCGCGATGCCCGATGCAACGACGCAGAGTGCGATTGCGGAGCCAGTTCCCGCTCGTTCCTCGCCGTCAGTCGTCCCTCCGAACAAAGAGGCGGGCGAGGCTCCAGCGAACCTGGCTCTTGGCTCGCTGCGTTCCCTGTCACAGACCGTGAGGGTCGACATTCGTCGTCTCGATCACCTCATGAATCTCGTGGGCGAGCTCAGTATCGTTCGGGTGAGCCTGGCGCGCCTATCCGAGCGCTTGCGTTCGGAAGGACAGCCGAAGCTCGGGTTGGACCTCCAGCGACTCTCGCGGGCTTTCGATAGGCGGCTCACTGAGATGCAGGACGGGATCCTGGACGTTCGCATGGTCCCCCTTGGTCAAATCTTCGACCGCCTCGGGCGAGTCGCGCGCCAGATCAGCCGGGATCGGGGCAAGGAGATCAGGCTCGTCATCACAGGCGCCGAGACCGAGATCGACAAGCTCATCGTCGAGGAGCTCAGTGATCCGTTGATGCACATGATTCGCAACTCCATCGATCATGGTATCGAGGCAGGAGACAAGCGGGTCGAACTCGGGAAGCCACGGGTTGGAACGATCGCCCTGAACGCGTATCAGAAGGGCAACCACGTGGTGCTCGAAGTCGAGGACGACGGTCGAGGCATCGATACCGACAAGCTGGTGCGGCGCGCCACCGAGTTGGGAATCGTCTCGGCTGCCGACTCCCTGTCGACGGACGAGCGGCTGGCCCTGGTGTTCGCCGCCGGTCTCAGTACCCGCGACCAAGCCGACAACTACAGCGGTCGTGGCGTCGGGATGGACGTTGTCAAGACCAACATATCCAAGCTCGGCGGGATCATCGACATCGAGAGTGAGTTGGGCATTGGGACGAAGGTCACCGTCACGCTGCCCATCACGTTGGCGATCGTCAGTGCACTTCTGGTGTGCGTTGGAGACGGGGTCTTTGCCGTGCCGCTCAGCAGCGTTTCGGAGGCGCTGATTCTCAACGAGCGGGAGGTGCGACGGATCGAGGGTAGGGAGATCCTAACGCTTCGCGGGCGTTCGCTACCCTTGGTTCGTCTTCACGAGCTATTTGCTCTCGACGACTCCCAGTCCAACGATCGGCGGTACGTCGTGGTGGCAGCCATCGGCTCACGTCGGCTCGGTCTGGTCGTCGATCATCTCATCGGTCAGCAAGACATCGTGATCAAAGCTCTCGGCAAGACTCTGGCCAGTGTCAGGGGGTTCGCCGGTGCGACCGAGCTCGGCGACCAGCGCGTCTGCCTGGTCTTGGACGCGGCGGCACTGATGGACGAGACAGGTACGGGTGACACACTCGCTTTCGCTGGGAGGCTTGCCCATGGCTAGTCTGGTCAAGGTCCCAAGCTCGGAGTTTGTGCGACGCGCCGAGGAGGCTCAGACGCAGATCCAGGAGTTTCTCGTGTTCGTCCTGGGACAGGAGGAGTACGGCATGGAACTCAAGCACGTCCGTGAGATTCTAAGCCCTCCGCCGATGACGGTGGTTCCCAGGGCGCCGAGCGGCGTCGTGGGAGTGTGTAGCGTGCGCGGGATGCTCACGACCGTCTTCGATCTGCGGCGTCTGATCGGACTGAGTCAGATCGGTCAGACGCGGCGCACTCGGGTGCTGCTGGTGGAAATCGAAGGCGAAGCCGTCGGGCTACTCGTCGATGAGGTGCGCAACGTACTCCGACTCGCGGGAACTGAAATCGAGCGACCGGAGGCTGGGCTGACCGCCGAATTCGGCCCGCACGTTGTGGGCATTGGGCGACCTGGTGGCGGCAGTGTGGTGCTGATCGACCCAACGACGTTGGTGGGTCGCTAGGGGAAGGATTGACTGGTGTCGACCGAAGAGAACAGTCCGCAAGTGGCTCGTAGCTGGGTGGGGTTCGTCGTCGGTGACGTCTCCTACGCGGTTCCGATCGCGCTTGTGAAGGAGATTGTCAATCCTGGCGTGCTCACGCCGGTGCCGCACGCGCCGCATTCCGTCGTCGGCGTGGTCGACCATCGCGGTCAGGTCGTGCCAATCGTCGACCTCCGCCAACGCTTCGCGCTTCCACCGCCCGCCGAGCGTGGCAGGGCCAAGTGGATCCTGCTGGACGTGGAGGACCGCTGGGTGGGTCTCGTCGTCGATCGCGTCACCGAGGTATTCGGCGCCGAGAACTCCAAGCTGGGGCCCGCTCCTCTGATGGGGGAAGGCGACGATATACGCGGGATCCTCGGGGTCGTCCACCGATCGGGAGAGCTCGTGTTCGTGCTGGATGTCAGCGCGTTCGGTGTGCTCACGGCAAACGTTGACCCGCCGGCCATCGCGGGCAGACTGGGAGGTCGCTGAGCAATGGTGCTGGAAACCAAGGGACTGCTGGCCTCAGCCGACCCGGAGGATCGGCGTCGCGGTGTCGAGGCGATGGTTCGTCTGGGGGATACCGCCCTGGTCAGTGTGCTTCCCGGCGCGCTGGGCGACGCCGATTGGCGAGTGCGCAAGGAGGCAGTGGCCATCGCCAAGTTGCTCGAGCCCAGCTCGCGACTCATCGAGGCGGTGGCCGACCTGCTTGCTCGCGACGACAACGTTGGCCTCCGGAACGCTGCTGTGGAAGTGCTGGCCAATTGGGGTGGGAGCGCTGTCGACGCTCTCACCAACGAGGCGTCCAAGCTCGACGAGGACGGCAGGAAACTGGTTGCCGAGGCGCTTGGCAAGACTGGTCACAGTGGCGCTTTTCCGGTGCTTCGGGGGATGCTTTCGGACCAGGACACCAACGTGCGTCTGGCGGCTCTCGAGGGAATAGCCGCGCTCGGGGTAGTATGCCCCGATGATGCGGCGGAGGCTCTGAAGCAGAGGCTCCGTGAAGGCGACGAGCTTGAGAAGCTCACCGCGCTCGATGGCATCAACCAGCTGGGCATCATCGTCGAATTCGAGCACATCGAGGGTCTGCTTCAAGACCGAGTTCTGCGACAGGCAGCTTGGCTCGCGGCCGGGCGTTGCCGAGAGCCCCGGGTCGCGCCTCGGCTCGTTGCCGCCCTCGACGGTGCTCTCGGATCGGCGTGGCGCTGGGCCCTTGCGGCGGTTGCGTCCTCCGTCGAGAAGAGCGAGTCGATGGCGAAGGCCGCCCGTTCGGCGCTCCTCATGCTTCGGCCAGAGACGACGGAGCGTCTCTTCGATGCCGCGACGCGCAGTGAGTTTTTGGACGAGCGGCGCCGGGCGATTACCGTGCTCAGTGCTCTCGGGTCCCCACGCGCGGTGCGGGTCGTATTCTCCGTTCTTGCGGACGAGGAGTTGTCCGAGTTTGCGGAGCAGGCCTTCGAGCGGTTGGGCCCCGACGCATGCGAGCCCCTTCTCGACACATACCGAGACCTGGACGACTCTGAGCGTGGAGTCGCCCTGCGACTCTGCGGAAGAGTGGCTCCCGGCGTGCTGCTGCCGCGAGTGCGGGAGGCTGTTCTCGAGGCCCTCGACTCGGAGACTCCGGAGTTGGTTCTCGGGGCACTCGAATGCACCGCCGCTGCCAGCGATGCCGACTGCGTTGCGCCAACGGCTCGGTGGCTCGACCGCACCGATGACGTCATGTTACGCAAGGCAGCCAGCAGTGCCTTGGAGGCGATGGCGAGTCGGCACTTCGAGACCGCGCGCGCGCTGGCGCGTGTGGCCGTACCAGAAGGGACGACGGCTCTCTCGGCCGTGACGATCATCGGTTCGGCTCTTACTCCCGTGTTCGACTCCCGCGACGAAGACGTGAGGTTCCTGGCGAACGCCGTCTCTAATAGCGACCCAGTGGTGCGGCGAGCGGCCCTGGCGGCTCTGGCTGCTGCCGGAGACGCTGCAGGATTGGAGGCGGTCTCCTTTGCGCTGGCGGACGAAGTCGGCGAGGTTCGGATTGCGGCGGCCCGAGCGCTCGGCAAATTGCGCGACTCACGTGGTCTACCCGTTGGACTCCCCATCCTCATCGAGGCACTCGAGTCCTGCAGTGACGAAGATGTCATGATCGCCGCGATCAAGGCACTCGGCGACACCGCAGTGCCAGAGGCGCTGGAACGGCTGCGGCCACTGGTTCGCAGTTCGGCGCCGCTCGTGGCGGTGGCCGCTCTCGAGGCCATCGCCGAGTCGTTCGAGGACGGTCGGGAGGAATCGCTCTTGGATGGGCTCGGCCACGTTCACGTCGAGGTGGTCAAGTCCGCGCTCAAGGCGCTGGGGGGCTACGTGTCGATGCGTGCAATCGATCGGGTTGGCCAGTGCTTGGAGCATGGTGCTTGGGATGTCCGTCGAGCCGCGGCCGATTGGCTTGGGCGTTTCGGAGGTCCCAAGTCCGCTGCTCGCCTTCGAGTTCGGCTGGCGATCGAGCGGGAACCCCTGGTTCGCGATGCGATCCAACGAGCCCTCGGCGGCGGAGACGTCGTGCATGTCGTGCGGCGTCAGACCCCGATACCTGGTGTAGGGAGTTGGCCGCCGCGATGATGGGGAGTAGCCGCCACTCAGGAAAGCCTCGGCTGGATTCCGAGCAGTTCCGCCTATTACGGGACCTCATCAATGAGGGAGCGGGCCTGTATTTCGAGGACGACTCGCAGTACCTGTTCGAACGCCGTCTGTCCGAACGGCTCGTTCAGCTCGAGCTCTCGAACTTTGACGAGTATTACAAACTTCTTCGGTTCAGCCCTCGTGGCGCTGCGGAATTGGACGAAGCGATTGAGCGGCTCCTGACCAAGGAGACGTATCTCTTTCGTCAGGAGTACCAGCTCGAGTCTTTCGAACACGAAGTGCTGCCCAAGCTTCGCCGAGAGCTTGCCGGGCGTCGCCAGCTCACCGTCTGGAGTGCAGGGTGCTCGACGGGCGAAGAGGCCTACACGTTGGCGATCATCATCGAAAGGAGCGGGCTCTTCGAGGGGTGGGACGTGCGGGTGATCGGCAGCGACATCTCGAGAAAGAACCTGGCAACCGCGCGCCGAGGTGTGTACCGGGAGAACTCGTTTCGGACCACGACCCCAGAGGCGCGGCGAGCGTACTTCACGGAGACCGGCGAGGGGTGGGTGATCAGCGACCGTGTCCGGCGCCTCTGCCATTTTGCCCAGCTCAACCTGCTTGACGGAGCTCGGGCCGCCATCGTCGGTCGCGTGCATGTCGTCTTCTGTCGCAATGTGCTCATTTACTTCGACATCGTATCGAGGCGTAAGGTGATCGATCATTTCTACGAGAGACTGTCGCCGGGAGGATACTTGTTCCTCGGGCATTCTGAATCGCTTCTGAATCTATCGACGGCATTCGAACTCGTGCATCTGAATGGCGACCTGGCCTATCGGAAACCGATGGCTGCCTGGCGCTGGGATCAGGAGGGCAAATGAGCGGCGATAGCTGTCCAGGTCGACTCCGAGTGCTCGTTGTCGACGATTCGGCCTACACGCGCCGGAGTATTACCGAGATACTGTCGGCGAGTCCGGACATCGAGGTTGTGGGCAAGGCGGCCGACGGTGACGAGGCGCTCAGACTGATCAAGGTCTACCATCCCGATGTCATCACGCTCGATCTCGAGATGCCCCGGATGGATGGCTTCACCTTTCTGCGGATACTCATGAGCAGTCACCCGCTACCGGTGATCGTCGTCTCGAGTTATGGTCAGCGCGACAACGTGTTTCGCGCACTGGAGCTTGGGGCGATGGATTTCGTCGTCAAGCCGGACCGATACGCTGACGCGGAGCTCAGTGGCATCCAGCGCGAGCTGCTCGAGAAGGTGCTGCTCGCACGTCGGGTGCGTCGAGTGGCGAATCGGCAGGTCCGCGAGATAGCTCCAGCGAGCGCTCACAAGATAGCCGCCGGAGGGACGACGCCACGGCGAATCATCGCCATCGCCTCGTCGACAGGCGGGCCAACCGCCCTACTCGAGACCCTGGTCCAACTTCCGGAGCACTACCCTCACGCGATCGTCATTGCGCAACACATGCCGGAGAAGTTTACCGCGACGTTTGCAGAGCGTCTGGACAAACGGACCAAGCTTTCGGTCAGCGAAGCGCGAGACGAGCAGGTTCTCTGTGCGGGCATGGCCGTCGTCTGCCCAGGTAGGCGTTGCCTCGAGGTACAGGATGTGGGAGGCCTCCTGTCGCTCAAACTGATGCGGCCTCATCCCGATGACCGATATGTCCCGAGTGGTGACCGGCTTCTCTCCAGCGTTGCCCGCGCCGCGGGATCACGGTCGGTCGGTCTCATCCTCACCGGGATGGGAGACGACGGAGCGAAGGGCGCACTGGCGATCCATCAGGCCGGTGGCTATGTGGTTGCCGAGAATGAGCAGACCGCCGTTGTCTACGGCATGCCTGGTGCGGCGGTTCGCAATGGAGCCGTCGATCGATCGCTGCCTCTACCAGCAATTGGAGCCTGGCTCGCGGAGCTCGTCGGCTGAGGAAGGGTTAGCGTGTCTCTAGTGGCCGCGGGCTCGCTGGGCGATGCTCGCACCGGGCGTGAGCCTTTGCTCGACCTGTTGAGGGGCTTCTTCTTGGTCCTGATGACAGTGGACCATTTGGATGGGGTACTTTCCAAGTACTGCTACGAAGCCTTTGGATTCGTGACTGCCGCTGAGGGGTTCGTCGTGTTGTCGGGGGTTGTGTCCGCTCGGGTGTACGGGCGCATGCTCGCGCGGGATCCCGCTCGGTTCGGGCGGGCCGTGACCAGACGCGTGGCCCTTCTCTATGCGGCCCACGCGGTTCTCGTGACCTTCGTTGCTGTGTCCGTTTGGGGGCGTGCGCACCCCCCAAACCCAGGGGACCCCTATGCGCCGTTCGCGTATGAGCCAGTCGAGTATTTCGCCAAGGCGTTGTCCTTCCGCTTTCAGCCCTACTTGCTTGATGTGCTCCCGATGTACGTGCTCTTCGTTGCAGGTCTGCCCGTGCTGCTGCGGTGGATCGAGCGGTCACGAACGACCGTGCTCATGAGCTCCCTGGGGCTGTGGGGTCTCTCGTTCGTGTTGGACGCCAAGACCTGGGTAGAGGGCAGCGGGCTCTTCGTCTTTCCGTCTTGGCAACTCCTCTTCGTCGGGGGCGCGCTACTTGCGAACCTGTCGGACCGGGTTCTTCGAGGCATTGTCGGGTCGCGGCTCGTCGCGCTGGTTGCCCTATCGATCGTGGGTTTCGGTTTGGGATGCCGCTACGGAATCATCGATTGGGGGGCGAGGGTTCCATGGCTCCTCGACCGGTCCCTGCTCGGCCCGTTTCGCCTGCTCACCGTGCTGGCATACGCGGCACTCATCGCGCGATACCGTGGGAGGCTCCGCACTGGGCTGAGATCCAAGTGGGTCGAGCACTTGGGCAAGCACTCCCTATACGTCTTCGTTTGGCATCTTCCCGTTGTTCTTTGGTGCAAGCCTCGAGGCGTCATGAGGCTCGCGGCCACGTCGTTGGGGGTGCCCGAAATCGGCCAGCTCGAGGTCGCGCTCGACATTGCCGTGACCGGACTCTGCGTGGCTTCCCTGAGCATTCCGGCGCTGCTTCACGCGCAATGGCGGTCGAGCGCGAGCGTTGCGAGGGCGTGACGCGAAGGTGTCGGTTGGCCCTGCGATGCAGGGGCATGCCGACGGCCCACAGGGACAATTGGGTCGGGTGGTCGGTTGTCTTCTGCTTGGCGACGTGTTTTCGGCCGCGGATTTGACCCGCTCGGATGCGCCCGGTAGGAGTGGAAGCCATGCGAGTTCGGATGCGTCCGCCTATCGCCTTCATTCTGGCGACCTTCTGCTGGCACGGCGGGCTGTCTTCGACCGTTGCGGCGGAGCCGCGGCCGACCTCCGCCTCAAGGCAGGCCCCTCCTCAGAATGGGAGTGGGGCGAGGTCTCGGGGCGACTCAGCGCCTTTGCGTGCCGCGCCGGAGGCGGCCGCACGCAGCGCCGTGACTGCGGGAGCGACCGCCACGCCGGGCACCTCCACGCTGGACAACCGCGAGCTCCAGCTTTTGCGCGAGGCCGAGCGGGTTCTCTTTCCCGAGCCCACCTACGGGCTTGTTCCCGGCTGGACGTGGGACGTTTCTCGCCCGATCCGCGGGGGACGTCCTGGCGGCGAGGCGAGCGGACTGCCGTCGAATGGTGGCGAGCCGTCCGTGCAGAATCACAGCGGAGTCGTCGAGCCGTGGATCAAGTCATTGACCCGGCCAACCTTCGAGGTGCGTCTCGATGGTGCGGTGATCACCTACCTCAAATTCTACCGCGATAGCGCTCGTGGTCGCACTATCGCTCAAGCGTGGACGAAGAGGAGTGGCCGTTACGCTCCGTCGATCCGAGCCATGCTCGAGTCAGCCGGGCTGCCCGTCGATCTAGTGTGGATGAGCCTTGTCGAGAGCGGACACGATCCCCTCATCAAGAGTCCGGCCGGTGCTGCCGGTTTGTGGCAGTTCGTGCCCTCCACCGCTCGGATGTACGGGCTCACCGTTGATCGCTGGGTGGACGAGCGACTCGACCCGCGGCGCGCCACCGAGGGGGCGATCCTGATGCTGAGCGATCTGCATCAGCGCTTCGGGAATTGGTCCCTCGTCATGGCAGCGTACAACATGGGGTTCGGGGGGCTGGCCAGGGCCATTCGCAAGTACAATACTAATGACTTTTTCGAGCTGACTCGGTTCGAGGCCGGTGTCCCGTGGGAGACGTCCCTCTACGTGCCCAAGATCATGGCGACCGCGCTCATGATGAACAATCGGTCGGCGTTTGGGCTCGGCAGTGTCCAGCCAGACTCGGTTGAGCGATTCGACTCCGTTCGCGTCGAGTCAGGAACGCCGCTGGCAGACATCGCCGCTGCGGCTGGCGTGACCCTCCAGGAATTCAAGGCGAATAATCCGCAGTTCCTCGAGGACCGCTTGCCACCCGCGGCGAGTGGCGCTCCCCCGCGTAGTTGGACTGTACGCCTTCCTGCGGGGGCGGGGGCGAAGGCCGCGGAGATCTTGGCCAAGCGTGGGAACGGGACCAGCGCGCTCGTTCCTTACGTGGTGAGGTTCGGCGATTCCGTCCAGTCGATATCGGCGGATATGGGATTCGAGGTGGACAGACTGCGCGACCTCAACGGTATCGGGCTGCGGGAGAGCTTGCGGCCAGGATCCGTGATTCTTCTCCCTCGGTCAGGGGCCGCAGCGCGCGCAGAGAAGGCTCTCGTGATCGTTTCTCCGAGTCAGGTGAGCTATCGGGATCGCCGGCGCGTCTTCTACGAAGTCTCAGGGAACGAGACTCTGGCCGAAGTCGCGCATGCGCTGGCCGTTGACGTGGACGAGCTCGTGCAGCACAACGCGCTGGACGAATCAGCACGTCTGCAATCCGGGATGGTGCTTCAGGCGTTTGTTGCGAAGGACGCCGATCTTCGCGGAGTGCGTCACTTCACCGACCAGACGGCGCGAGTGCTCATTGCGGGCACGGATAGCTTCTACGACCACTTCGAGGGGTTGAATGGCCAGCGTCGCTTCATCGTCAAGGCGCAGAAGGGTGACACACTCGCTGTCTTGGCCAAGCGGTACGGAATGACTCCGGGATCCATCGAGCGGGTGAATCGTCGGTCTCGAAACGACGAGCTCAAGCCGGGCGAGCGCGTCGTCATCTACGGTGCGATCGTCCCGCGTTCCCAGGAGCTCGCAGGTGAGGTGGCTGTCGCGCCACTCACTCCGATTACCGAACCGGCACCTGAGCAGCTTCCGCCAGTCCCTTCTAGCTCTGCGAACTGACGCGCGAGCAGGAGCGTTCGCGCTCGCTTCTGCGGCGACTCCGAAACCGAACCTGTGGCCACACCATCTCTCGTCAGCGTTCGTGAGCCGACGCACATGGCGCCTCTTGCCGTGATTGCGCCAAGATGCCAAAGAATGGGCCATGAAGAGTCTCGTCGCCGTCGTGCTAGCAGCGGGTCAAGGCAAGCGGATGAAGAGTGCGCGGCCCAAAGTGCTCCACGCCGTCTCCGGTCGCCCGATGGTCTACTACTCATGCCGCGCTGCGCTCGAGGCGGGGGCTGAGCGGGTGGTGGTGGTTGTCTCCCCAGGAATCAGGGATGAAGTCACCGAGACCCTCGGACGACTCCTGGGTGACACGCGAGTCGCTCTCGCCGTGCAAGAAGTGCCGAGGGGCACCGGCGACGCGGTCCGTTCGGCAATGCACCTGGTGGACGGCGCCACCATGCTCATTCTGTGCGGAGACACTCCGCTGGTGCGAAGTCAGGATCTGGTGCCTTTGATCGATCGGGTGACGGGCGAGGAGGGGGCTCACCTCACGGTGCTGAGTTGCCGCTTGTCTGAGCCGCGGGGCTACGGGCGAATCATCCGCTCCTCATCGGATGCCGTGGTGCGCATCAAGGAGGACCGCGACCTTGAGTCAGATGCCGAGCGCCGTATCGATGAGGTCAATGCTGGGATCTACGTTGCACGTACTGACATCCTGCGAGCTGCTCTCGAAAACCTCGGATGCAACAACGATCAAGGAGAGTACTACCTGACGGATGTCGTCGAATCCACGGCGAAGCGTGGAAGAGTCGAGGCCATCATCGGGTCCCCAGACACGCTGGTCGGGGTCAACGATCGCGCCCAGCTCCGAGCAGCGGAGCGGGCGCTGTACGAGCGAATCGCTGACGACCACGCGCGTCGCGGCGTTACCATCCACGGGCTTCCGTTCATCGACGAAGGTGTGGAGATCGAAGTCGATGCTGAGATCCACAGCGGGGCCTGCCTCCGTGGCAGGACTCGGGTGGGGTCTCGGGCAGTCGTCGAAGTGGGCTGTGTGCTCACTGATGTCGATGTGGCTCCCGGCGCTCGTCTCGCCCCCTACTCCGTCCTCGCAAGCACATTGGGCTGAGCCGCCGTGTCCGGCGGATATGCCCTTCACGGCTGAACCCGATTCGGGAGGGGAGGGGCCTGCTACGCGAGTAGCACCATCAGCTCTTCCCTGCTCAGCCCAGGACCGTGATCGGCTGAAGCGAAGGTGAGGTCCGACAGACCGCGTTTGTGCTCCTGCAAGGCCAGGATACCTTCCTCTACGGTTTCACGAGCCACGAGACGATAGACCAAGACAGGACGTTCTTGGCCGATGCGATGTGCGCGATCCGCGGCTTGGTCTTCGACGGCCGGATTCCACCAGGGGTCCATGAGGAATACGTGGTCGGCGGCAGTGAGATTGAGCCCGGTTCCGCCCGCTTTGAGAGACGTGAGGAGGACCGGCGGCCCCTCGGGATTCTGGAATGATTTCACCACCTCGGCGCGGTCGCGGGTCTGGCCATCGAGACGCGTGTAAGTGAGCCCCTTGTCTCGGAGGGCAGGCTCGATGAGATCGAGCAGGCTGGTCCACTGGGAGAACACCAATGCCTTGTGCCCGTCGCTCGCGGCGTCTTCGAGCGACTCCAGCAGGCACTCGAGCTTGCTGGAGGTCGCGCAGTCTTGACCCGGGAGCAGGCCCGGGTGGCAAGCTGCCTGGCGCAGTCGAAGCAGGGCCTCGAGGGCGGCCATGACGTTTCCCTCGCCGTCCTGGAGCGTCTGCATCACCTCCCGGGAACCGCGGCGGATCGTCTCGTAGATCGCCCGTTCGTCTTCGCTGAGCTCGATATGCAGCGTGACGTTGGTACGCGGAGGTAGATCACTGAGCACGTCACGCTTGAGACGCCGAAGCAGGAAGGGCCGGATGCGCTGACGCAGGCGAATCGCCGTAGTCTCGTCGCCTCCCGCGATGGGCGCGGCAAAGAGCTTCTGGAATTGCGACCGACCGCCGAGGAGGCCCCGCGCGGCGAAGTGCAGGATGCTCCAGAGCTCTTCCAGGCGGTTTTCGATCGGGGTGCCGCTCAGAGCGAGTCGGAAATCCGCATTCAGGCGATACGCGCACTGGGCCGCCTGGCTCTCGGCGTTCTTGATGCTTTGTGCCTCGTCGAGGACGATCGTGGACCACTTGCGAGCCGAAAGAAGGTCGATATCCTGCCGAAGAGTGCCGTAGGTCGTGAGGGTCACATCTGCGGGAGCGGCGAGTGTTCGGCGCGACCCATGGTGCAGCTGAGTGGTGAGCCCCGGCCTGAAGCGGCCTATCTCGTCACGCCAGTTATGGATGACGCTCCTCGGGCATACGACGAGACTGCCCGGGCCGAGGATCGCGATGGCCTGAACCGTCTTTCCAAGGCCCATGTCGTCGGCCAGGATGCCCCCAAGCCCCGCCCGCCGAAGCAGAGTGAGCCAAGCTACCCCGGTTCTCTGGTACGGGCGAAGCTCTGCGCGCAGATCGCCTGGAAGCTCCGGTTCCGGGAGTGCCGTGGAGCCGTAGACGAGCTTCCTGAGTGAAGCGAGATCGACGGGGACGGGTTGCTCCAACGCTTCGCAGAGTTCTGCGAGCAAGAGTCGGGCCGAGGGCGGAACCTGGCCAGTCCGATCACGCGCCGCCAGGAGATCGGCGATGAGGTGTCCATGCCTGTCGAGCCATTCTCGGGGCAGGGTCGCCCATCCGCCGGTATCCAAGGGCACGACGTCGAGCCCGTTCTGCCATGCTTGAATCACGCCACCGGCTTCGGCTCGTGGGGCGCCGGCTCCGCTGTGGTTTCCGACCGCGAACTCGACGCGGAAGGTGTCGCCTTCGATGTGGACCTTGGGGACGAGCGATTCTCGCGCGAAGGGAGCAGTCGCGTGATAGCGCTGCTGTTCGTTCCAGGCGTCCAGCTGTCTGACGAAGCGTGACGCGTCGACACCATCGAAGCGCGCTCGGCGGCCTGGCACGAGATTGAGCTTGTCCCGCAGCTCGAAGACGAGTTCGTTCTCGCGATCGCGAAGCCGAACCGGAACCTCGTTTCCGAGCTGGATCAGCCGGTCGCCGTCGACTCTGGCGACTGGCGGATCGCCGTATACCAGAGTTGGCAGCACCTCGAGCGCGCCCGGCAGCGTGAAGAGCTCGATGGCAATGCGGGGTTCCAGCCGTCGCTGTCCCCGGGGCAGGCGCCTGCTGGTGATCTCGACGGGAAGCCTTTTTTGGAGCTCAGGGAGGATCCTTCCCACGAGCTCTCCCAGTTCGGAGGGGAGAAGCTCTCGTCGGCTGGGCAAGCGCTCCAAGCGGTCTCCCGAGAGGTCCATCTCACCCATGGGGTGGAGCGTGTCGCCGAGACGGACCACCCCCCGTGCGACGACCTCGTCGATGCGCGGATCGGCAGAGAGTTCCAGCACGACCAATCCCTTCTCGTCGAAGACGCGCGCGAGGGGCGTGATGCGCTCCACATTGATCTTGACGGGTCTGTCCTGCAGGCGGACATCGGCGCAACCGGCGAGCGCACCCAGCAGGGTCACCAGGCGTTTACCCGAGTACTGCGGGTTACGGTCCGCCAGGAGTAGTCGGTCGACCTGAAGGTCGTCGTGGGTCGGTTGAATGCCGACTCGTTCCCTGCCCGCCGGGCTCGACAGCGAGTCGGTGAGGGGCACGCTCTGCCCGCTCGGCGCCACGCAGTGCCGATCGACGGCAAGGTAGCCTCGCTCGGATCTGAGCGCGTAGGCGAGATGTCCCTCGCGCTCTCGAGCCGGCGTGAGCTCGACGCCGTTCTGACTGGCCTGATTCAGCGCGATGATGGCGGCCGCCACATGGGCACACGGATCGATCGCACTTCCGCAGTCGCACGTCCACTCACCGTCGTTGGGGTAGAGAATGGCGGTTGGCGCCGCGGCCCTGCCTGGCGTGCGGACACGAGTCACCACCTCGTCGTCGGAACGGGTCTCGACCGACACGGCCCCCGCGCGTACGAACTCCACCCCCTGGGACCACAGTCCAGGGCGGCATTGCTCGCGAACTGCCTCGAATAGGGCCTGCATGGCGCGGGGTCTAGCGCAGCGACCTCGAGTCTGCGAGCGACGGGCAGGACAGCCGCCGAACCGGAGCTGAGCCGACTCTCCGGTTCCTCGATGTGGCGTGTGTCCGTCGGGCCGGGTTGCGCTCCCGACTTGGGATAGCTACCGGCCGCGAGCCCATTCGAGGAGCGGCGTGACAGGAGCCGGGCCCCCAAAGTACCCCATGAACCGTGCGATCCAGACGACAAGCATGGCGATCAAGCAGGCGGCGCCAACCCAGCTCACCACGCGGTCGAGCGTGGTCATTCCGAGCCGGCCATCTTCCGAGCCCGTCCAGTTACGGGTGGCAGGGCCCCCTGTTGGAGTTCGGACCTCGAACAGATAGCTGACGACCAGGCTTCCGAGGGCAAGTCCGCATACTGGGACGAGCACAAAGACCAGCGGATGATAGTGATAAGCCTCACTGAAGTCGCCGCGCAGGGCAGCGAGCGTTGCGCGTGAAAGCCCGCAACCTGGACAAGGGATCCCCAGAAGGCCCGCCATTGGACAGAGCGGAAGGCTCGCCGCCAGGGCGACGCCAAGAAACGACACCGCCAAAAGTGCCACGAGCACCCGTCTGCGGAAACCAGGCCCAGAACCCGATCCAGGCGGGCCGCAGCTCATCCGCACCGCACCTCGGCAGGCCCCGCGGCAAGGACCACTGAGGTCCCCAGGGCGTAGGGCTCCGCGTCTAGACGTACCTGTTCACACCCTGTGTAGAGGACCAGCCGCGATCCGCCTTGTGTGAGGCATTTCTTCAGGTGTGCGCCGTGTTCACGTACCCGCGTACGTTTCGCCCCAGTGCTCGCTGCCCGCGCGTTGCGCGCAAGGCAGCTTGCAGCCGGGGCTTTCTGAAGCCGTGAACGCAGAGGTCTAGACACCACCGGACAATGGGAAACCCAGCGCCTCGGGCTGGCGGCTGAACCCTCCGACTCGATGCGACTCAGAATCGCGCCTGAACAGGAGGCGGGCCGCCCTGCTGCCGAGCGGCAGCCTCGAAGACCTCGTTCAAATCCATCGTGAAGAAGTAGCCCGCGAGCAGAAGGTAGGTGATCGGGTGGGCTACCTGAGGGTTCTGGATCCCAGCCATTCGCTTGGCCTCCAGTACCTTCTCTGGGAGCTGCCACATCAGGAGCAGTCCGAGCACCGGGACGAAGACCATGATGGGATTGATGTCGTCCTTGCGCCGGAACGCCTTGAGTTCATTCAGCTGCGTCCAGAGCACATAGTACATGTAGAGGAAGCAGCACATCCCAATGACCAAGACCATCACTGGATTGCGCACCGTACCGGCGGCGCCGGCTCCGCCAGCGGGCACCAATGGAGCTGGACCGCCCATCGGCATGAGCCCTCCGGGCTGCCCAGGAGGAGCGCCCATCGCGGGGGCCATTCCGGCATCATACGGACTGCCCATACCCGGAGGAGCGCCCAT
>CAYRKE010000005.1:0-37081 GCA_964424695.1 uncultured Polyangiaceae bacterium
CTCGATGGGGGCAGCCCAAACCGTTCGAGAATCGCGCTCGCTGATTTAGAGCACCGATCGGTCTGCTTGACACAGAAAACGCCTGTCTGCGAGGGGCCAGGCTGTGCGAAGCGCGCGCAGACAATCGTTCCGGTCGATACTGCTGCACAATCGGTGCTCTGGTTGCTCGTTCTCGAACGACAGACAACCTGCTTGTCGTTCAAGAAAGGCGCCCAGCTATTTGTACTTCACCAGTGACAGCACCGGGGTGGGAAGGAGCCGCTCTCGCCCATTCATCGCCTCGAGCTCGATCACGAACGCATAAGCCAGCACTGCCGCTCCCTGGCGCTCAACGAGCTCGGCCGCTGCCTTCGCAGTGCCTCCGGTGGCTAGCAGGTCGTCCACCACCAGCACTCGTGCTCCCTCCGAGAGGGAGTCACGGTGCATCTCGAGCTCGGCCTCGCCGTATTCCAGGGAGTAGCTCACCTTGTCGGTTCGGCACGGCAGCTTTCCAGCCTTTCGGACGGGAATGAAGCTTGCGTTCAACCGAACCGCCAGAGCAGCACCGAAGATGAAGCCGCGGGACTCGATGCCAACCACAGCATCCACAGCTTCGCCGACGAACCGATGGGTCAGGGCATCCACAATGATGGTGAACGCCTTGGGGTCGGCCAGAAGCGGGGTGATGTCACGAAACAGGATGCCGGGCTGCGGGTAGTCGGGAACGTCGCGGATGAGACGCTTGGCATACCCGAGGCCATCGAACTCGTCCGCGCTCGCGATCATGGAGATCCTCGGCTTGGCGGCGCGAGGCCGGGGCGGGTTGGATTTCTCGCGGTCAACGCCTCGGGGCGTCGGCGAGTGGCGCGCCGGGACCGGCTTCTGGGCTTGGCTTGGAGCTCGTTTCCGCGATGCCATGGGTTCTTCGCTCGACATGGTCCGATGAATTCTGCGAAAAATCTACCCCTAACCATCCCTCCGAGGGAGGCGGCGCCGACTAGACGCCCGGGGCGCGGTGACGCTGATGGAGCGACACGTAGGCGTTCAGCTGCTCGAGACCTGTACTCGACTCCGTAGTCGTCGGATCGAGACGAAGGGGGGTGATGCCGACGACGCCCTCATCGTAGGCTTCGGTGTCCGAACCCGGAGCTGGCGGGTGCCGCACTCCCGGACGTCCCAGCCAAAGGTATTCGCGTCCGCGAGGATCGGCGCGGAACTCGACGCCCTCCGCGTACTCACGGCGCCCAAGGGTGGTGATCCGGTTGAGCCAAGCCGACCCAGGGGGGAAGTTTACGTTCAGAAGCAGCGGCACGGTCGTGCTCGAGTCCAACAGACCTCTCACGAGCGTTTCCAGGAACTGCGCCGCCGCGTCCAGATCGGCGCCTCGACCGGCAGATGCGGCAATCGCCGGGATCCCCCGCAGAGCCGCTTCGCGCGCTGCCGCCACGGTCCCGCTGTAGTGAACGTCCATGCCCAGGTTGAGGCCGATGTTGATGCCGCTCACCACCACGTCCGGAGTCCGCGGGAGGATGCGTCCCTCGGCATACAGGGCGACGTAGACGCTGTCCGCTGGCGTCCCGTCTACCGAGAAGACCGTGGGGGCGTGTCTTCTGAGGATCAGGGGTCGATTTAGGGTGAGCGAATGGCTCGCCGCACTCTGTTCGCCATGCGGTGCACAGACCACGACATCAGCCCCCGACGCGAGCCGATTGCGCAGCGCCTCGAGGCCTGGTGAGTCGTAGCCGTCGTCGTTCGAGAGTAGGACGAGTGGCCTATGCATGATGGACGCAGTCTAGAGCGCTAGACGGCTTGCCAACAGGTGAACCGGACTGGACGAGTCCACACAGTGGATGACTCCAATTCGGTGGACAGGGGGCTGGGCGAAGCCCAGCAGACGCCGGAGGCGGCAGTGAGTCGGAGTGGACGAATGCTGATCGCTGCACGAGTCAGTGAAGGCCCACGGACCGAGCGCAATGAGGGAGCATCGAAGGCAGGACCTGACAAGAAACCGGGCGATTGGTCGATCTTGTGGAATGGGGGATGGATCGGCTGCCAGTCGGCCAAACGGCGTGCGCTCTGGTGGGCGGAGTCTCGGGCTATAGTGGCCAGCCGCGATGCCGCGTTTCGTCACCGTGCAGGACTGGATAGTGCGAGGAGGCATGTTCGCACTCGCGGGCGTTGGGCTCTGGATTGTCGCCGCATGGGTTGTGAGCGTGGCGCACCGGGGGGGGGATGCCGAATCCAGTCCTTCTGGCCCTGCGTCCACCGCGCCAGTACTTGGAAGCAGGGATGCTCGGGATCGATCGGTGTGTGAGCGTACTCGCGCCCGCGTCCAGCGCGGTGGAACGGTCACGCCCGCCGACGTCGACGGGTGGGTCGTTGAGCTCCTGATGCTTCGCCCTCCGACAGCGAATCCCCTGCTTGAAGATCCGACCATGGACGAGCTGCTGACCCCGATCGACGCGGGCGGCGGGTTTCGGCTGGCAGCGGACACTGTGCCCGAGCTGGCGGGACTCGAGGGGCCTGACACGCTGGTTACCGTGCACGACGCGACTCTTCGCGCTAGCTCTCGGGGCACAGTATCCCGCGAGGGCGTGCGCCTCACCTTCGGGGGGCGCTACGTGATTCCGTACTTTGGTTCGTCGACGCGCCCCGCCTACTTCCGGTTGGCCACCCTCGTGGCAGACCGGCTAGACGTGAGTCACGCTGCCCTCTACGCGCGCTGCAAACACGAGACCAGCCATTACCTCGGGAGCTGGTTTCGGGGAAGCTCGGTGCCAAACGCGCTTGCGGCGCTTCTCTTGAGCATGGGGCTGTTTGCCACGACTCCCCACGTTTCCGCTGACAACGGCAGCGCACCGTCACCCTACCGGCTCGACTCGCTCCTTCGCATCGAAAAGGCAACCCAGTCGGTGACCACGCCAGATCTCGCGCTTGCGCTTGGACGGACGGGGGGTGTCGTCGGCGGTCGCCGCGGGCACCACGTGACGGTGATGTTTCCCTTCGACGACGGCAACCGAGCCTCGCGTGCGAGTCGGGCATCAGCCTTGGCACTAGGACTCCTCGACTCGCGAGGAACTGAGCGCTGACAAGGAGGGAGAGTGCGCATTCCGGGTCTGGGGAGCGCCGCGTTCGATGGTAGGCCAAAGAGCCGCATCGTAACGGAGGGCGCTGGCCCCCCGAGAGCGGACCGCACCGACCGGAGCCCAAGCGAATGCCTGGGTTCTCGCTGGAAACTAGGGGACACTCGTCTTCAAGGTCAGCGCGTGAATTGGCCCCTGCATCGCGTCGCCGAGGGCTTCATAGACCAACCGGTGTTGTTCGAGGAGCGAACGCCCTCGAAACGCCGTTGCGGCGATTTCCACGCGGAAGTGGTCTCTGGTGCCGATGAGGTCTGTGACCGACACTGCGGCGCCCGGGAACGCATCGAGTAGTCTGCGACGGAGCATCTCCGGGTCCATCATGACTAGTTGCCCTGGGCGTTGCCCACCTCCGCGATGTAGCTCACGACGGCAGTGCTGCCGCCGATGGGTGTCAGAGGGTTCCACCATGGCGGCGCGACGGTGCCAATGGCGTTACTGTTGTCGAGAGCAAGCACATACTGTCCCGGAGGAACCGGGATCCGCTGCGTGGTCTCGAGGTTGGTGGGAACGACCCAAGTAGTCACCGGTGCCTGAGTAGGCGCCGCAAGGCCAACGCCTCGCTGAAGGCCTTCCCGCCAAGTGTCACCCGCTTCGCGGGTGAAGAGCGCCGCATCGACTGGGGGGCCCATCACGCGGAAGCGGAGAAAGAGTGCCTGTCCGTTCAGCGGCACCTCGAAAGGCCCCAGGAAATCGACTTGATTGGCCCGAACCTCCGTCGTCTCGTTGGCGAACGTGTAACGCCGCCCGGGCCGGGTCTCGAAGGGCGTGGTCGGCCTTGCCGGGGGCATGAGTCTCCCTGTGGCGAACTCATTCCCCGCGTCCGAATGGATGACCGTGAAGCCCGTACCGAGCCTGCTCGACATCAGCTGCCCGCCGAACGCCGTTGCAAGGAAGGAGGCTGGCGTCCTCGATGCCCAATCGACCACCGGGTTCTCGATGGTGGTAAGCTCGAAATGCGGGCCGTCGGCAACGGCCACGGGGTTGGCCCAGAGGTACATGGACTCTTCACCCATGAAGAAGTCCATTCGGTACTCCACTGCGGCGCGCGCATTGAAACCGACCCGCCCGGCGACGGGTAGCCAGCTATACCCAGTACCCGTGAAGGACATAATGATCGTCTGACGCTGGTTGTCCACGTCGTAGCGACAGCCGCTCGGAAAGAACCTGCCCTGAGTGTTTCCTTGCTCATCGCTGCGGAGCGGAACGCTGGTCTTCAGCATCTGCGGGCAGAGCTGCGGGGCACCGTAGCTCGTGAAAAGCCACCAGCGAAGCTCGGGACTGGCGTTGACAGTGTCTCGCATGCACGGGCATCCAACCGCCACGAACGACAGTGACAGCATGAGCAGCCCCCACCGATTCGTCAGCCTGCACCGCCAGCGCCCCTCGCTCCGCTCTACCATTCCGCCCATCATGCCCGACGGAGACTAGACCGACAAACGGTTCGCCGAAGGGGTGAACCGAATTGCCAAGACCGGGGCGCGACCCAAGCACCGACCAGCGAGCGGAATTCGGCCTCTCTCGACTGGAGGTGCTCCTCAGTGCCACGATGCGGCGAGAGGCTGCGGCGAAGGACGACGAACGAATCGGTACGCCTCCAGCCGTCTGCCAACTCGCGCCACGCCGACAAACTCGCTGGACGACTACATGGCGACGGTGTACCGGGAAGAGACGGCCGACCGTTTTGGCGTGCGCCGACTCCGGAAACGCCGTCGTCGTGGCGCGTGGGCTCCAGATCCGTCTGCCGCCCGTCTCGGCTTCCGAACGGGTTTTGGGACCGTGAACGCATGGGCTGGGTCGCCTTCAGGAGTGTTCCAGCGCTGCCTCCACGATCGTTGCCAGCGCGCCGACCAGTGCGTCTGCGTCGTTGAGGGCCGGAACGCGGCGGAAGGTCAACCCCAGCGCATCCGCGCGTGCCCGCGCGTCGATGTCCAGGTCATAGAGCGTCTCGACGTGGTCGGCTAGAAAACCCAATGGCGCCACGTCCACCTCGCGGACACCCTCCGCCGCCACACGTCTGAGAGTCGCTTCGACGCTCGGCCCAAGCCATTCTCCGCCGTCCGCCCCTTGGCTCTGATACGCCAGCAGGGCTTCCCGACCGAGATGGCGCGCAACCGTTTTCGCAGCCGTTTCCACCTCCTGAGGATAGGGATCTCCTGCCCGTATGACCGCCACGGGAAGGCTGTGGACCGTGAGGATCAGTCGGGCCGATTCCGAGGAAGCTCCGCAGAAACGCTCGATGGCGGTGGCGTGGGCCGCCACGAGCGCAGGGTGGTTGCCCCATGCCGGCACTTCTATAAGCTCCGGCGTCGCCATACCTTCGGACGTGAGTTCTGCGGCAGCGTCTCGCGTGGCGTCGCAGTACGCTGGGCAATTGAACGGCGCGAGCGGCAGAACCACCAGCTTGCGGATGCCGTCACCAGCCGCCCGTTTGAGCGCTGTCCCGATTGTCGGGTCCCAGAACCGCATTCCCACCAGTGTGGGCAGCCCAAGCCGTTGGGCGAGCTTCCGGGATTGGTGTCGGGTAGTCGCCATCAGCGGCGAGCCGCCGATGGCCTCATACCGGTGGCGGAGCTCCTGCACGAGCTCTGGGCTCGCGGGGCGGCCTCGGCGAATCCGCCGAACGAACTCGGGCAGGTCATCGAGATCCTGCACGGTGCCGTGGGCCACGAGGAGCACGCCGATCCCGGTTCGATCGCTCATGGGTGGACAAGGTAGGTTGGCGTGGGCCTGAGCACCAGGCGCTCTCCATTATTTCGCAAGGAAACGATCGGAAGTCAGCCTACAATCAGGGACCGAGATGTCAGGGCGCGTGAATGCAGACGAGGCGCTGATCAGTCTAGGACGACTCAGCGATCCGGCAGAGCGCTCAGCGGCGTGGAGACAAGGCATTACGGCTCTGGGCGTTGGAGTGCGCCTGGTGGGTCCGCCCCCCCTTGAGCGGGTCGAGCCCTCTCAGCTTGCCGGAGCAACGCGCGTTGCTCTGGCGTCCGGGCTCGTGGACGATCTCGACTGGATCGCGCCGGAAACAGCGGCGGTGGCCCTCTACGAGTTGACCTCCGCCCTGCCCTCCGGCGTCGAGAAGCACGAGCTCGGGCGCAGGGTGTTCACCAGACTCTATGAAGGCACCGCCTCAACCTTCGCGATGGTGGCCGCTCGGATGGCGTACGGAGCGGCGCGGTCGCTCGATGTGCCGACCCTGCGTGCCCGGGTCGGATTGCTCTTCGACATGCCCGTGGGCTCCAGCGTGACGGTCGATCCCCTGGCCTTGGCCCTGGTGTCACGACGGGAGACCTGCGAGCGCTGGATAGCGCGGGCGGGCACAGGGACAATGCCCGCCCGGCGCTTGGCTTCGCGCGTCCTGGAACGGGCGGCGCGCGAAGCGGTCATGCGAGCGCAACAAGGAGATCTTCATCCCCAATCCGTGCTGTTGACGGCTCCGCTCGTGCAGCATCTGACACAGCTCGTGTCCGATCGGGAACCTTTGGTCTGGCGTCACGCAGCTGTGGCGCGAGGGCTCCTGGCAGGTACCGACCGAGTGACGCGGGAAGAGATCGAGCTGGCGCTCGATCCCAGTCTCTCGCCCACCGAGTGGCGGCGAGCGGCGGTATCCCTGGTCGCTCTCGCCAGTTCGGATCCGAAAACGGCCGTTCAGCAGTGCCGCTCCCTGCTTTCGGGACCGCTCGTCAAGCGGGATCCCGGGATGGTGGCGGTCATGGTGCTGGGCCTTCCTCCCGTGATCGATGCCGAACCCGAAGCGGCCGAGGAACTCCTCGGCCTCATCGCGCGCAGCGATCGGCTGGACGTTATCGAAGCTACCGCGGACCTGCTTGCCGACGTGGCTCTCCCCAGTTTCGCTGTTCTGGCCACGGAGAATGTCCGCCGCTGCATCCAGCGCAGCCTTCCCGGAGCGGATGTGGCCACCAGGAGCCTCCTCCTGCGGGCACTGCGTCGCATCGATCGGGCAAGCTCTCACTCCCCACTCGAAGCCGCGTTGAGAGAGGCGCTGAGCGCCTACGAACTGCGCGGCGCAAAGGAGGCCCACGCTCTTGCCGTTTCCGTTCTCTCCCGAGTCCCTTCCAGACTCGACGAGCTGTGTGCACTCGATCCCAGTGATGAGGCGGCAATCCCCAGCTTGCTGGACCTGCTCGGAGACCTCGACGGAGCCGTGCTCGAACGTTCGACCCTTTCCCACCTGCTTCTCTTGAACCGTCGGCCCAACGACCCTGACGCTTCCGTCCCCCTCTTGGATGCCGTTCACGAACGGCTTGGAAAGTGGCTGCTCAGAGCGGAGTCGACACCCACTCCTCAGGATGCGGCACAGTCTCACCTGGCGCGGCAGCGCCGGCTGCGGGCTTTCCTGCATTTGCTCGACTTGGAAACGGTGCGAACCGAGGGGGACGAGGGGCGGGAGCGGGTCCGCGACCGGGTCAGACGCGCGGTGCAGGTTCTGGTAGGAAGCCTGGTGGTCGAGCCAGAACCGTCAAGCCTCCGGATTCTCTCGGCGACGTTGGCCCGTGGTCTCGACGCGGTCGTGCGCGAAGGGATCGCCGAACCGAGCGACGTCCTCCTGGCCGTGGTCCATCGGGTGACTGACACTCAGGCGATCTCCGCCATCGCCGAAGCTTCGACGAATCCTGATGTCCGGCGCATGTTCACGGCGTATGCCGCCTTTCTCGGGGACAGCTCCCCCGACTCCATCGCGCCTCGCGGTCGCGAAGAAGAAGCGCCGCCCAGCCCTCGTACTCGCGAGGCGGCTCTTCTTGCCAGACAGGCTGTGAGGCTCAGTCACGCCCTCGGTTCTGGAGGGTCCCTGCGGGGAGAGGCGCTCCGCAGGGTCGTGCTCAAGTTGGGCAGAGCTCTTGAGGCCATCGCCGCGGCTCGTGGGCTCAACGAGCTGGTGGAAGTCCCGGGAGCAGCGGCACCGAGCCCAGTGAGCGAGCTCGAATGGGCGAGTCGCGCCCTCCTGGAGCTCATTCGCGGCGCCGTCCGGCGCATCCTGGACGACGCCAGCGCTGGGCCACCATCGTCCCGCGGTCGGCATGTTGCGCTATCGGTCCTCGTGGAGCGGGCGGTGAGCGAGGGCGTGCCCTCGAATCCTGCGCAGATGGCGGCGGCTCTTCGTGGCTTGGGTCGGGGGTTGCCCGAACCGCTGGCTCGCACCGTCTTGGGTGTGGCGAAGCGAATCCATGGCCTTCCCACGTCGGGTGGGAGCGATGTCTTCGCGATTCCACTCGAGAACCGACGCACGGCGCTGCCGGACTGGCTTCTGCCACGCCGGGCCATCGGGGCCTTCTACGTCGTCCGGGCGCTCGGAACCGGAGGGGTCAGCACCGTGTTCGTTGCTCGCCGGCTCGAAGAGCGGAGCGATCCGAATGCGGAGCTCTTCGCCCTCAAGGTCCCAGAATACAATCCCAGTACGGCTCGCAGTCTCTCGGAACAGGAGTTCATGCAGATGTTCCGTGAGGAAGCGGGGGCTCTCCTGTCGCTTCCCCATCATCCCAACCTGGCTCGTTTCGTCACGTTCGACCTCGCAGCCAGACCCAAGCCCATTCTCGTGATGGAGCTGATTTCTGGTGTGGGGCTGGATCGACTGGTGCGAACTCGAGCACTGACGGCACCGGCCGTGTTCCGCTACCTGGACGGAATCCTTGCAGGGCTTGAAGGAATGCATTCTGCTGGGCTGGGCCATCTGGATCTGAAGCCATCCAACGTGATTCTGCGCGATGGCGAGGTCCCGGTACTCGTGGACTTCGGGCTTGCGGGTCGTCAGCTGAGGCCGGGCTGCGGCACGCTCGACTACTGTGCTCCAGAGGTCCTTGGAGTCTCACCTGCTGGATACGAGGTGAAGCCGCAACCAGCTGATATTTATGCCTTCGGATCGATGGCCTTCGAGGCACTCACCGCCTCCCATCTCTTCGACGAATCTGATGAGACCGCGCTGGTTACCCTTCACGTATCGCATGATGGATGGCCCGACAAGTTGGCGAGGCTGGCCCACACTGGGCCGTTCAGGGACCTGGCGACCATTCTGGCGGCATGCCTGCGGCGCGACCCCCGGCACCGCCCGAGCGCTCCTGCGCTGCGCCGCGCGCTTGAGCCAGTCGCTGCTCGTCTCGCCAACGAGGTGTGGCCCATTGCGGCTCCGACGATGGGGGTCAGCCTCATCGGGTAGCGTCAGGAATTCGTTGTTCATTTGCAGAGACGGCCAAATTCTCGCGACAAGCGCGGGATCCGGTTAGGCTCAGCTGGAATCGGATCTGCAATGCACCGAGCCTCTGCCCCCCACCGAGTCCTGCGCGACTCCGCCGGCCGACCTTTGTCGCTCGAGGCTGTCCCGCGATTGCGCGGGAATGGGAAGCGCTGGTGGGGATTGGCCCTGTTCGCCTGTCTTGCTGTGGCTGGCGGAGGATGTCGCGAGCAGCCCGCGGGCGAGGTGCGGCTCGCGCTCGGTGGCCGGGAAAACGAGCAGGTGAGCTTCCAAGCGAAGACAGCGCTTGCGGAGTACGTGGGGCTCTCCACAGGTGGCGCCGAGCTGCGCGTGACGCTGGCAAGCTATCCGGTGGCTTGCCAATCCTTCGAGCCCCCTGGCCCGGGCCAGTACCTCGTGACCGTGACCATCACCGCTCCTCCCGGCCAGAACATCCGCGAGGTCGAGTACCCCTGGATCGAGTCGGCAAGTGCGGCGCGGGATGGGGGCGTCGACCCGCCGTCGAGCGGCTCCGTAGCTTCTGCTCGTTCCTCTCGTGGAAGCCACACGATCAAGGCCGGAGGATACGTGAGACTCACCAAGGTCGAGCTCGCGCCTTTCGGAGGTGTCTCGGGGCTTCTGGCGTTCGAGTATCCGGGGGACGTGTCTTCCCCAGCGACTAGCATTCGCGGCAGGTTCACGGCGCGTCTTTGTCGCTTCTCGCCCGGTGCAGCGAATCAGCCGTAGACCGGGTGGACCGTTGGGCAGTCGACCCGAGCCGCGACAGAGAGGACTCCCGTGTCTCGAGAGATGTGGGGCGGGCGCTCGTCGTCCATTGCATGGTCTGCGTTCCAGGACTACGGTGCCCGCCTCGATGATGGCCTTTCAGTCTGCATTCAGTGTACTTCGGGCCAGTGCAGTCCTCATGATCGCCACGGGCGCCGTTGGGTGCAGCTCCGACGACGAGAAGCCCCCCACCCCGCCGACCCTCGAAGTCCGCGGCCTCCGTCTGAGCGGGGGCTCCAAGTGGCTGCTGAAGGACGGGGGCGCACCGAAGCTGGAGCTGGGCTGCGAGAGTGAGATCCTCACCGTCGAGGTGGGGCCATCGGATTCCCCCTACCAGCTCGGGGAATGGGAGCTGCGTGCCCCCGAGACTTGTGGATTCGACAAGAGCTGCGGACACCTGGTGCTCACGATCGAGGGACAGGACGGCCGTATCGAGAAGCGGTCAGCTCGCCGATTCATCGAGGTGTCCAGTGAGGAGCTCCCCGGCCTCGGTGAGCTGAGCGTGAAGGTCGAATTGGTTAACGACTTCGGGACCCCGGTCGAGGACGACGACGGTAGCGTTACCGACTCCGTCGAGTTCGAGATCACGCAGGCCAGTGGCTGCGATTCGTCTACGGGTGGATGAAGATCACGGTTCCCGTGAGCGGCGCCATCGCACCATGCCATCCTACCGGCACGCTGGGCTCCGTGAAGTAGAAGACTCGGCGCGCATCCTCAGGTGACAGGTTGAGGCAGCCGTGGCTCTTTGGAGTCCCGAAACGGTCGTGCCAGTACGCCCCGTGCAGAGCGTAGCCTTCCTGGTCGAAGTACTGAACGTACGGGACGTCGCGGAGCTCGAATTCCTCGCCGATTTCGTCTGAACTCATGGTCGCCGTGACGTGCTTGGTGTGGATCCGAAAGATACCGCGCTTGGTGGCGGTCGTGTGCTCGGGATCCTCGAGACCCGCTTCTCCGCTGGAAATGAGGGTCGCGTACACTGCCCGCTCGCCCTCATAGAGGACCAGGGTTTGCTTGGTCAGATTGATGTCGATCCACCGCTCCCCGCGCTTTCCCCAAGCCGGCATTCGCCGTGCCGGATCGAGCCGAGACGCATGGAGATCACTCACCCATTTCTGGTCCGCCGTTTCGTAGTGGAGCCGTCCGCGGAAGAACTTCTGTTTCCCCGTCAGGGCAAGCGCAGCACGGTAGGGCGCCACGCCAGCGTCGAGAAGCTTATCGCCGCTGCTCTGGTAGATGTAGAAGCGCGCATCGGCTCGCCTCACGATCGCAAACGGGAATTGGACCTCCTTGCCGATCTCGTAGCCGTGGAAGTCGGAACCCCGGATGGGACGGAGGCGGTCCGTCGGCATTAGGGTCATGTCGGTCGTGATGCCGTAGCGCCGACCTTGGTGGAGGAAAGTCTGCAGAAAAGCGTACCCCGCCCGTGGTTTCATCGTGCCCAGCACAAGCGCCTCTCCCGCCTGAGTACCGCCAGGCCTGGGCATGGAGCTGCCGTTCTCGAGAAACCCCGGAAGAGGATCCGAACTGCGTTCCCGCCAAGCCTGCGCGGCGTCCGGGGGCTGGGCGAGCCCGGGCGTCCAGACTTCCGGAGCGTAGGACGCCCCGACCTCGCCAGTTGCTGCAAGCCACTTCTCGATCCGACCTTCGAGCCCCGGCTCTGCCGTCGCCTGTTCTTCCACGGTTGGCAGACGCGCATAGATCGGGCCAGGGTTTCGCACTGTGCCGTAGATGTAGGGGAGCTTGCGGGTTGAATCGGGTGGATGCTCCCGGGTTCCACGCACCGCTGGATCCTGGCCATCGAGCGTGGCCCCGTCGCCCACGCAGACGTAGCCCCGAGGTTCGACCGGGTACCAGCCTCCGGGGCATCCTACCCTGCCAACATCCTTGGGCGCCGTGGGAGAGGACGCCCCCATGCGGAGATACCCGATCCGCTGGCTGTCACCCTTCGGCAGCTCTCTCACCCACACCCGCATGCCGCGCGCGTAGACCCGAGGCCGGCCTGGAGCCACCAGAGACACCGAAAACGGATTATTCTTGCCGTCCAAGGAGACCAGCGGCGGCTGGCGCAGAACGGCAGCGGAAGGGGCGGCCGTGGTAGGCGCGGTGGCGCTGGCGGCTGGCGCACTGGAAGCGCTGGGGCTCGCAGTGGCGCTGTCGTCCCCTTCTCTTCGGCCACACCCCAGGGCGAGACCCAGTAACACGACGATTCTCAGGGCAGTTCTTGGCATTGTGACAGGACTCGGCCAGGCTCCGAGCCCTTCCGTCGACCAGAAACTATGCTAGAGGTCAAGAAATCGGCGGGTCTACCATCTGTCGGTTTGCGGGGCTTGCGAATCAGACTGCGTTCGAGTAGCGCTGCACTTGAGGCGACGAGCCGCACCCGCATTCTTCTCATGGACTCGATTCCGTCTCCGCGTCAGCAGCAGTGGGCTTTCCGTCCGAACCGTGGCTCGCTCTCGCTGCTCGCCCTGCCCGCTTGCGCGTTGGGTCTTCTTCCTCTCTTCGGGGAGGGACAGCTGACCGGCTGGCGCATTGCTACGGCGACATGCTTCTGTGGGCTCGCTGCTGCGCTCTGGTGGCGGTCGTCCGCGAGCGCTGTCACCTGGGATGGGAAGGCTCTCCGGCGCGGGTTCGCACGAATCGCGCCGAGCCGCGCGACGGCCATCCAGCTCGGGGAAGCCGGCGCCGAGAGGCCCGCGTGTCCTTACGTCGCCTGGCTTGAATTCGGCACTCAGCGGTGGTTCGTGGGCGAAGATGCCGATCCAGCCGCCGTGATCCGGCGCGTCATGCCGCTCGCGGCTTCCTTGCAGATTCCAGTCCGGCCGGGATGGGGCCTGCCCGAAGCGCCCTTGCCGAACCTGAACCGCGCTGCTGTTGACGCGGAGGGTGATTCCCGTCAGAGCCCGCGGCCCCCGACGCAGCGGCTCGAAGCGTCCTGGCCCGAGCAACCCCAACAACACCAGTCCGCGCTCGCGATAGGCCTGGCCGGTGCGGGTTCGGCCTTGGTCTTGGCTCTCGTGATCACGAACCGGCTGCGGGGTGGTCTCAGCTTGCCGCTGTCGAGCATCGTGCTGAGTGCCGGGTTCATCGCCCTCTATGCCGTCCTTGCGTTCGCGGTTCGTGGCAGTCACTGGCATGCTGTGGCCGGCGCCGACTTGGTGCTCACCCGTCGAGACTGGCTTGGCAGGCACACCGAGCTACGCGTCGGACTTGGGCGCGGAGCTGCCGCACACGTCACGACTGCGGGGGGCCTACGCCACCTCGTCCTGTTCGCCGATGGTTCAGTGGCATCGGTGCCGATCAGCGGCGGAGCCGCCGAGGTTTTCGTCCATGCGCTGAAGCAGCGGGTCGCAGCAGCAAACGGTGAGGACGATCAGCCCCCATCGGCACGCTCGGAGCTTCCTCGACCGCATCACGAAGCTGCGGTTTCGGCTCCGAACTGAGTTCGGCAAGGCGGGCGCTCGTGTCTTGCTTTGATGGCGAGATTCCACGGGATGCGGCCCGCTGAGTCTGGGCGCGGCGGGTTCGGGCCTGTGAGCCTAACTCCGAGAATCCCACTGGTGAGGAAGCCCATTCTGCGTTACGTGGCCCGAGCGATGCCAAAAGCCCGCTACCTGGTCCTGCCAATCGTCTTGGGTGCTGCGTGCCTTGCGTGCGAGAAGGATCCGGCGCCCACCAGTGCTTCGAAGCCTAGCACCTCAGCCGTCGCGGCTCGCGCCTCAGGGGCGAGTCCCGTGCCCGCGCCCGCCCCCAAGCCTAAGGGACCGCCTGGCCCGCTCAATGTTCTCATGGTCACCATCGACGCTCTGCGGAACGACATGCCGTGGTCGGGGTACGGCCGCGAGATCGCTCCGAACCTCACCAGACTGTCCAAGAAGGGAGCCCTTTACACAAACCACTACTCGATGGCGAGCTATACGGCGAAGAGCGTTGCCGGCATGCTCGCGAGCCGGTATCCCTCGACGCTTTATCGGAACGGCGTCTTCTTCACGACCTACGCGCAGGCCAATGTCTTTCTCCCCGAGGTCCTCCAGGAGAAGGGCATCCGCACCATGGGTTGGCATTCGCACCTCTACTTCGGTCGGGGCAAGGGCTTCGATCAGGGGTTCGACGTGTGGGAAATGGTGCCAGGCATAACCTTCGACCCGCAAACGGACAACCACGTCACGAGTCCCAAGACGACGGAGCTCGGCATCAAGATCCTCGGTGACCCAGCCAACACGGGCAAGCAGTTCTTTGCGTGGACCCACTACACGGATCCCCACGACGTCTACGTGAAGCACGAGGAGTCCCCCGATTTCGGCAACAAGAACCGGGATCGCTATGACTCCGAGGTCTATTACGCCGACATGTGGGTCGGAAAGCTCCTCGATTGGGCTGAGAAACAGCCATGGTGGACGAACACGGCGCTCGTCATTAGCTCGGACCATGGCGAGGCCTTTGGCGAGCACAGCATGTACCGGCACGCCTTCGATATCTGGGAGGTACTGACTCGGGTCCCCCTGATGATCATCGCCCCTGGAATCGAGCCCATCCAGATCGACGACCGGCGCTCCCAGATCGATCTCGCCCCCACGATCTTGGAACTCATGGGGGTTCCGAGCCCGCCGCAGTTCATGGGCAAGAGTCTGGTCAAAGAGATCTACGGGATCGACAAGCCAGAGAATCGGGAGCCCATCATCCTCGATCTGCCCGAGGACACGAACAATCCGCAGCGGCGAGCCGTCATCCAGGGGGACTACAAGCTGACGGTATACGACGCCGGATACACCAAGCGGCTCTTCAACCTCCGGACCGATCCAGGCGAGGAGAAGGATCTGGCCAAGGACGAGCCGGAAACGTTTACCCAAATGGTGGCCCTCTACGAGGAGACCTTCAAGGCACTGCCGCTCGTCGTGCCTTTCGGCGGGTCGAAGCTCGTCAGCGGTCGCGTCGCAAACGGGCCGCTTCGCCCCCCGGCGCCGGTCGAAACGAAGGCGGCCGACGGGGGGGCATCACGACCCTGAACGCGCTCTGACCTCGGGGCGGCTATTTGAGCACCGCAGCCAGATCCTGCTCGAGCTGTTCGCCGATGCTTCGCAGCACTGAGCCGTACCATCGGGTAGTCTCGCTTCGTGCCCAATACTGCGCTTCGGCGCCTTCGCCAACTCGATGGAGTTCGACGAAACCGAGGTCGGTCGAGGCTCCTCGGTAGTCGACGCGAGCGATCTGCTGAGCCTTCGGATCGAGCTTCTCGGCGAATTCCGAGAGTCGAACTCGTCCAAGTTTGCTCATCCAGTTCCCCGCCGTCTCGTCCGCCACGGTTGGCGTACCGGCACGCGCCCAGCCGTCGACCTTGCCAGACATCCTTCGGAGTCTGGTCTGCCGATTGTTCGCTGCAATTGCCACTTGCTCGATCAGATCTGCCTCGAACGTGTGGAGCGAGCGCTCGGCAAGTCGACTGTCGGCGTACTCGAACAGCCGGACCATCTCCCCGGCGATGGCGTAGACGCGACCGCTCGCTGGGTCCAAGGCGTAGTGGTCTCCGCCGCCCGGAGTCATCCCGCCGAAGGTCAGGCGATGCTCGGTGTCGGCGAGCTTGGCCGTGAACGTACCATTGGGATCGTCCAGTCCAAACTCTACGAACCGCGCCTTTGGCACGACCCCGATGGAGCGGACGGCGAGAAGCGGCGCAATTGTCTCGCGAAGTTTCTCGCATCCGGTAACGGAGATGAACCGTTTCGTCGTTCGTTCCTTCGTCGGCTTGGAGTCGAGCTTCTCCGGGGGCTTCGGTGCTTCAACCGGGCGCTCTTTTTCCGAACTGACGATGCAGAACGCCCCAACCTCGTCCTTACGGAGCTCTACCGTGGTTTTCTCGTCGTCGGTGACGAACGACGCGCTCTTCAGGTCCGTGGGGTTGCCTGCCCAGACCTCGACGCGCTCGGCGTTGACTTCTCCGTCCTTCTCCGTTTCGGTGTTCCACGCGGAGTACGCAAGCCCAGCCGCTACGAATAGCGCGGCGACATGGAGTCCAAGAGTCCTAAGAGCCATATTATCGCTTACCTCCACGACGCCGCCGTCCGCGAAAGACCCTACCGACCGCCAGTACGACCGCAGGCGCACCGAAGATGGTCGAGTAGAACCAGAGCATGTCGCCCTGTCGCGTGTGCTCGATCGGCACGTCCTTCTCCGTACTCACCGCGCCCGAGAAGCTCTCCTCACCGCCGAGCCAGCGGATCACGTCGGCCAGTAGGATCTGCTGGCCTGCGGCCCTCGCCAGCACGAAGTCGGAGAACCCGTCCACGTCCGCGATGACGAAAACGCGGGTCTCGTCAGTGGGTCCTCCGGGGGCAGCCGAGTCTGACTTCCCCTTCTCTCCCTTGGTCGACTCTTTCGGCGCGGCTTTGGCCCCCGCAAGGGGCTGCGAGAACGCCGCTGCCACGTTGTGGGTGCCTAGAGACTCGTTGGATCCCTTGTTCAAGTCCCCGTCTTCGTCCGAGAACACATCCTCGGCAGTCCGAATCGAGAAGTCCGGTCGAGGCCCCGGCGCATTGGCGAGTGGGCGCAAGCTGCCGGAACCGAAAATGCCGACGGCAGCCTGACGGGAAACGTTGCGGCTCAGGGTCGACACCGCCGCGTGCGACGAAAAGACGTTGGTCACGAGCAGCACCCGGTCTGAAGCATCGAAACGCCGCTGCAAGTGGTTATCCATGCTAGCCAGCAAGGCAGCGCCAAGCTCGACGCGCCCGATGGCTGCCAGACGCTGCAGTGACTCCAGAAAGGGGTTCTGTGCCAACGACGGTGTCGGCGGAGCCACTCGGGTTTCGGACGAGACAGCGGGAAGTGCGGCACTCGGGCTTGCCGAGGCGCTCGCTGCTGGTGCGGGGGCTGCCGGAGATGCGGGCGTGGTCGCCACGCTCTCGTCCTTGGGGGTGTTCTCGTCGCTACCGGCCGAAACGAGTCCAGTGCGTGAGGCGGTGCGACCTGGATCGAGCGCGAGGAGAAGCTTTCCGCCACGCGCCGCATATCGTTCCAGGGTTGCGAGCTCCTCAGGGGCGAAAGGTTCGCTAGGTCCAAGAACCAGCACAACGGTGGCGTCCTCGGGAACCTCGCGTCCGAGTCCCTCGTTCAGCCCCAAATCCCGAGCCCGGTAGCCCAACGCGTCCAGTACCTGCTTGGCGATACCAGCCGAGTTTTCTTCCCCCTGCCGCCCGCCAGCGCGATCGTTGAGCTCACCATGGCCCACCGTGAGGTAGGCAATCCGCGAGGAACGCGCGATGCGCAGGAGATTCTTCTGTACGGTCTCGTCGAGGATCTTGAGGTTCGCCTTCGCGTCCTCCATCTCACTGCCGACGTTGAACGAGACGTCGCCCTCTCCCTTGACCAACACGACGGTACCGTCTCGGGAGACGCGGTACTGACGGGCGAGCTTGGGCGTGAGCAGGCGGTCGTGGGTTTCGACCCTGAGCTTTCCACCGCTCAGCTTGGAGAGCTCGTTGAGGTAGCTCATCGTCTCGGACTTGACCTCGTTGACGGCCGGGAAGAAGGCGTAGGCCGTGACCGGCTCGTTCAGAGACCTGACGATCTTCTGTGTCGACTCACCAGGACGGGAGGTCTTGAAGTACGAGTAGTCGACCTTCCAGTTCTGGTCACCCACAGCGTAGACGGCGAGCCCACAGTAAGCGGCGGCGAAGGCCAGGACTGCGCCCGCGCTGAGAGCCGTTCGCACCCTTCCCAGCTCGGGCCTGGCAGAGCGACGCATCGGTCCGAGAGCTGTCTCTCCGAAGATGAGTGGAACCACGGCCGCGCCGAGCAGGATCGACCAGACTACGATCCAAAGCCCCTCGAGGCGCTGAGCGTACTCGATGCCGCCCGCTCCCTCGCGAGCGCCAGGGATGAGCCGGTACTCCCCGATGAAGTACAGCCCGACGGCTCCGAGGCCCAGCCAAGAGAGCACCCCGAGCCAGCGCTCGATACGCCTGCGCGACTGCGATCCAGCTCCGAAGCTCGACACCACGCGAGCGCTTGCCGCGGTGACTGCCGCGGTGACTCCCGCGACGGTGAGTGCCCAGCGGTTCATCCCGTCTGCGCTCACGACGCGCTCGCCGATGTAGATCAGGCCCAATCCGACCAGATAGGTCGGCAGAGCCCAGCCTGCCTCTCCCGTTCCTCGGATGACCCGCGCGACCGCAGCCTCGGGCTTCGGAGCATCATCTCCGGCATTCTGTGTGTGAGTCGTCATCATCGCCACCGTCGCGCCTCGAGCAGGCGCCCTGCCGCCAGAAGAAAGAAGTAGGTCACCGCCAGGTAGTACGCGACGTGCTGTCCCTGCAGCACTCCACTCATGAATGGATGCTGGTTGCTGTGGTGGAGGGCCAACGCAGACAGCAGCTCCTTGAGTGGAGGTTCCGTCGCCCGCGCCAACGCCCAAAACAAGAGCATGACCCCATGGATCGCGCCCGCAACGATACCAGCGACAATCGAGGACTTGGCAACCGTCGATGCGAAGACCCCGATCGCAGTCGATGCCGCGCCGAGCAGGAGGAGCCCCAAGTACCCGACCAGGATGTGACCGACGCTCACCTTGCCGTTCACGAAGATCATCGCAGGCATGTAGGCCGTGAGCGCCGTTACGATCACGATCATGCCGTAGGCCGAAAGGAACTTGCCCAGAATGACGTCACGCTCACGGACGGGCGCGGTGTTCAGCAAGGTGAATGTGCCGGTCTGCCGCTCCTCGGCGATGAGGCGCATGCTGAGCAGCACTGCCGCAATCATCAGTACGCCACTGGAATTGTAGAAGAACTGGAACAGTACCTCTGCCGAAAGAAGCTTCTGGCTGAGTCCGAACCAGTAGAACAGCAGACCGTCGAGCAGCAGGACTCCGGCGATGACGGCCGCTCCTAGTGGAGACCTCAAGTAGGCGAGCGATTCTCGACGTGCGATCAACACTGCTCGGTTCATGGGGTTGGCTCCTCGGTCCCGGCTGCTTCGCCGCGGGGGGCAGCCTCTGCGCCGTCGTGTTCAGTGGGTGTCCCGGAGAGCTCGAGGAAAATGCTTTCCAGTTCGCGTTGGGTCCGCCTCAGTTCAAGTAACCCAAATCCGCTGTCGAACAGCAGGCGGCACGCATCCTCGCGCACGTCACGCTCGGCGACGATGCGAAAGCTGCTGATCGATTCCCCGGGTTCGCTGGCAGCAAGCTCGGTCACCTCCTTGATTCCGGGGAGACCCACCAAAACCGATTTCGCGGCTTCCGGGGCGACGGTGGCCGGTCGCTTCACCGTGACCTCCAGTCGCTGGCCCTGCACGAGCCGCTCCGAGAGTTCTCTTTCGCTCCCCACCGCGACGATTTGACCGTCGCGGAGCACCAGGAGAGTGTCGCAGGTTTCGCTGATTTCCGTGAGGATGTGGCTCGAAATCACCACGGTGTGCTCCCCTCGAAGATTCCGGACCAAGCGCCGCATCTCCACGATCTGCACCGGATCCAGCCCCGAGATGGGCTCATCCAGAAGCACGAGGGCGGGTTTGTGGACGATCGCTTGTGCAATCCCTACGCGCTGCTTGTACCCGTGTGACAGCGACCCGATGAGCTCGCTGCCGAGGTCGCGGATCTCCGTGAGTTCGGACACCTCCGCTGCCCGCTGGTTTGCCGCCTTCGTCGAGAGTCCCCGCAAGCGTGCCGCAAAAACGAGGTACTCCTGGACACTCATCTCCCCATAGAGGGGCGGAGTGTCGGGCAGGTAGCCGATGCGTGCACGTACTCCATCCTGATCGGCAGCGAGATCGGTCCCGCCGATTTTGACCGACCCGCTCGTGGGCAGCAGATCGCAGGCCAGAATTCGCAACGTCGTGGTCTTGCCCGCTCCGTTGAGTCCAAGGAGACCCACAATCTCCCCGGACTCCACAGTGAAGCTGATTGGGCCGAGTGCTCGCTTCGCCCCATAGTATTTGTAGAGTTCACTGACTTCGATCACGGCATTCCCCGTGGCATGACCGATACGCCCTGCATCGGTACCCGCCGGTTAGCACAGCTTCGAGCCGCGTAGACCCCCTTCCCAACGGAAATATTCCCGGCCCGCCACGGACCCGGAGAGCGTGGCGATGCCCGTGCTAGCGTTGGCCCACCTCGTCGCAAGGAGTTGCTGCGTGTCCCTTGACCCCTCGGACGGTCGGTCCCCCCTGCACCGTCGCGTGCTTCCCACGCTGCCCGCCGGGGCCATGGAGCATCTCCCCTGCCCGACCGACTCTGAGCCTGACCACGACCCTGTGGAGCGACAGACGGTTCACCCGTCGGTTAACGCAATTGTCGCGACCGAGCAGCAACCAGAGCACCGACCAGTCAGCGGAATTCCGCATTTCTCGAGCGGGCTCGCCCCCGCACTCCAGAACGGGGCGGCTCCGCCCGCTGCAGAAGCTGGCGAACGGATCGGTGCTCTGGACCTCGTGCGCCGCGAAGCTTTGGCACTTGGGTTCTGCGCGGTGGGGGTGACGTCCGTGGACCGTCTCACCGAGGACGGAGACCGGCTCAGGGGGTGGCTCGCTCTCGGGTACCAGGGGGCCATGCAGTACCTGACGGTCCCCGGACGAGAGACCCCGAGCCAGCTCCTCGAGTGCGCGCGCTCCATCGTCAGCGTCGCACTCGACTATGGAGAGCGCTCCCCCGATGAGCCAGAGGACGGTTCGGATGAGCCGCGCGGCCGCATCGCACGCTACGCGCTCGGCCCCGACTACCACGGTCTCGTCAAGGCGCGTCTGCGTCAGCTTGCTGACAGGCTAGCAAGCCGGTTGGGGCGCACCGTCGTGGCGCGTCCCTGCGTCGACACCGCCCCACTCCTCGAACGGGGCGCGGCGGAACGATCCGGGCTCGGTTTCGTCGGAAAGAACACGCTTCTGATCATCCCGGGAGTCGGGAGTACGGTGGTGCTCGGGGAGCTTCTCGTCGATCTCGAGCTGCCGCGCGGCACCCCGTTGCGGCGGCGATGCGGTCGATGCACAGCTTGCCTCGACGCCTGCCCCACCGGCGCCCTCGTGAGTCCGTACCTCCTCGATGCTCGACGCTGCATCTCGTATCTCACCATCGAACACCGCGGAGCGATTCCCCGAGATCTCCGGGCCGGCATCGGTGACCGGATCTACGGTTGCGATATCTGCCAGAACGTCTGCCCCTGGAACCGAGGTCGGCGAGCGAACGCTGGGGCTAGCGCGCCAGCGGCGAGCGCGCCCCCAAGACTGTTCGTGCCCCCCAACCCGAAGCTCATCGCGCTACTCGAGCAGCGCTCGGGTGACTACAGAAGGCTTGTCAGAGGCACGGCCCTGGGTCGCGCGAGCCGAGAGCAGCTGGCTCGAAATGCCGCGATTGCTCTAGGAAACTCAGGCTCCCCGGCGGCGCTCGGACCACTCAGCCGCGCGCTGACCTCGAATCCAAGCCCGGTGATTCGTGGACACGCTGCGTGGGCGCTCGGTCAGCTCCCAGAGAGCGATGCAGAGGGGGTTCTCGAGCGAGCCGCCTCTGCCGACTCGGACCCCGAGGTTCGCAGTGAGTGTCTCGCGGCGCTGGCGTTCTTCCGGCAAGCGGGAAGGCCCTGGCGATCGCCCCCAGGGCCTTGAGCAGCGTGGAACGGAGGGCCTCGTTTTCGTTGGGTCGCGTGTTCCCGAAAACAGCCGCTGACCGCGGTCAGTGATAGATGAACGCCTGGAAATCGGAGAGCCTCCTGGGAAACAGCGGGGAACCCACTGCCTCCCCCAGGAGCCGAGCCGCGATGTTGGGTTTCTGCTTGGCCACGTTCTCGTCCAGATCGTTCGAGTCGAGATCGTAGAGCTCGGGTCGAGCGGTGCCGAAAGGGATCACGAGCTTCCACCGACCTGTTTCGTCGATGATGCCGACCCGCGAGAGGCTCAGCCCTGACACGGACGCCATGACGATGGGATGACGACGCGAGGGGCGTCCGGGAACCAGATGCGAGAGCAGATCCTCACCGTGGTAACCGTCGAGTGGGGGATCCTCGAGGAGGTATCGAGCCAGAGTCGGAGCAAGATCGATCAGACTCACCCGATCCCGAACGGTTCCCGAACCCAGCCCCGGAATTCGGAGAATGAGAGGAACGTGGACGAGCTCCTCCCAGAGAAACACCGAGTGTGCCCAGAAGCCTTCTCGCCCCAAGGACTCGCCGTGGTCGCTCAGGAAAAGCACGATGGTCTCGTCGGCAACCCCGAGCCGGTCGAGTTCCCCGAGCAACCTGCCAAACTGCTCGTCCACGAGCCTTGCCACGACGCGATACCGCCAATGTTGTCTCCCAGGTTGGTCCTTCGTCGGAAGGTTCAAGCGCACAGCCTCTGCCTCCAGACGGGGTACCGGGAGCTCCTGCCAGGCATGCTGGTCGTAGGTGAGGATCCAGGTCAGAAACGGCGTGTCCCGGTTCTTCTCGATCCACGCGACTGCCGTATCGACGAGCCGCGCCGATGTCAGTTGGTCAGCCCCATATCCCCAGACTTGCTTCCCGGGTGCATGGTCCTCAATGGAGATCGTGTCATCGAAGGCGAACTCGGGGCGGTGCGCCTTGAGGAACGACAGAGCGGAATCCCCGACCGTCAGCATCCGTTTCATGCCGGCCGACTTGGCAACTCCGAGGAGATCCCCCGGCTGGACGAGGGAGAAATCGTAGTTGCCACCCGTGATCCCGGGGAGTGCACGGATGGTGTCCGACCCTGACGTGTAAGCATTCTCGAAGCGCAGGTTGTCGGCGCCGAAACCCACGGCGTTAGGCATCGTCTCGGGATCGCTTGCCGTGTCCAAGCGAAGCGTGTCCACGTAGAACACGACGATGTTCCACGGGCGCGGGCCACCTCGCAGCTTCTGCACGGCTTCCGCGACAGCGGGCGCCTCGTTCCACGGTTCGTCCCAACGGGCTCTGCGCCCGGTCTTGGGGAGATCGTAGCGAACCCGGAGGGCGTCGATGCGAGCCAACTCGACGCCCTGCCAATCGCCTTCGCGCGTTGCGAAGGCCTCGACCATCGCCATGCGTCGCAGCATGCGGCCCACGTAGAGTTCCTCTTGCCACGCGTAAGACAGAATGTCGTCGATCTCTGCCCGCGAGCGAGCGTGCGCCAACCCGAGGCCCGCGGAGGTGGCTGCCAGCACGGTCAGCGACCAGGAAAACCCGAAGAGCGTCCGAGGCAATCCTCGCGCAAGGAGCCGCAGCAGTATCAGCACGGCTGCGATCGCTAGCCCCGCCGCAACTCCCTCGAGCAGCACGTGAAGGCTCGAGTACAGGCCGACAAACAGCGAAAGGTCCGCATAGACCAGAACCATCGCGGCACCCAGGAACGCGCCGGCTGTCAGCACGGGTCTCCATGCCTGACCGCGCACGATCCATTGATGCGCTTGAACGCTCAGCCACACGACTAAGAGAACTCCAGCGCACAGCAGCCCCCCCATGGCATACGGCCCCCAGACCGCGTAAGGGGTCGTCTTGATGCGATTGCCACTGAAGGTGAAGACGGCCGTTTCCCAAGTCGCCAGCGCCGTCAGAGACGAGTACCAAACGGCGCTCACCGCTCTGGCAAGCCACGGGTGGAGCCGGCGCAGGGCCGTGGACGTCGCTCGCTCGATACCGACGCACGCCAGCACGACGAGCCCCGCGGTGATGGCAGCGCCCGCGTAGAGGCTGGAGATCGACCGTATCGTGGCGCTGGTGGACTCTGTGGGGCCGACTGAGCGACGCCACGCATCTGCCGCCGGAAACACCATGGCGGCAAGAACCGAGCTCGCGATGACGAGGCCAGGCCAGATCAGGGAACGTACGTTTCGCAACGCGCAGCTCTTCCGGGAGTCGGCTCCGAACCCACGGGCGGAACCAGGGGGCAATTGTGCTCACCGCTCCGCTTCTGCGCCAGCCAATAGGTATGGCACAGAAGCGGCCAGCCGGTTACGCATGCTTCATCGTGAGATGAGTCGGTCCGCTCCGCGCGGTTCGACTCCGTGGCGCGTCCTGCAACCGGACGCGGCGGTTCCAACGTCAGGGTGCGTCCCGACACAGCTCGCGCGACGCGGCGTCTGTCAGCAGCGTCGCGACCCGTTGCGCGAATTTGGCTGGATTGGGCAGCGGTGACCCCTCGGCGAGAAGCGCTTGGTCGTGAACTAGTTCGATCCACTCCGCCACGCGTTCCTTGGCTCCCTCCTGCCCCATCAGCGTAGCAAGGCTCTGGATCAACGGATGAGAAAGGTTGAGCTCCAGAATGCGCTGGGTGGGCGGCACGTCGAGTTTCTGGGCACGCATCAGGAGTTCAACGTGTGGCGGAATCCCTCCCTCGGGGGTGACGAGGCATGCAGGCGAGTCGGTCAGGCGCTGAGAGGCGCGAACTTCCGCCACGCGATCCCCCAGAGTCTCGCGGAACCGCGCCAGCAAGGTCTTGGATTCTTCGGGCTCCTCCTCAGTCTTGGAGTCGCCCAGGGGCAGGTCGGCCTCCATCACGTTGACCAGCTTCTTGCCTTGGAATTCCTTGACGGATGACACGACGAACGGATCGACCGGCTCCGTCATGAACAGAACCTCGAATCCGCGCTTCTTCACGGCCTCGAGGTGAGGACCGGCCTCGATGATTTGTCGAGAGACGCCAGTCGCGTAGTAGATGCGATCCTGCCCATCAACCATGCGCCCTACATAGTCGCTGAGCGAGACGAGCCCATCGACCTTGGTGCTCTCGTATCGCAGAAGCGGCATGAGCTTGTCCTTGTGCTGCGGATCGAAATGCAGCCCCTCCTTGAGGACGCTCCCGAACTCTCGCCAGAACGTGGCGTAGTCTTCCTGCCTCTCCCGGGCCATCTCGTCGAGAAGCTCCAGGATCTGGTGGATGACCTGCTTCTTGATAACAGCGATGGCCCTCGAGTCTTGCAGGGTCTCGCGAGAAACGTTGAGGGGCAGATCCTCCGAGTCGATCACACCCTTCACGAACCGTAGCCAGCGTGGCACCAGTTCTTCGCAATTGTCCATCACGAAGACTCGCCGGACGTGGAGTCTCACCCCGTGCTGCTTCTCATCGGTCTCGCCGAAGAAGCCGAAGGGTCGGTGCCGGGGAACGAAGAGGAGACCCGCGAACATCTGCGTCCCCTCGATGTGGAAGTGCCGCCATCCGAGCGGCGTTTCCCAATCGTGCCCGGAATGCTTGTAGAACTCCTCGTACTGCTCCTTCGTGACGTCCTTGGGTGACCGCTGCCACAATGCACTCGCCTGGTTGATGGCCTCCAAGGTGGTCTCTGTGGCTGCGCCCTCCTCCTTGCCGGGCTTCTCGCCCTGCAGCTCAATGGTGTGGCTCACGAAATCGCTATAGCGGCGAACGAGATCCCGTAACCGCCACCCGTCGAGCATCCCCTTTTCTTCCTCTCTGAGATGGAGAATGACGCTGGTGCCGTGGGTCTCGCGTTCGGCGGGCTCGACCGTAAAATCCCGCTTACCATCGGACTGCCACCGATGGGCCACAGCCTCTCCCGCAGCGCGGCTCAGTACTTCGACACGATCGGCCACCAGGAACGAACTGTAGAAGCCGACGCCGAACTGCCCAATGAGCCGCATTTCCGCTTCGGCCGTCTTGGCTTCCTTCATCTGACGGATAAATTCCTTGGTTCCGGACCAGGCGATGGTGCCAAGGTTTTTCGCCAGCTCCTCGGCGGTCATCCCGATACCGTTGTCCCAGATCGTCAGGGTTCCCGCCTTGGCGTCAGGCAGTAGACGAATCGTCGGCGTGTGCCCCGTTTCGACCAAATCCGGCTGCTGCAAGGAGCGGAACCGGAGGCGATCCAGGGCATCACTGGCGTTCGAAACCAACTCCCGAAGGAAGATCTCCTTGTGGCTGTAGAGGGAATTGATCACCAGCGAGAGGACCTGGCTGACTTCCGCTTGAAACTCGAGGGTCTTGGTGTCTGTCATGGCGTTACTCGTCACAGCTCCATGGAGCGTGGCCGAGGTTGCGCACTCCCGCGCCGCTGTCAAGCCGGAGGTTGACTGGGCGAGGGCTGCCTGCAGCCCGGACCGCGCCGCAGGCTAGCACCGCTCCCGCGTGAGCCGCCACGACGCTCGGTCGTCTTGCGAGGTCACAGACAAAATTCAGAGACCCTTCCCCGAGAGGCTAGCCACTTGCGCCAATGAATGGAAGAGATCGCTGCTGCGTCACACGGGGCGCTCACGTGGCGGGGCGACAACAACGGAGACCAGATCGTGCCAACAGTGAAGTGGATAGGCCGAACATTCGGAACCTTAGGACTCTTGCTCTTCTCAGCCCAGGCTGGGGCGCAGACAAGCGGGGATGCTGGCGGCGCGGAGCCGACCCCCCAGCCCGAGCCAGAGAAGGCCAAGATCGTCATTGCGGTTCCCGAAGCAACCGCTCCAGTCCAGCGAAGCTTCCACATGCACGACGGCTTCTATGCTCGGGTCAGCCCGGGCATTGGTTGGGTCAACACGAGCTGGACGGCCAAGGGGCAACCGGACATGGATGCGGATGGAACCTCACTATCCATCGACGTCCTTCTCGGAGGCTCGCCCACTCGAGGGGTGGCCCTTGGCGGCGCGCTCCTCACCCATCTGGGCCTCGCCACGGACGTGACCGTAGACGGACATGAGGTTTCAAGTGAGGATCTCGACCTCTTCATGGTGGGCCCTTTCATAGACGGGTTCCCAACCGCTTCGGACGGGTGGCACTTCGGCGGCACAGTCGGACTAGCCAGGTCCCACTTGGGGGATCTGAAGAACTGGGGGCTCGGCGGCGCAGCCTGGGGTGGCTACGACGCTTGGGTCGGCGACGAGTGGTCGGTGGGGGGGCTGGCCCGGCTCATGCTAGCGCGCACTACCCAGGAGTCCGGCGACGACCTTGATGCGAGCGCAACCGGCATGACGTTTACGCTGGCGTTCACGGCTCTCTATCACTGACTCCCCTTCCCATTGGTGCGTTGTGCGTTCTGGACCGTGCCGCCCGAGGCGGGGGCGGCTGGCAGCCGGACTCGAAACGACCGTCCCACCCCCTGATCGCCACCCAGGCTGAGGGTGCCGCCCATGCGAGTGACTGCGTGTCTTAGCAGGGGCAGACCCAGCCCACTCAGCCCGTTTCCGCCAACCTGCAGTTTTGGCTCAAAGATCTCCGAACGCTCAGCCGGAGAGAGCGCCCGAGCGTTGTCTCGAATCGTGACCCGCGCCTCACTCTCGGTGCGATAGACGCGAAGGGCAATCTCCGGGGCTGGCAGGGCGCGCGTTGCCTCCAGCGCCCCGAGCAGCAGGCCCGCGATGACGCGCTCGAGCAGGTGCAGGTTCGCGATGCCAACGACATTGGCGTCCCCGATGACTCGAATCGAGGCTCTCCCAGACGGCGTCAAGCTCACAACGCGTCGAGCAACGTCGAGGAGCGGCACCGGTTCGGTCTCAGGCGGCGCGCCCCGAACCAACGTGCCCACCGTCTCGAGAAGCTCCCGAATTCGGCACAGGGCTCCATGGGTATCCTCGATCACACTCCGCCGCTCATCGAAGCTGATGGGGTGGATCTCGCGAGCGTCTGAGTCTCGCAGATACTCCACATTCGCGAGTGCCACAGCGAGCGGATTGCGGATCTCATGTCCCAAGGCGGAGAGCAACCCTTCGATGACCGGCACGGCGACTGCCGAGCGCTCGCGGGTTCGAAGCTCACTCAGTTCCCGCACCAGGGAGCGCCACCGACGAACACGTTCTACGGCCCCGAGCGCGCTTGGAATGTCGATGGGCCGCGGCAGAACCAGCAGAGCACCTGCCGCTAGCAGCTCACGACAGCGCAGTGAGTTGCAGAGCCCAATCGCCACGTGTGCGTCGTCGAGCGCAGTCCAACGCCTCATCCACTCGAGCGCCCCCGGCAGGTCATCTTCAACCAGCGCCTGAGTTGGGACAAAGTCGAGCGCGGCGAGCTCGCTAGCGTCCCGCGCCGGAACCACCAGCGTGTTTTCGGCTAGCAGGGCGTCCGATAACGCCGAGACGTCTGATCCGGGGCGACACAGAAACAGAATGCTGCGGTCAGCGACCTGCAGAAGACCGCTGTCTGCTTCGTCACCTTGGTGGGGCGACCCCGCGCACTGTTCCCGGTCGAACATCTCTCGTGCCTGTACCAGTGGCGGGAACGACCACTCGTTTCCGAACTTTATGGCGCAGCGTGCACACTACCTCGCGTTACCGAGTCCCGGGCCGATCGGCCGCAAGGGGTCACTCGGCACGAGGGCCTCGAGCTCCCGAGGCGCAAGAAACTAGCCCAACCGGTCCGACCCAGCAGCCCAACCGGTCCGACCCAGCAGACATTGTTCGTCGTCGACCTGGGCAGCCCGGGGACGCTCGGACGCTCCAAAGGGGGCGCGACAGCAAGCCATAGACTGTTTCCACCTTGAAATGGGCCGTTAGCGCGTTCATGGACTCGTGTTCGACCACGTCGAGGGAAACACTGATGAGCTTCGTTGGTAGGTCTCTGTCGCAGGTGCGCGCGGTCTGGGTTGGCTCACACTGGCACTGTGGGCTCCCGTTGGTTGTGCTGCTCGGGGCTGTCGCTTGCGGCGATGGCGACGAGGATCACTCGCTGCGCTGCGAGAATCCCGAGGATCAGGTCGCATACGTCGACGCTGCGATGCGGGAATACTACCTGTGGAACGACTCTCTTCCCGAGCTGGATCTCAGCCAGTACGAGAGCCCTGCCGAGCTCCTCGACGCCCTCCGAAACGAGCACGACCGCTGGTCCACCATCTACGTCAAGTCGGACATTGATGCATTCTACGATGGGCGTTCCGTCGGCCTCGGTATCCGCATGGTGTGGGCACCCGTTGCTGACGGCACCGAACGGCTCCGGATCTCGCTCGTGTACGAGGATTCCCCGGCCAAGGCGGCCGGCCTCGAACGCGGAATGACGATCCTGGCGTTCAACGGGAAGACGATCGACGAGATCGAAAGTGAGGGACTCTGGGACAGTGTTCTGGGTCCGGACGAGGCCGGAGTCGAAGTCGCGGTTCGAGCTGCAAGGGTCGACGGAACGGAGTTCGAGGTGGTGGCCCAGAAGGCCGAATTGCAACGAACCAGCGTCTCCGTCACCAAGGTGCTTCCAGTCGACGACATGCGGGTGGGCTACGTCATGTTCGAGCAGTTCATCAACCCCTCGCAGGAAGCTCTCGCACAAGCTTTCCTTGAACTCGCCGACGCTGACGTGACAGATCTGGTGTTGGATCTTCGCTACAACACTGGAGGGCTCCTCGACGTCACCCGCTACCTCGCGAGCCTCATTGCGGGGCCGGAGCGCGCGGGCGAGACCTTCCTGCGCTTCGATTACAACCGGCGACGAAGTCAGTACAACGATACCATGGTGTTCGGCCGCTACGCCGAAGCCATCGGCTTCGATCGCGTCGCCTTTCTCGTGAGCGGGAGTACGGCGTCCGCCAGCGAGGCCCTGATCAATGGTCTTCGTCCGTACATCGACGTGCACTTGGTCGGCTACAACACCCTTGGAAAGCCTGTGGGGTCCAATAGCTTCGAGTTTTGTGACCAGGTTCTTCAACCCATCACCTTCGCCCTCAACAACGTCAATGGAGAAGGTGCCTACTTCGACGGAATCCCACCGGACTGTGTCATGGACGACGACCTAGACTACCAGCTCGGTGACGCCAACGAAGCGCGGCTCGGTGCCGCGATATCCTGGTTGCGCGGCGAAACCTGTCCCGACGATATCGTCGCCAATGACGGGGGGGTTCTGTCTCTGCCGACGAGTAGACACCGCACGCGGCGTCCGGATCCGCTGCTACGCGGGCCCGGGATCGCTGGATACTACGGGGTTTTCTGAGACCCGACGGGGCGGAATAGGCGAGCCGCGTTTCGGTCGGTGACCTCCTCGACAGCCTCGACGGTCACCGACTTGAGGTCCGCTACGGTGGCTGCAACCCGTGCAACGTCCCAGGGGCGCACCAGGGTCTTCTCGAGCCCCTCGATGCCGATCGCTGGGCAGTCGGTTTCCAAGACGAAGGAGTCGAGGGGAAGCTCTCGAACGAGGCGTCTGATGCGCTGCGCGTTGGGGCGTGTCACCCCGCCCCCCACGCCGATGAGTAGCCCCATTCGGAGAAGCACCCGCGCTTGTTCAACCGATCCCGAGAAGGCGTGGCACACGCCTGTCACGCCGGGATGGATCCTGAGCGCCGCGATCAGTGGCTCCACCGCCCGTCGGCTGTGGAGGCTCACCGGTAGTCCCAACGCCTTTGCCACCTCAAGCTGGGCCTCCAACACCCTTCGCTGCTGTTCGGGTGCTGGCAGATTCGCACGGGGAAGCAGGTCGAGGCCGATCTCCCCCACCGCGGCTATCCGTGCGCTCTCGATGCAATCGAGTACGGGGGTGAGCGGCTGATCCGCGAACCAGGGATGGAGCCCATAGGCCACCGCAAGGCCCGGCTCAAGCTCTCGAAGACCTGCCACGAGTCGGCACGACTCGATATCGTAGCCACAGCACAACACCTCAACGCCGCGTGCGCGGGTTTCGCGCAGCACGCTCGGGCCATCGTCGAGGTCGGTCAGGTGGCAATGAGTGTCGAACACCCAAGCGATGTTATGGGTAGCCATTGCCAGCACCAAGCCTGTCGCTGATCCGCGGCGGGGGGGCTCTTCACCAGCTGAGTCGGCCGAACCCCACAAGGGCCGACGGCCACTCCTCAGCTCGGCCCACAACGGAGGATCCCACGCAATCCCATCAATACCCGACTGGGCAAAGACGTGTGCACTGGCTCAACGAAGTGCGTACCAGGCTACGCGATGGCTCGGGTTACGCCCCTTCCCTTGCGACCCCATAGAGCACTCCAGCAGCCAACAAGTGGGCACACGCCCGGGGGTTTCCCGGGTTCACGGCTCGGCGCGAAGGAAGATGCGCGCATATTGTCGGGTCCTGACGGGGTGGGTGGAAATTGACACCCACCGAACTCGGACGCAGATTTCGCGCGCGAGTTCATCTGGCCAGACCAGCAAACCTCCACTAGAAGCAGGCCTTCCGAAATCTCGTGCCTGCGGAACAGGCCGCTTCGGCGGCGCGCCTCTCCGTAGGTACCCCAACATCTTGAGGCATACATGGTGCATTCCGTCGTGCTCGTCAAACAGGTGCCGGACACGGCCAACATCACCGGCAAGGTGATGAACGACGACGGTACCGTCAATCGCGCGAAACTGCCCGCTGTGTTCAACGCGGAAGATAGAGTCGCGCTCGAAATGGCCCTTCGCGTTCGTGATCAGTATGGTGGATCCATCACTGTGGTGACCATGGGACCCCAGCGCGCAACGGACGTCCTCCGAGAGTGCCTGTTCATGGGGGCGGACAGCGCGTGCCTGGTTACCGACCGCAAGTTCGCGGGAGCCGATACCTTGGCGACGTCGTATGTTCTCGCTCAAGCGGTACGACGTCTGGGCAATTTCGACCTTGTATTCGCCGGCAGGCAAGCCATCGACGGCGACACAGCCCAGGTCGGACCCCAGACGGCAGAGAAACTCGGGCTTCCCCAGATCACCTATGCGGAGTCCATTCTGGGTATCAGCGATGGACGTGTTACGGTGCGTCGTCACATCGACGGTGGTTACGAGGTGCTCACCAGCCCGCTCCCGACCTTGATCACGGTCATCAAGGACGCCTGCGAACCTCGTCCTTTCAGTGCCAAGCGAGTCATGGCCAAGAAGGGCGCGCGCTCTCTCATCGAGCTCGAGAAGCTCGCCGAGGAGAATTCGCTACTCTACGTCGACAAGTTGGTCGACGAATACAAGAACCGTGGGCTTTTCATTCAGACGTTGACTTCCGACGACCTCGGCGTGGATGACGCGCGTTGCGGTCTCAAGGGCTCGCCCACTCGCGTTCACAAGATCGAGTCAGTGGTTCTTGCCGGACGTGACCGGCAGAACGTGCCGCCCACGTCCCAGGGCCTGCGCGACCTGGTGGATGCGTTGGCTCGCGACCACATCTTTGCGTGACGAACAGAGAGACCATGATGGACCAGAACAACACCGATGTCTGGGTTTTCGTCGAGCAGCGAGACGGAAAACCGGCCGACGTAAGCTTCGAGCTCTTGTCTAAGGGGCGAAAGCTCGCCGATTCCATGGGCGGAGCCCTCCGTGCCGTGGTGCTCGCCCAGGATGCCACACCCATTTCGGAGCAGTGCTTCCTCTACGGATGCGATGAGGCGCTCGCCATGTCGCACCCCGCTCTCACCCACTACCGCAGCCTGCCGTACTCCCGGATCGTGAGTTCACTCATTCGTGAGCGGCGACCGCGCATCGTCCTGTTCGGTGCCACCGTGATCGGCAGAGACCTTGCTCCGCGCGTCGCGTCAGCGACCCAGAGCGGGCTCACCGCAGACTGCACCGACTTGCAGATCCAAGACGTGACCTACCTCCGGCAGGAGTATCCGCGACTCCTGCTCCAGATACGCCCAGCATTTGGCGGCAATATTCTGGCGACCATCATCACGCCGGACACGGCCACCCAGATGGCGACGGTACGTGAAGGCGTAATGGAGATGGCCCGCGTGTCGCAGACTCGGGGCAGCACGATTACTCAACTGCCCTACGAGGCGGACCCGAGCGACGAGCTCGTTCAGATTATCGAGCGCCATCGCGAGGAGAGCCGCACCAATCTCAAGGGAGCTCCGATCATCGTGGCCGGCGGATATGGGCTGGGGACCAAGGCCAACTTTGGGCTCGTGACGCAACTCGCCCGCGTCCTGGGCGCAGAAGTCGCAGGCACCCGCGCGGCGGTGGATGCCGGGTTCGTCACGCCGGACAGGCAGGTTGGGCAAACGGGCGTAACGGTCCGGCCCAAGCTCTACATCGCCGTGGGGATCTCCGGAGCCATCCAGCATCGCGCTGGGATGCAGGAGTCCAGCAAGATCGTCGCCATCAACACCGACCCCGATGCACCCATCTTCGACATCGCGCACTACGGAATCGTGGGCGATGCCACCGAGGTGATTCCTCGCCTCATCGAAGCCTACAAGCAGAGGCTGAAGTAGGAGCTACTCATGCCGAATTTCTTCTCGGACAACCCCGACGTACTCTTTCACTTCAACCAGTTCGTCTTGGACGAGATCATCACCATCAATGAGGATGACTTCTCGTACTCGAAGGATTTTCCGCACGCCCCAGTCGACGTGGCCGATGCCATGGAGAACTACCGGCGAATCCTCGACTTGGTCGGCGACCTGGCGGGCAACTACATCGCTCCGCGAGGCTCGAGCGTCGATGAAGAAGGCGCCCAGCTTGCGGACGGCAAGGTAACCTACGCGAAGGGCACTCGCGAGACCCTGGCGCAGCTCACCAAGGCCGATCTGCGAGGGATGATCCTCCCCTATCGGTACGGTGGGCTCAACTTCCCGTTCACGATCTACACCATGGCTGTCGAGGTGGTGTCGCGCGCCGACGCTTCGTTGATGAATATCTTCGGGCTTCAGGACATCGCGGATTGCCTTTACAAGTTCGGCGACGACGCGCAGCGGCAGGAGTTTCTCCCCGGCTTCGCATGCGGCGACTACACCGGCGCCATGGCGCTCACCGAGCCCGACGCCGGCAGTGACCTGCAGGCCGTCAAGCTCCAAGCGTACCAGAACGACAAGGGTGAATGGCGCCTCCGCGGCGTCAAGCGCTTCATCACCAACGGCAACGGCGAGGTTCTGCTGGTGCTTGCACGCTCCGAACCGGGGTCGAAGGACGGCCGCGGTCTCAGTATGTTCGTGTGCCGAGGTGATGAGACCGTCGTGGTGCGCCGGATCGAGCACAAGCTCGGGATTAAGGGGTCGCCCACGTGCGAACTCCAGTTCAACGACACCCCCGCGCAGCTCGTCGGCAAGCGCAAGATGGGGCTCATCAAGTACACGCTCGATCTGATGTATCGGGCGCGTATGGGTGTCTGCTCTCAGGCGCTCGGGATCGCGCAGCAGGCCTACGAAGAGGCGCTCAAGTACGCCCGAGAACGGGAACAGTTCGGAAAGCCCATCTACGAGATCCCCGTGGTTACCAACATGCTGATCGAGATGCGAGTCTCGCTCGAGGCATGCCGATCGCTCTTTTACTATGCCAGCCGCTGCGTGGACCTCAAGGAGAAGCTGGAAATCAAGGCGGATCGCCTCAAGGAGAAAGGGCTGTCCGCGACCGACGTGACTGCGCGGCTTCGCGAGGTCAACAAGATCGCGGGTCTCCTCACTCCCCTTTCCAAGTACATCATCACCGAGGCGGCCAACAAGATCACCTATGACGCCCTGCAGATCCACGGTGGCACGGGTTACATGCAGGAATTCAAGATCGGGCAGCTGGTTCGCGACGCGCGCATCACGAACATCTACGAAGGAACCTCGCAGCTGCAGATTGTCGCCGCCATTGGTGGGGTGAGTAACGACGTTCTTGCGCCGTTCTTCGCCGAGCACGGCACCAAAGAGTACAAGGGAGCCCTTGCTACGCTGGCGGCACAGCTCAAAGAAGCCCGGGAGATCTTCGTTGAATGTCGGCGCTACATTGCGGAGCGCAAGGATTCGACGTTCCAGGAGGTCGCGGCTCGGCTGCTCGTCGAGCTCTATGGTGCAGCGTTGATCGGGTACCTGCTTCTCGATGACGCCACGATCGAGCCCCGAAAGGTGTTCATCGCGAACCGCTACATCCTCACCGCGCTCTCGGACGCTCAAAAGAACGCAGAAGCCATCAAGAACGGCTCGTTTGCGGATCTACTGCACGCGGACAAGATCTTGGTCTAGACCCCGAGACTGGGGCGCCTCGGACATCGGCGTTCGGAAGTCCTCCCATCACCCGGGGGGCGCTTCCGCGCGCCGGCTGGTCCCGAGCGTTTTGAGACCGACCTCAGCCAAGACCAAGCCAGACGAGGGCCACCGTGGGGACGAGCAGTCCGATCCCAACGAGAACACCGCCTCGTCCCCAGAGGCCACGGCGTCCGCGAACCATGACCAGCCCGGAGAGGGCCAGGAAGACGAGCGCGGCGGCGTACGCGTCAGCGACATACGTCCACCATCGCCCAGCCTCGTTCAGGTGAAGGAAGTTCAGCTGCCGCAGAACGGGCCGCTCGGTTCGCTGCGTGCGCTCCAGTACTCCAGTTCGAACGTCGTAAGCGACCAGGTCGGCATCCCCAGGACTTAGGTGGACGACCAACACCTGACGACTTCGCCAGTACGTGTTGTGGGGGGGCTCTACGGCACCGAGTCTGCGGCCGAGGACTCTGGCGAGAAGGTCCTCTTCGTCGGAGGTGAGAGACTCGGGATCGCGCAGGAGCACCGCGCGACGGGCGGCGTCGACCTCGGGTAAGAGTCCAGCGGGCCCTCCCAAAGCGAAACGTGTCGTCGCGCTGGCTCGATTGTAGTCCCAATCGCCGCGATGATTCACCGCGATGCCACTGATACCGTATGCGACGGTCAGCGCAGCACACAGGTACCCCAGGTCCCGATGCCATGTTCGCAGCGGTCGCCTCCACGAACGGTGCGGTGGGTCAATGCCCTGGTGAGACGCGGGGCGAGGCATCTTAGATGAACTCGGCGCCCGTCGCGCGCAGGACAACACGCCGCTCCGCCCCCCGCACCGCGGAAGCGTCGCCGAGTGCGTGCTCAGCCGCAAAGTGTCGCGCGGCGGCCGCAGGTACTTCGATCACATCGATCCTACCCTCCGTCCTCGCTCGTCGTCCGATCGAGCCCGCCGGGACGAGGAACCCAGGTGCCGTCATGACCCTCATGTAGCGGCCATCCCGCGCGCCATCGTCCTGAATGGCAAACCAGGCGCGTCGATGATGGCACATCGCTGTGACGTCACCCTCGAGGCGGACTGTCTTACCGACGAAGGAGTCTGGAGCATCGAGCACAGCTGCAACGGAGACCAGAGGCGCAGTCCCCAGCCTCTCGCCGACTGATTGCATGGGCTTGCCGCTCTGGGGATCAACCCCGTCGCGGATGGTCCGGTCTGCCCCTGTCGTGTCCCCTCCGCAGGCACTCGCGCTCACAGGTTGTCCGTGCGAACACGACGTGCTCGGTCTTGGTGTCGCTTCTTCCAGCGCCGAGCTCGAAGCCGTGGCCGCTTGGACGGGCTCCGCTTTCTGCCCATGGTTGTGCGTTTCACAGCCAAGAACGACGCAAAGGGTAAGAGCCATTGCCGAGGAGGAAGGGAGCAGCCGTGTCATTAGGCGGCAAGGGTAGCGGCTGGGTTGCCTCCCTGCAAAAATCCACGGTGCATCCCCGGTCTCCGGAGACCGGCGGCCGAGCCTGCGGGGGCCAACCTCCTCAGGCACACCGCGATGTCCACCGACGAAACACCAAGAGTGTATTCCTTTGAACGAGTTGGATTCGCGCGGGGCACTGTGCGCGACACGCTGTTGCTTTTCGCCATAGGGGCATGCTTGTGCGGCATACTGTCGTCAGCGAATTCATTGCGGCCCGCCGGAGCCCGCTGGCGAGGCTGCGCCACAGCCTGGAGTATTGGTGCGACAAGCTCATTCGGGCGTCGCGAGGATCACAATTGTCACTTTCCGCGGCCACAACAAGTGAGCATGCCTTGTGTCGATTCTGCGCCTGCCCCGTGGCCCGGGCGAACACTGTACCTGACACTATTCCTTGGCGTGACGGATGAGCCCGCGCTGGCTCGCCCCAGGCCTCTGGACCCCGACACTCCTTCTCCGTTCACCTCTGGAGCTCCGCAAGAATGAACGCAAACAGTAGATGGCCCACGCTCGCCCTTGGTCTTGCTCTGATCGCCGCCGCCCTGGCCGGAGCCTGCGGCGCTGATGACGACGGGGCCACCGACGACTCAACCGGTTCCGGGGGCTCGGACGATCAGGCGTTCGGAACCGGCGGCAGCTCGAGTCCGTGGAGTTCGACAGGCGGCGGCAGTGATGTGACGCCCGCGAGCGGTGGCGTCGTGGGCAACACGGGCGGCGTCGTGGGCAACACGGGCGGCGTCGTAGGCAACACGGGCGGCGTCGTGGGCAACACGGGCGGCGTCGTGGGCAACACGGGCGGCGTCGT